>JBKKAS010000189.1:0-8401 GCA_046714595.1 Pyrinomonadaceae bacterium | reverse complement strand
GCGTTGGAAGCAGGCACTAGAGGCGGGAATGGCACCGAAGGTTATTTTGGAAGCGTGTCACGAATCCGTGCTGGAGATCGTTTCGCTCGATGAGCTTCGTGCACATGCGGTCGATAAAGATTGATGGAGACCATCTAACATCTGCGCCGGCTGTTCGAATACGACGACTGGGCAAACCGTCGAACGATCGCGGCCCTGGAGAAGGCAAATTCTGAAAGATCGCGGCAGATTCTCGCTCACCTCCTGATCACAAAACTGGAATACTTCCAGCGGCTCGAAGGGAAAGATTCGACCGGTTTCAATTTTTGGCCCGACCTGAGTATTGACGAATGCAAGAAGCTCGCGACTTCGACAGCCGGTAAATACAAACGAATATTGAACGCATCGGACGAGTCGACTCTCCAGCGGACGGCGAGATACAAAACCAATGAAGGCGTGCCGCACGAAAACATCTGGCGCGATCTGCTGACCCACGTCCTTTTACATTCCTCCATCCATCGAGGAAATATCGTCCTGAAAATGCGCGAGGAGGGCCTGGAACCGCCAAAAATTGACTTCATCCTCTACCTCCGTGAAATCCCTTAGATTTCCTTTGCGACCTTAGCGAGCTTTGCGTGAGACTCAGATCGGATTTTCACGCAAAGCTCGCAGAGGTCGCAAAGAAAAACTGGGCTCAGCAAAGGTAATTCAGGAAAAAGCACGTATAATTACCCGGAAACTAATGGAGCAGGAACCGCCCGAACAATTTACTTTCGACTTTAACAAGGAGACGGCCGAGATCGTAGCCCGACCTGGTGACGCTCTCGGTATCAAGCTCGGTGAATTTGCCGGGCCGCTGGACTTGCTTCTCTTCCTCATCCGGCAAGAACAGGCCAACATATTCGACATTCCCATTGCCAAGATCACCGACGAATATGTTAAGTACATCAGGCTGATGAAGAGCCTCGACATCTCGGTCGCCGCCGATTTTCTGGTGATGGCCGCAACTCTCATCGAGATCAAGTCGAAGATGCTGCTCCCGCGCGATCCGTCAGCACTGGACGAAGAGGAATTCGACGATCCGCGCAAGGAACTCGTCGATCGGCTGCTCGAATACGAGAAGTACAAAGCGGCTGCGGAGATGTTGTATGAGAAGACGACCGTGGAGAGGGCTGTCTTTCAACGCGGCAAGATCGAATCGGACGACGCAAACGCAGAGATCAATGCTTCGGTCTTCGACATTGTATCGGTATTTCAAAAGGTCCTGGCTCGCCACAAAGACGAGGTCCGCATGGAGATCGAGCGTGAGGAGATCACGCTGGCGGAAATGATCAGGAGTCTTAAGAAACGGATATTCGCCGAAGGCGAGCTCAGCATCCTGAAGTTTTTCGAAGAGATGCACTCGAGACGCGAGCTGGTAACGGCGTTCATCGCCGTGCTCGAGATCGTGCGGACCGAGGGCGTGCGGCTGACGCAAAAGACGACCTTCGGCGATATCATTTTAAAGGCAGTTACTAATGGAACAGGAAACTGAAAAGATTTCACGCAACACAGGTGAGCTTGTCGCGATAGTCGAGGCGCTTATTTTCGTCGCCGACGAGCCGATCACGTCGAAGCTCCTTGCCGAGGTCCTCGAAGAAGACCGCGAATCGATCGAGGCAGCGATGGTTGAATTGCAGAAGGAATACCAGGCGCGGGAGAGCGGCCTGCAGATCCGCGAGATAGCGGGCGGCTGGCAGATCGCAACGCGGACAGAGCTGCATGAAGATGTGCGAAAGTTCTTGAAGACGCGCCCGAGCGCGAAGCTTTCGCTCGCTTCTCTTGAAACGCTCGCCGTCATCGCGTACAAGCAGCCGGTCACCGTGCCCGAGATCCTCGAGATCCGGGGCGTGCAGTCGCCATCCGCGATCAAGACGCTGCTCGAAAAACGCCTCATCGTCACAAAAGGCCACAAGGAAACCGTCGGCCGCCCGATGCAATACGGCACGTCGAAGGAGTTTCTCATCCAGTTCGGGCTTAAAGACCTGTCAGAACTTCCCTCCGTTGAAGACTTCGAAGATCTTGCTGGATGAGTAATTTCACGCAGAGCGCGCAGAGGACGCAGAGAAAGATTTTTATTCTGTCTCTGCGTTCTCTGCGAGCTCTGCGTTAAACTTCTTCTGTGCAAGAAAGATTACAAAAGCTTATAGCCCAAGCGGGCATCGCGTCGCGTCGTGCGGCGGAGGAAATGATCAAGGCGGGCGAGGTGACGGTCAATGGCACGGTCATTACCGAGCTTGGCACGAAAGCCGACCCCGAGACCGATCACATCAAGGTTCGCGGTAAACTGATCAACATCAAGCTGCGTGATCGCGAGCAGACGTACATCCTGCTAAACAAACCGAAGGGGTATCTCTCGAGCGCGGCGGATCCGGAACGCCGGCCGCTCGTCACCGATCTCGTCAAGGGAATGGGAAAGCTGCACCCCGTCGGTCGCCTCGACTTTAACACCGAGGGCTTGATCATCCTGACGAATGACGGTGAATTCACGAACACGGTTGCCGGATCGAAAACGATCCCGAAAATTTACCAGGTGAAAACGAAAGGGATGCCGACCGAGGTCGCGATACGAAAATTGCGCCGTGGGCTAAAGCTCGAGGACGGATTCAAGACGGCGCCCGCCGATATCAAGATACTCACACCGACAGACAAGAACGGTTGGTACGAGGTGACGCTTTACGAAGGGCACAACCAGCAGATCCGGAAAATGTTCGACGCGGTCGGGCACTCGGTCGTTAAACTAAAGCGTGTCGCGATCGGCCCGATCACTGACAAACTATTGCCCGTCGGAAGATCCCGGAAGATGACGCCGGCGGAGGTCGAGGGCCTTAGTGGTCAAGTCAAACAAGCGCGCGGTGCTCGACCATCAGGCAAAGATCCTGCACGACCTTGATGCCCGCCCGGGCAAACGCCTCGGCCGCTGCGTCGTTCCGAATTCCCAACTGGACCCACACCGATTTCGGCTTTGCCTCGATGATCTCGTCGACGTGTTTCGGGATGTCCGTGTCTCGTCGAAAGACGTTCACCATATCGATCTCACTGGGCACGTCGCGCAGATCGCGATAGACTTTCTCGCCCAGGATCTCGGTCACGTCCGGGTAGTAAACCGGCACCGGCACGATCTCGAAGCCGGAGTTCTGCATGTACTTCGGAACGTAGAACGCCGGCTGCGAGTAATGCGATTCGGGCTTGATGCCAAGCACTGCGATCCGCTTCGTGTTACGCAGAAGCTCCGCGATCTGTGCGTTCGTCGTAAGAATGTTTTCTTGCCAGTGCATAAGCGGTGGTCGGTGGTCAGTGGTCAGCAGCTAGCCATGATAACTCTGCTTCCCAAACCTTAACACCCTTGCGGCGCATAGTAGTTTATCCAACAACTGACCACTGACCACTGACAACTCACCACTGATTAAGACTATAATATTTCACTACCGATATGAACTTTGAGCTAAACGAAGAGCAGCTTCAGATCAAGCACAGCGTGCGCGAATTTGCCGAGAGCGAGATCCGTCCGCACGTTATGGAATGGGACGAGTCGCAGCATTTCCCCGAAGAATTGCGGCCGAAGCTCGCCGAGCTCGGACTGCTCGGCGTCCTATTCCCCGAGGAATACGGTGGCGCCGGAATGGGCTATGTCGAGTATGCGACGATCATCGAAGAGATCAGCCGTGTCTGCGGATCGGTCGCGTTATCTGTCGCGGCGCACAATTCGCTCTGCTCGAATCATATTTTCCTTTTCGGCAGCGAGGAGCAGAAACAGAAGTATCTAGTCCCGCTCGCACGCGGTGAATCGTTCGGCGCCTGGGGCTTGACCGAATCACAGGCCGGCTCGGACTCGGCCGGCACGCGGACGAACGGGTCGCGTTCAAACGGCGGTTGGAAAGTAAACGGCTCGAAGAATTTCATTACCCACGCCATCGTGTGCGAGACGCTGGTCGCCGTTGCGGTCACCGACAAGTCAAAAGGCAATCGCGGCATCTCGGCGTTTATCTTTGACAAGTCGATGGAAGGCTTTCGCTCGGACAAGAAAGAGAACAAGCTCGGGATGCGGGCGTCGGAAACGGCGTCCGTTGTCTTTGAGGATTGCTACGTACCCGACGCAAACATGCTCGGTAACGAGGGCGAGGGATTCTTGCAGTGCATGCAGGTCCTCGACGGTGGACGCATTTCTATCGCTGCCCTCGCGGTCGGCATCGCACAGGGCGCATATGAAGCGGCTTTAAAGTATGCGAAAGAACGTCAGCAGTTCGGACGGCCCATCGCGGAGTTCCAGGCGATCCAGTTCAAGCTGGCCGACATGGCGACGCAGACCGAAGCCGCACGGCTTTTGACGCTGCAGGCGGCGGCGATGAAAGACGCCGGCAGGAAGACGACGCGCGAGTCGGCAATGGCCAAGCTGTTTGCATCCGAGACCGCAGTAAAGGTCGCCGAAGAATCGGTCCAGATACACGGCGGTTATGGGTACACGAAGGATTACCCGGCGGAAAAATACTGGCGCGACTCCAAGCTTTGTACGATCGGTGAAGGCACGTCGGAGATCCAGCGGCTGGTGATCGCAAAGCAATTATTGAAAGCGTAATCTGCGCCCGAAAAACTCCCCTCCTGGATAGGAGGGGTGCCGAGGTTTTGCGAGGCGGGGTGGTAGATAAGAAGAATCAGAGTTTATTTAATCTACCACCCCGTCAGCCGAAAGCTGCTGCCACCCCTCCTATCCAGGAGGGGAGCTTTTTCTATCGCGACGCAACCCCTCGCAGGGAACTAAGCTTCGTGCGCTTTCTGCCCCCTGCTACCAAGGGTGACTTGTTGCATCTGTGAAACACCTGCGCTATCATTCCCGTCCATTCTAAATTTTCAATTCGAAGGAGATGTCTATGAGTTCAAGTACCGGAGTTAGTTCTAACAATATCTCGGCCGCGTTAATTGCCGAGATGGAACACGAAGCTGCCGTCACGCGCACCTGCGTGGAACGTATACCCGCGGAGAAGTTCGACTGGAAACCGCACGAAAAATCGATGGCATTCGGCCGTCTGGCGAGCCACATTGCCGAAATGTTCAGCTGGACGCCCTCGACAATGGAGCACGCCGAGCTCGATTTCTCGAAGATGGATTACAAACCGTTCGAGCCGAAAACCACCGAAGAGCTGGTCGAGTTTTTGGACAAGAACGTCGCGGAGGCCATCACGGCGTTGAAAAGCTCGCCGGACGATAGGTTTATGGAGAATTGGACGATGCGTAACGCCGAGCAGGTCTATTTCACGATGCCGAAGATAGCCGTGATGCGCTCGTTCGTGATGAACCATATCGTCCATCACCGCGGACAGTTGTCAGTCTACCTGCGTTTGAACGACATCGCCGTTCCTTCGATCTACGGGCCGTCGGCGGACGAAGGCCAGATGTAGGCTGGATATGTACATCACAATTCCCGGGCGAACCGTTCGCGGCTCGCCTTTTTTGATTTTGGTGTGAATGATGAGAAAATTGCGGCTTATGAAACGGCTCGGAAATCGCCTGCGTCTTATGCGTTCCGTCGCGCGCACGAACAACTAATGGCCAACTCTGACCTCATCGACAAACTGCTACAGGGCGATCCGCGCTCGATCGCTCGGTCAATAACGGCGGTCGAAAACGGCGCTGACAACGCGTCCGAGTTGATGAAGGCGGTTTTCCCGCACACCGGTCGAGCGACGATCATCGGCATCACGGGCGCGCCCGGTGCGGGAAAGTCTTCGCTGGTCGATAAGCTTGCGCTCTTTTACAAAAACAACGGCGATCGCGTCGGGATCATCTGTGTCGATCCGTCGAGCCCATTCTCCGGCGGCGCGATCCTCGGCGACCGAATCCGGATGGCGACGCTCGGACTCGATAAGAATGTTTTTATCCGTTCGATGGCAACCCGGGGAAACCTCGGAGGTCTATCGCGAGCGACCGTCGACGCGGTCGCGATACTCGACGCCGCGGGGTTCGATAAAGTCATAGTCGAGACGGTGGGTGTCGGTCAGGACGAGGTCGAGATCGTTAAAGCGGCTGATGTATCGGTGGTAGTGCTTGTTCCGGGAATGGGCGACGATATTCAGGCGATAAAGGCCGGGATCATGGAGATCGGGGATGTTTTCGCGATCAACAAGGCCGACCGCGAAGGCGTTCTTCGCACGCAGAAAGAGCTCGAGTCCCTGCTTTCGTTGGCGCACCGCCCGGACTTCTGGAATGCGCCGATCGTAAAAACCGTAGCAACCGAAAACAAAGGCATCGAAGACCTCGCCACAGCCATCGAATCGTATCGCGCCTTTCAAAGTCAGGGAGATGCGAGTTTGACAAGGAAACAAGCCGTTGCACGGTGGCGCCTGCTCGAGCTTTTGCAAGAGAAGTTGTTATCAAACTTACTCAGCCGTAGTGGTACGGAAGCGAAGCTCGAGCGATTAGCCGAGCGCGTTGCGGCGAAAGAGACCGACCTCTATACCGCGGTCGAGGAGTTGGTAAGACGGACTAACAGTCCCCCGTATATCAACCACCTTGGAATCGCGACGACGAGTATCGACGAAGCTCTCAAGTTTTGGAGCGATGCGCTCGGGCTTGAAAATACACACACTGAGACGGTCGAGGATCAGAAAGTAAGGGTTGCGATGCTACCGCTCGGCGAAAGCCGTATAGAGTTGCTGGAACCGACAAGCGAAGATTCGCCGATCTCGAAATTTCTCGAAAAGCGCGGCGGCGGAATTCACCACATAGCTGTTGAGGTTGACGATATTGAGGCAGCACTTGCGCAACTAAAGGCCCGGGGTGTGCGTTTAATCGATGAAACCCCTAGAATCGGCGCCGAGGGCTGCCTAGTGGCGTTTGTTCACCCAAAGTCGGCAAATGGTGTCTTGATTGAACTGGTCGCGACTAAGAATTAGGAACTGAACGGCTTATTTGATATTATTCCCGTTCGCATTTTTGAGGATAAAAGAGTTTTTATAAGTGAGGATCTGAAACATTGAGTAATTTAACAAAAGGTCTGATTTTACTGCTTGCCATTCTTGGCATTGGTGCCGGCCTGGTCGTTTGGAAGAACAAAGTCGGCGGCCATTCCGCCGCTTCATTCAACAGCATAAGTAAAGAGGAAGTCGAGATGCTGCTGGCAGATGTTGCCAAGGTCAATCCGATGGTACTGAAGCGATTCGCCGAGGACCCGGAGATGAAGAAGCAGCAGCTTGAGAATCTGAAACAGCTTCTCGCTTTTGCCAGCCAGAGCCAGCGGGACGGTTTGACCAACGAGCCGAATAACCGCCAGGAATTGGAAAACATTAGTTCTGAAGTAATTGCCGTGAATTACGACAGGGAGATCAACAAGGACAAAGGTCCGATGCCCCCGTTTGGTTTTATTACCGAAGATCGGATCAACGCATTCTGGGGAACGGGTGACCAGGCTCCGCAGGGGTTCTGGGCGTCGCTCAAGAACAAAGTAGGTCTGGGTCCCCAAAATAACGAAATCGCATTTCAAAAATTTCTCGACACCAAGGTCGCTCTACTGAAGGAAAGCAATCCGCAGATGAAGGAACGCGAGATCTCGGAAGAAGAGAAAACCCAGGCTCGCGAGATCTTTGCAAAGATCGAGATCTACGAAAAGGAATACGAGGACAAGGTCTACGCCGGCGAGCTGCCGAAGGAATTCCAGGACAAGGTAAACCTTCAGGTCAAGCTGCAACAGGCGCAATTTCTGGCGAAAATCTATTCGGAAAAGATGGCCGAGAAGGTCAAAGTAACCGACGAGGACGTTGCCAAGTACATTGCAGAGCACCCGGAACTGGACACAGGCGCGAAGAAAGCTAAAGCCGACGAGATCCTAAATCGGGCGAAAGCCGGCGAAGATTTCGCGGCACTGGCGAACGAGTTTTCCGATGATCCGGGCAACATGGATGCTCAGACCAAAGAAAAGAAAGGTGGTCTTTACGCAGACACGCCGAAGGGACGCATGGTTCCGGCGTTCGAGCAGGCCGCACTGGCTCTCGAGCCCGGACAGGTCGCACCGGAGTTGGTCGAGACCGATTACGGCTATCACATCGTGAAGCTCGAGAAAAAGGGCCAAGGCAAAGACCCGGCGGGCCAGCCGGCCGAGACCTATGATGTTCGTCACATACTGATCTCGACCAGCTTCAAAGACCCGGCGAATCCTATGGGACGCGAAATGCCGGTCAAGACCTATGTTCGTTCAAAGCTTGAGGACGAGAAGGAAAAGCAAGTTATCGATGAGCTGGTAGCGAGCAACCACATTCAGATCCCCGAAGACTTCACCGTTCCCCCGGTTTCTGAAGAGCAGATCCAGGAGATGATGAAGAAACAGCAGCAGCAGCAAATGCCGATGGGACTTCCCGCCGAGGAAGGTGGCGAGCCCGTGCCGCCGAAAGGC
>JBKKAS010000188.1:0-7075 GCA_046714595.1 Pyrinomonadaceae bacterium | reverse complement strand
TTTGTTTCCTCGAAAATTTTCATTACGGCTTCCGGATGCGGCTCCTTCGTTTTTGGATCTTTGACCAGCTCGATCGCCTGCATGATCCCCATCCCACGGACCTCGCCGATGATCGGGTATTTTTCCTGCAGCTCAAGAAGCCGTTCGTGAAAATAGTCGCCCACGACGCGGCAGTTTGTCCGAAGGTCGTCGTCCTCGATCACTTTGATCACGGCAAGGCCGACAGCCATCGAGACAGGATTGCCGCCGAACGTCGAAAACGTCAGACCGGGAAACGCGTCGGCGACTTCGGGCGTCGCGATCGTCCATCCGATGGGCACGCCGTTCCCCATCCCTTTGGCGGATGTGATGATGTCGGGATCGACGCCATAGTGTTCAATGCCGAACCATTTATCGCCCGTACGTCCCCAGGCGGTTTGCACCTCGTCGGAGATAAACAGCCCGCCGTGATCTTTCGTGATCTCGTGCACGCGTTTGAAATAGTCCTTCGGCGGAACGATGAAACCGCCGACGCCGAGGATCGTCTCGGACATGAAAGCCGCGATCTCGCCGGTCGTCGTCGTGCGTATCAACTCCTCGACATCGTTCGCACAGGCAAGTCCGCAATTCTCCGGCGTCGCATTGAACGGGCATCGGTAACAATACGGCGCGTGTGCATGGACAAATCCCGGGACCTGCGAAGCCATCGGCTTCCAGGTCGAATGGCCGATCGACGACAACGCCGTCGCGGAACGTCCCGCGTAGCTGTGCCGGAGAACAACCACCTCGTGATTTCCCGTTGCGAGCTTCGCTGCAAGGATCGCAGTGTCGTCCGCCTCGGTTCCGCTGCTGGTGAAGAACGACTTCTTTAAATTGCCCGGTGTGATCTCAGCGAGCTTCTCGGCGAGGTCGCCCTGCGGTCCGTTCGCGTAAAGTGTCGAGGTGTGTGCGATCGTGTTGACCTGGTCGATCCACGCTTTGTTCACTCGCGGCTCAGCGTGTCCCACGCTGACGGTCAGCACACCGCCAAAGCAATCGAGATATTTATTGCCCGCGTCGTCCCACACATATTCGCCCTCGCCTTTAACGAGCGCGAGCGGCTCCTGGTAATAAGTCGCGACTGCGGGAAAAAGAAACTCTTTATGCTTGCGGACAGCGTCGGAAATTGTCGATCGCCCCTCGCCTGGAGTTGTTGTCATAATTCAAGCCTCAAAAATGTTTCCTATTCTATACCGGGATTTCGGATGGCGGTGATGTTTTCAAGTGGCTCGCTCTCCACACGCCGGACCTGCTCGCCAATCAGATCGTAAATGCTGTCTGTCTGCGGAGCGTTTTCGTATGAGATTCGATAAGCCCGCAGCGCTCCTTCGCGGTTGCCGAGCTTCAAATATTGATTGCCGAGTTCGAGGGCTACGAAAAAGCATGAACCGTCGAGCGCCAGCGATCGTTCGATGCCTTCGATAGCAGCCGGAATATCCGGTACGCTCGTGTATATCGTCGTGTAGATCGTTCTGTAGAATATTCCTCGAGCAAGCATCGCTGTAGGCTTTGCGAAGGTCCCGCGGAAGACAAAGATGTTTCCGAAGCGAGCGGCCGGTTCGGTGCCGCGGAAAGGTTCTCCGATATCCCACCACCGACTCTTCCCCAGCTCGTTTGCGCCGATGAAGAATGTCCCGGTAACCGTTTCCCCTTCAAACCTCGGAAAGTCTCGCTCGGGGATACGGCCGACCCAGTCCATCCCGCGAGCTTTTCGATCCTCGGAGTTGGAAAAATATGCGAGGAACGGGATCTCTCCGGCGGGCTCAAGCTCTCGACGGTAATAGTTCGCAACCTCTCCGATTCGCTGGCTCAGGTCGACACCTTCGTCATTAAAGTAAAGATGACTTTTGTCCGCTCCGCCGGCGATCTCATTGAAATATTCCCACGGCCGCATCTGCGGGACTGCCGACACTATCCCCGCAACGAGCAATAGGAAAACTGCTCCGCTAAGAACTTTGGCGCGCGTCCGAACAGCGGCAGCGACCGCGAAGGCTCCTAACACGGCCATGAACGGAAACAGAGGAAGAGCGTGCCTTACGCCGGCATAGCTCGACCCGCGCATCAGGAAAACGAGATACAAGGCGGTGAATCCGGCGAGGCACGCGAAAGGAAGGCGATATTCGGACGGCAGTTTTCCGGCGAGCAAAAAACCGGCGCCTATCATGCATAGGATAAACAAACCTATCGGTAGCTTGGCCGCGACAATGCCGGGGAAGAAGTAGATCGGAGCTTTCGCATAGTAAGTCTCGCCAAAAGCTCTGACGCTTATCGCCCGGCCTTCAACACCGGCCCGAATCGTATCCGCCATTCCCCAAGTGTACGCCCGCGGGAATACATACGCGACCGAGGCAGCCGTAAGTGCCGACCGGTAGAAAGGTGATCTAATGTCGCTGATCTTGGTTGCGAGCGGGCGGTTGAAAGTTTCCTCCGAGGCGCCCGGGGTTTCGCGATACTGGAATCCGTAAAAGGCCCACAGGACGACAATGCCCCCGATGGTAAAGGCGGCGACGGAGCCAAGCCGCCGCAATCGAACCGCCATTCCAAACGGACCTGCGAAAAGCAGAGCGATGAGTGCTCCGATCATCGCGATTGCGAGAAGCGTTATTATTCCCGAATGTTTTGCACTAAGCGCAAGACCGAGCGCGAGCGCGGCGAGGATGAGGTCAAGCGCCTTCCACGTCCGAAACGCATGAGCGGCGGCCAGTATCGCGATTCCAGAGGTTAAAGCAATCGGTAGATCGGTCATGACCACGGGAAGATGTGCGGCCGTTGTCGGATCAATTGCAAGAAACAGGATCGCGCCGATCGCAACCACGTCGCCGAAAACGCGCCTGACGGCTATTGCAAACAGAAACAAGAGCACGCCGTTCAGCCCAAACATAGCGGTCCGCGCACGGGTCTGCAATACGAACGGATCGTTATTCTGGTATGCGTCGATTTCAACGAACTCCCGCTCGTCGCTCTTATCGGCAAAAGGTCGGAGTGCCGACAAATTGTAGCCAAGGAGAGTGACGTAGGAGCCGACCCAGAGTTTTGTCAGCGGCGGCTGCTCGGGATTGAGGCGGAAGTCGCCTGTCTGAATGTGAGCTGCTCCTGCTCCGATGTGGTACGCCTCGTCGAAAGTGAAACTGTCGAGGCTGGTTGTGATCGAGGAGCGAATGATGGCAGCGATTATCAGACAAAGTATTGCCGCGAAGAACAATATCTTGCGCCACCTTTTATGTTCCGGAACTTCCAATAGCCGTTCGGCAGGTTTTTCTGTCATTTCAAGACTTTTGTGTCGTGTACGATTCGGCCGTCAACAATGGTTAAGACACTTGTGGTAGCAGGTAAAGCCTCCAGGGGTACAGAGAAAATGTCTTGCGAAAGAACCGCAAGGTCGGCGAGCATTCCGGGTTTTAACATTCCTTTCTCACGCTCAGCAAATTCCGCAAATGCAGAACCGGTCGTGTATGCCGCGACCGCCTGCATCCGGGAGATCGATTCCGACGCGCGCGCCGGATGAGCCGATGCAAACATTATATTCAGCCCCGGATTCATCGGGCCGTCGGATCCGATGGCGTAAGGAATTCCGGCCTCGATCAGGGTACGCTGATTCTCAAACTGCATCTGCGGACTCCACCGCGCGTAGAACATTTCAACGAACGAGAAATGTGTCGGATTTTGAACCACGACGATTCCAAGCCTCTTGGCACGATCGATCAGATCGCCTGACAGAGCGTCGGCGTGTTCGATGCGTACGCGCCTCCTTTTCCAATCGACGGAATTTTGGCGTCCGATCTTCTCCATCCCACTGAAAATGGTTTCGATGGCCCTATCGCCTACCCCGTGAAGCAGCAGAGGTTGGTCCAGCCGCAAAGATTCGCGCAGCATCGCTTCGATTTGAGCAGAGCTGAAGTTCATACGGCCCCGTTCACCTTCGCGGTCGGAGTATGGCGCACGCATAGCAGCGCCATGCTCGAACGGAGTCCCGTCGACGATCCACTTGATCCCCTCGACTTTTATTTTTTTGTTTCGCGGCTTGTACGATTTGAGCGAGCGGATCTCGCTGGTGTCGCGCGCTACGGGCGTCGTCAGCGAAAAAGGTATCGCACGGATGCGGACGGGCAAGTCGGCCTGCTCAAGCAAACGCACAAATCTCTCGATCCGCATGGTTGGCATTATCTGAAGCGTAGTCACGCCGAATGCAGCGGCCTCAGCTCCCATTCTCTTAAGCTCGCCCAGCGCATCTATGTCGGACACGAGCTCTGTCAGTTTCCGGTCAATAACCCAGTCGGCATACTCGTTGGCGCGTCCATTAAACCTCCCGGTTATGGCGTCGCGTTCATACGTTCCGGCCAAAGGATTGATCGGCCGTTCGGCGATGCCGAGGAGTTTCATCGCGGCGGAATTAACCACCGCGCCATGACCGTAAAACGTTTCGATGACCACAGGATTGCGTGGGGCAATTTGATCGAGAGAAGCCCGATTCAAATCGCGATCGGTATAGGCCGTTCCACCGATCTCCGCAACGATCCACCCGCTGACCGGTGCATGCTTGACCGCCGCGAGCAGTGCTCCCTTGACTTCGGCCCACGGCGGCTCCATCGGCGTGAAACGCAATCTAATCGCTTTTGGCTCGAGGTCGAAATGCGTATGAGCATCATTGAAGCCAGGCACGACGATACGGCCATCGAGATCGATCCGGCGCGTGTTGCGGCCGGCGAGTCGGCGGATCTCCTGATCAGAACCGATGGCGGTGATGCGCGTTCCGGAAATTGCGAGGGCTTCGACATATGGCCGCCCGGCATCACCAGTAAATATTTTGCCTTCGACCAGGATCAGGTCGGGCGTCTGACCGTAAACCGCGGCGACGCAGAAGATGAGAACGGAAAGGATATTGGAAACTTTTATCATGTTGCGCGCTCGACGTTACAAGAGAGGGCCCTTATCTTTCTCCACGTTCTTTTCCGTGTTCTCCGTGTGTTCCGCGGTTGGGCCTTGCGCAAAAGAATAACCACGGAAGACTCGGAAGACACGGTAGACAGAAAGTCAAAGGCAACGAACAACCCAAACTAATTAGTACAAATTCCCTTCTCTTTTCCGGCCCGTGTAATCCACATACACGACCTTTAGCTCGGTATAAAAATCGAGTGCCGTCGAACCCTGCTCGCGTGCACCGAGACCGGTGTGCTTTATCCCGCCAAAGGGAATGTGCGCTTCGCCACCGGTAGTCGGCGAATTGATGTGCGTCATTCCGCTCTCGATCTCGTCGACGAAGCGATAAACCAGATTAGTGTCGTTTGTAAAAACTGCAGATGACAGGCCGAATTCGGAATCGTTCGCGACGCGCATCGCTTCGTCGAAATCTTTCACACGCAAAACGGACAATACCGGGCCGAAGATCTCTTCACGAGCGATACGCATGTCCGGCGTAACGCGGTCGAAGACAGTGGGCTCGACAAAGTAGCCGTTGTCGAGACCGTCACCCGTCGCGCGTTTTCCGCCACAAAGCATCTCGGCCCCGTCTTCGCGTCCGATGTCGATGTATTTCAAAACCGTGTTGAATTGACCCTCGTCAACCGATGGTCCGATGTCGTTATCCGGATCATCACCGGCACCGAGCTTAAAACTTTTCGCACGTTCGACTATCTTTCGAACAAACTCATCGGCCACCTTATCGATGACAACGGCGCGCGAAGTAGCTGTGCATCTCTGTCCGGTCGAGCCGAATGCGCCTTGCGCAGTCGATTCCACAGCGAGCTCCATATCACAATCTTCCAAAACGACAACCGGGTTCTTTCCGCCCATCTCGGCCTGAACCTTTACACCCCGTCTTGCCACTTGCTCGTAAAGCTTCAGTCCAGTTTCGGTCGAGCCCGTGAAAGAGATCGCGCTGATCGCCGGATGGCTGACGATCTCGTCACCTGCTTCAGAACCCGAACCGAGTACCAGGTTCAGGACGCCCTTTGGCAAACCGGCTGCGACAAAGATCTCAGTCATCAGTGTCGCGGTCAGCGGAGTCAGCGTCGCGGGTTTGAAGACTACCGTGTTCCCAGCAACCAGCGCGGGAGCTAGCTTCCAGGCCGGGATCGCGATCGGAAAATTCCACGGCGTGATGCACGCGACCACGCCGTGCGGTTCCTTGATCGTGTAGGCAAAATTAGCGGGCAGCTCGGACTGTATCGTCTCGCCGGTCATCCTGCGCGATTCGCCGGCGCAAAATTCGACGACATTGATCGCCCGCTGCGTTTCGCCCCGCGCTTCCGAGATGGTTTTACCCTCTTCGCGAGTGATCGCCGCGGCGAGCTCTTCCTTTCGGTCTTCCATTAGACGCGCCGCACGTGCGACGATCCGACCGCGTGCCGGAGCAGGCGTCCGTTTCCACTCGCGAAACGCGTTATAGGCCGCCTCGACCGCTCGACGCGCTTCGTCCCGCGAAGCGAGCTCGATCGTCCCTATGAGGTCGTCAATATTTGCCGGGTTGATGTTCGGCGCCGTGCGGCCCGAGGTCGAGTTGATCCACTCGCCGTCGATAAAACTGCGGTACGTCGTCATAAAGGTCTAAGTGTTAGAAAGGTAATGTTTATCGTGGTAATCTTAGACGACATGCCGCCCAAAAGCAAAGAAAACGTACGCGAACTGCTCGAAAAACGGGCCGGTACGACTCCGGAAACGACGTTTCTGTTTTCGGAAGCTGACGGGCGCGAATGGACATATCAGGAATTCGACGCCGCGGTAAATCGAACTGCGAATCTGCTGCTGTTGAAAGGCGTCGTAAAGGGCGATGTCGTCAGTTTGCTGCTGCCAAATTCAGCCGAATACGTCATAGCCTACTTCGCGTGCTGGAAGATCGGAACTATCGCCGGGCCGGTGAATTCTCTTTTGAAGAGTGAGGAGATCGCGTGGGTCGTCCAAAACTCGGAAGCTAAGTTGATGCTGATCGGGTCGTACTTCCTGTCGGAACCACCAGCTAGTTTAAAGGCGCCGGCACCACCCCGTCAGCCGCAGCGGCTGCCACCCCACCTTAGACAACGAGGGGCGCCGGCCCGCCCACGACCCCCCATGTGGAAGGAGG
>JBKKAS010000187.1:0-5118 GCA_046714595.1 Pyrinomonadaceae bacterium | reverse complement strand
ATGATGTCGTGCTGATAGCGGGAAAAGGACACGAAACTTACCAGATCATCGGTAACGACAAATTTCATTTCGATGATCGTGAGGTAGCGGTCGAGGCGCTCAACAGGCTCGGCGAGCGTTAGGACGGCGCCCCTTCACGATACACCTCAACAAAACTAGCAAGGAACTCCTTCTGAGAATCGGTCAGGCTCAAAAAATGAACCGCAAAACCGATCTCGTAGACGTAGTTTGCGACCTGGCCCATAAACTCCACCTTCATGCCGTCGGTAAGCGGAATGAATATCTTATCCAGCTCACCATCTGAAATATGCACTTCGGATAAAACAAAGCAGCCATCCTCACTAATGTCGCTCAACGTACCGGCCCGACGGCCGAAGTGGTTTTCCCATTCGATATCGATGCTCACGGCAAATCGTTTTGTTTGCCGCCGTTCATCGCTTCTTCTTCGGTCCAATTCAGACATCCTATTCATTTTCATTCTCGCCTTCGGACGAATCTCTTCTATTAGTTAAGTAATAATAGACCGGTAATCCCAGAAGAATTAGGCCGATACCGATGAAGGATTGCGTCGGAGCGGTCATTACCGTGTTTATCAGCAGCCACCCGGCGACCAGCAGGAACACGATGGGCACGACCGGATATCCCCACGCTTTGTAGGGTCGTTCGAGATTCGGATACTTTCGCCGGAAAAGGAAAATCGACGATGTTACGAGCGCATAGAAGATCCACGAACCAAACACGACATAGTCCGTCAACGTATCGAACGACCCCGACAGCGCCAGCAGGATCGCCCATGCTCCCTGGACCAGCAATGCGACGACCGGCACACGCGTGGCCGACAGACGCGCCATCGATTTGATCATCAAGCCGTCGTTTGCCATTGCATAAGGCACCCGAGCTCCCGCGAGTATCGACGTGTGAAGAGTTCCCAGAGATGACAGCATCAGCCCCACCGTAAACAATGCCACACCGATTCCCGTCGCCAGACTCGCCGCGTCGCCGCCAAAGAATCTGCTGACCACCTCTTTCGCCACCGACGAGTCTTTCGAAACGTTTGCGATCGCGGTCGGGTCAAGAACGTAAAAATAGCCGATGTGTACGAACACGTACAGAAAAATGATAAGGATGGTGCTACCGATGATCGCTAACGGAATGTTGCGGTTCGGATTCTTCACCTCGCCTGCGACGAACGTAAGATTGTTCCACCCGTCGTAACCCCACAGCGCTCCGAGCATCGCGGCTCCGAAGCCGCCGATGAACGTATAGCCGGCGTGTCCGTAGTTCACCGAATCCGCCACGCCTTCGCAAGCTCCGCCGTTATTGATGTGCGAGAAATGCGTAAAGTCGCCCGTAACCCAGGCGAACGCTCCCACGCCGACGAACAGTATCAGTGCGATCTTGACGCCCGTTAGCACGGTCGCTATCTTTCCGCTAACGATCACGGACGCACAGTTGAGCGTGGTGAAAATAATGATCGCCATTATCGCGACGATCTGGATCATCGAGATATCCAGCGACAGGCCCAGCAGATTCGTTTTCAGGAACGTCGCGCCGCTAAGTTTCTGGCCGCCGATGAAATCGTTCATCCCGATCGCGAACGCCATACCCGCTGCGGCCTGTGATCCCGGCTTCGCTACGAACATCTGCATCCAGCCGAAAAGAAAACTCGACAGCCGTCCGTAGGCGTCGCGAAGAAACACGTATTCGCCGCCCGCCTGGGGTTTCATCGCGGTCAGCTCAGCGTAGGTAAGCGCACCGGCGAGCGAAAGCAACCCCGCCGCGATCCACACAATGACTACCCAGTTCGGACTTCCGACGTTGCACGTCATTACGCGTGCCTTAAGGAAAACGCCGGTGCCGATCACGTTTCCGATGATGACGGAAATCGCAGCGATCAGTCCGAGTCCGCGGATAAGCATCAGTCTGTCGTTCGTATTCGGATCCATATTAGTCAGGAGAGAAGATGGGCAGTATATTACGCGATCGGTACGCCGACTTCCAAGTCCGCAAAGCTAGTGCTGACCTCGAAGTCCGCGCACCGCGCGCGTGGTAAAATCAACGCCGTGCGAGAGATCAAACTGACGGCCGATGCAATCACCGCTTCACTGCTGCATATTTCAACGAGTGAGCCGGTATGTATTTTGGACAGCTGCGGCGTCGGGCATCTGGGATCGCATCGGCTCATCGCAGGCGTGAGGGCGGTCGAGGTTTTTGAATTATCAAGCGATGATCCCGGCGAAACCCTGCGTCTTTTCAATGAAAAGCTTTCGGGTAGTTTGTCGGCGATATTTACGCTGTCTTATGATTTTGGGTCAAAGCTGCAACGGATCTCGCAAAGGAACCGATTTGCCGATTGCCACGAACCCGATCTGTTTGTCGCTCTTTTCGACGTACTGATATTTCACGACTATGATTCAGGCAAAACGTTCTTGACCGGCAACGAACGACGGTTCGACGAGATCGCGAAACTTATAATCGACCATGAAACTACCAAGCTGGATCTATCGCTCGCCAAGGACGCGCCCTCGCCATTACCCACTTCAAATTTCACAAAACCCGAATACATCTCAGCCGTCGAGCGTATACGCGAATATATCCGAAGCGGCGACACGTACCAGGTAAATCTTACCCAGCAGTTTCGTTGCCCGCTGCCGCCGGGCACAACGCCGCAAAAGATCTTTGGGCGTCTGAGACGCGATCATCCCGCGCCCTTCGCCGCGTTTATCCAGCGGGAAAGTTCGTCGGTTGTCTCGGCGTCTCCGGAGCGTTTCTTTCGTGTAATGCGAACCGGAGTTATCGAAGCTTCGCCCATCAAAGGAACACGACCCAGGGGCAAGACGCAACGGGAAGATCTGGATCTGCGAAACGAGCTTGCCGCGAGCGAAAAAGATCGCTCAGAAAATACAATGATCGTCGATCTGATGCGGAATGATCTCGGACGAGTGTGCGAATATGGCAGTGTGTTGGTCGAAAAGTTGTGTGATGTCGAAGAGCACCCGACACTCTTCCATCTCGTTTCGACGGTGCGTGGCAAACTTCGTCCCGATGCCGACATCTGCGATATTATGCGTGCAGTCTTTCCGTGCGGCTCGATAACCGGCGCGCCGAAGATCCGCACGATGCAAATTATCGACAAGGTCGAAACAGCGCGTCGCGGTCTGTCGATGGGGGCGATCGGATGCTATCTCTCCGAAGCAGCGCGGGAGATCTCCGATTCGATCTTTGATGTAAGCGTGGCAATCCGCACCATGGTGGTACGAGGTCAGGACGCGACATTTAATGTCGGCGGCGGCATCGTCATTGACAGCGATCCCGAAAACGAATACGACGAATCATTGTTGAAAGCGAAAGCGTTGTTTGCGGCGATGGGCATATGGGAAGGTCCGGATCAGACAGCGGGCTGAGATCAAACGCGGAAGGAACTATTCTTTTTCAACGGTGTCTAAAATCCCAGGCCTCGACGAAAAAGGAGTACCCGAAAATGACCAAACCTCAGATCAATGTCACGCCGCTTATCGATGTGCTGCTCGTCCTGCTGATCATCTTTATGGTCGTCACCCCAATGAAGCCGAGTGCTTTCGAAGCGAAAATTCCTAAAGAACCGGACACCGACCGACGGGTAGAGTCGCCTCCGCTTGCGTTGGTGGTGGTGGTAAGTGCCGCTGGCATGCTCCGCCTTAACAACGAAAAGCTAGGAACGACTGTCGAAGATCCAAAAGCGCTTGTCGATCGTCTTACCTCGATCTTTGAAGAGCGGACCCGAAACTTGGTATTGGCTGAAAACGCGGCGAACGATCCGGCGGGACGGATCGAAAAGACGGTTTTTATCAAAGCTCCGCGCGGGATCGGCTATGGAAGCGTCGCAAAAGTGGTTGATGCGGTGAAAATTGCGGGGGCTTATCCTGTCAGCCTGCAGATCGACGATCTCGAATAAACCCTTGATTTCGGGGAAAAAGCTTGTGATATAATTTGGTCGTGCCGAAGCATTCGCGTTCGGCGTATCCGATACCTGCTCTCCGCCAGCTTAGAATCGTCGATGGTGAACTACTACGAAACTCTCAAAGTATCACCCAGGGCATCGAGGACCGAGATAAAATCGGCTTATCGTCGACTCGCGCGCAAGCTACATCCCGATAAGAACAACGGCTCCGAAGAAACTGCACGTGCGTTCGCAGTGATCGCGGAAGCATACGAGGTCCTCAGCAGAGCAAAAGAGCGGGCCGCTTATGACAAGCGCATTCTCCATGCGCAGCAGGATGGTTCGACCAACGGTGATTCGGTTTTTGCATCCTCGAACAGTCATGCACGACGCTGGCGTCAGATGGTGTACGAGCATAGATATAACGAGATCATCGACCGCATGATCGCTGAAGAGAGACGCGAGTCGATGGCCCTCCAGCGGATCATTTTTCCAACGGTAGCGCTCTTTGTATCGACGCTCGCGGTTGCGATCTTCAAGCCGCAGATTTTCGTGCAGCTGGGTATTCCGGGTGTGATAATTCTGGGAACTCTTTTTATTGTGGGCCTGATACATCTCGTCGGACGCATACGCGAAGCGCTCGAGCGATACGCGTATCGCTCGGATGAGATACACGACTCGATAATGGAATCCGGCGAGGTGACCGAGAAGCCTTATTCCCGTTTCCTGGCAGGAACATTTCTGATAGTCGGAGTCCTCATCAGCTTTGCCACGGGCCTTTTGATAGGGTTTTACGCGGACCCCGGCTCAATGCTGAAGCCCTCACTTTTCTGGCTATCGAACCCCGAGTTTCTCTTTTATCCCCCAATATTCGTGCTAATTGTTGATCTCATGCATTCGGTTGCTTCGCGTACCGACCACTAGCGAACGCTGTTATTAGCAAATGAAGATGTCCTCTTCAACTGTCGCCACAGGCATCCGGCGCGGGCTCTCGCGTCCCAGACGCCCGTCAACCAGCCCGTCAAACCCGACTTCCTCGTACTTCTCACGGACCCTTCTCAGATGCCGCGGACTATACCCCAGTATCTCGGCCGCCTCGATCCAACTGATCTTCTTCGCATACGCTCGCAAGATGATCTCCTGTCTTTTCATCGCTTTCTCCACCGCGATCTCCGGGTACATTCTCATGGCTTTTCTCC
>JBKKAS010000186.1:0-19301 GCA_046714595.1 Pyrinomonadaceae bacterium | reverse complement strand
TGGGCTCGGAGTTGTTTATAAGAGACAGAGATAATTAATAAGGCGGACGCTATTGTAATCGCGCCCGCGATAAATAAAATGATATTATCTAACACAAACAAAACCTCCCCTGAAACTCCACGACCCGACCGGCGAGTGCTCCACTCGGTTCACCGAATTGTTGATTGCTGGTCGGATTAAAACGATCGCCGCGAGCGACAAACGTTCCATTGTCAAAAAACCCGAAACCGGTCAGGTTAAGGTTGTTGAAAAGATTGAAAAAGTTAAATCGAAGATCGAGACCTGAGGTTTCACTGAGTCCCGGAATACCGAACCGTTTCGACACTGTCATGTCGACCGACGAATATTGCGGACCTCGAAAAACGTTCCTTCCGATCCCGGGTACGTTCGCCAGGTTGGATGGGTCACCCGGGAACGGTCCGCTCGTACACGAAGCTGGAGTGGGACGAACGGGAAGTACGCTTAGAATGAAATAGTTGTTGCGGTACAAGCATGTTCCAGGTATTTGAACGGCGGGCCCGGCATTCGGAAAAATACCTCCGGCTTGAAGAAAGTTCGCGTTCGAATTGCTGAGTGGCGCGGGCCCGATATATGCGATCGGACGGACCGGGCCGTAAAACTCTCCTGCCTCGGTACGCAGTGCAAAATCGACCTTCGGGGTCCACGGGAAACCCGTGTGCCGCGTCCATATTCCGCTTATCTGCCAGCCGCCAAGAATTATTCCAGCGAGATAGTTCTGCCTTCTGAAAAACGGAAGGTCCCAGATTCCTGAGATGGTGAAGTTGTGTCTTACGTCAAAGTCGGACGGGCCCCACTCAGTGCTGTTGTCGACCGGATAAGTTTGGTTTGTGACGCCTCCGGGGCCTTCGTAAGAAAGCTGGTCGAGGCTCTTGCTCCATCGATAGACCGCGTCGAACTGAAATCCGTTCGCGAAGCGTCTCTGGAGCCTGGCGTTCATCGCATGATAGTTGCTGTTGACGTCCGGAGTCGGGAAGTAGGTCGCAAACAAATGTTCGTTCCGGACGGGGAGTACGTTCTCCAGTCTAATGATCCTAACCAGGTGGCGACTTGTGCTGCCCTGATAGCCGAGGGTTCCAAGCAGCTTGAAAGGCAATTCCTGCTGGCTTTCAAGGGAGAAGCGATAGACTTCGCCATTCTCTTGATTTTGAGGAGAGCCGTAGAATTCGACGCTGCCGACAAGCGGAAGACCCGTCGCCGGATTGATGCCGCCGCCGAGGATCGGATTTCTCGGATAGCCGAGGAGACCAGTGGCCGTGGCGTACAAGATCTGACCGCCTGCATACGGCGTTGAAAAATCAAGAAGCGAGGTGCCGCAGCAGATATTATATCTGGCAAGATTCGGCGGGTTTCCCCGGGCATTTAGAAAGACCGTATTCGGTAAGCGGTTGTATCCGATCCCGATACCGCCTCGTAGAACAAATTCCTTTTTCGGCCAGAAGCCAATCATATTCGACAGGTTGGGACTGTAAGCAAACCCAATTTGAGGGCCGAAGTTATTCCAGTCTGAGTCATGTAGTTGATCGACGTTTTGAACCGTTGCATTCTGCAATCCGTTCGAGCCGAGGATCAGGTTGCTTAGATTACCGGCCTTATCTTTGATCGGACCGAAAAATTCCCATCTGAGCCCCAGATTTAGCGTAAGGTTCGACCGAAATTTCCAATCGTCCTGCACGAAGAGCGCGTAATTGTTGCTGCGGTATTGGAAGGCTCCTTCTGCTGGTGCGCCTGTTACCGGGCTCGCGTTGATCGATTCGAAGATGGGTGTGTCATTCGCGAGATTCCACAGCCGAACAAAAGAGTATAAAGGCCGAGCTCCGCCCTGAATACTATTGTTATTCTTATCCCGTCGGTATTCAGCGCCGAACTTGAGGTTGTGGTTTCCACGCGTCCAATTAACAACATCGCGAATATCCATCTGCAGTTCGCTCAAGTTGCCCGGCGTATTCTCGGACCGAGCCGCGCCGAAGCGGATGCGGTCGAACGGCAGGCCTTCGACCTCGATCCGCGGGATGCCGAAGTCGGTGGTAGGATTTGAAGCGCCTTCATCGTATCCCCACTTTGTGAGGTTGACGCGGAATTGGTTGAGAAATGTCGACGTGATTATCTTGTTATAAACGAAAGCCCCTGCCCAATTTAACCGCTCTGAACGAATATCCGACATCGGCCTGCTTCGGCCTGCGTTGTCGGTCGTAAAGCTGGTCGCCGGCGTGTAAAACATCGAGAACGTCAACACGTCGTTGGTGGTCGCATTGAAATCGAGCCGCGTGAAGAATTGGTCGCCCTTAAACTCGTTAACGCTGTCGAGCTGAGCGAATTGGATATCGGGAATTCCGTCCAAACCACCGCCCACCTGGTTGGAAAGAGGAACATATTGGTTAAGCGCCAGAGTCGGCGATCCAATATCTAGACCGTTTCCAACCGCTTGGCACTGCATCGGGTTGGGAATGTTGGCGAACGCACATGTACGCGGCAAGAGCGTGAGAATTCGCGGCTCGATTCCCGGTGCTCCAAAGATTCGTGCCGTGACACCGCCTGGCCGCACGTTCCGGACGAGCTGTCTGTACTCCGGCGTTTCAATCCACGCACCGTACGGCGTTCTGGTATTGGCGCGAGATCCTTCATACGAGAAGAAAAAAAACAGTTTGTCTTTCCCGGAGATGAACGGCGGCACGCCCTCGCCAAAATTAAAAAATGGCAGCGGTCCACCGAGGCTTCCGCCGAATGTCTTATCGCGTTTTCCCACACGACGCGGTGCATTTATTTCGTTCCCCAAAACACCAAAGTAACGGTTGAATGAATTCCATCCGGGATCGTTGTACTTGAAGAAAAGGCTACCGTGGTAATCGTTCGTTCCATTCTGCGTAACAACTCGCACCGTCGCTCCGCTGTTTCGCCCGTCTTCGGCGGAATATGTGCTGGACGTCACCTGCACTTCCTTGACAGATTCCTGGCTTGGCGTGATCACCGCCGCGCCGCCCCACGTCTGACTGTTGACGCTAGTTCCGTCCACTTGGAAATTGTTGGAAGAAAGCCGCTGGCCATTAGCAACGATCGGAACTTGATTCTCGGTTCCAAAAATTCCTACGTTCGAACCGCCTGGTCCGGTCGTGTTTGGCAGCGACGACGAACTTCCGTCAGACGATCGAGCACCGGCGCCAAAGACACCAGGTGCAAGTCGCGCAAGTTCGTACGGATCGCGGCCGACCTGTGGAAGATTCAGGACCTCTTCGGTCGTAATAGTCTTACGGATATTCGCATCCTCAGTTTCTATTCCGGTGTTGTCCGCCTGAACTGTGACCGTTTCGCTGATCCCGCCCGCATCGAGCATCAGATCCACACCCCGGATGGACTCGGCATCGACCTTTACGTTCTCGTTCACCACTTTTTTAAAGTCGGTCTTCTCGGCGGCGACCGTATAAATTCCAGGAGGTAGATTCGAAAAGCGATAGAATCCTTCGTCACTCGTGGTGGTTGTCTGCGACTGATTTGTTTCCGTGTTCGTGAGAGTGACGGTGACGCCGGGTATACTCCCGCCCGCACTGTCAGTTATGACACCCTGCACGCCGGCTCGAAATTGTGCATTACCGACAGCCGAAAAAAGGACGATAAGAGCCACGCAGCCGAGCAGGTTGGTGAGCCCGAAAGTAGATTGCCGCATAAAAAAGGATCCTCCAAGAATGTTGTTCAAAAGCCCGAATTGATGTTCGTAGCCAAGCCCCTTTTGGAAATGGAAAGCTAAATTGTGCTTGTGTTCATGCGAACAGGTAAATCGTTTTAGTAAATCGTTTTAGTAGCTTTATACCATCCTTCGATTTTCAGTGTCAACAAATTTCTCCAGCGCGGGCGGACCTTGTGTATCTGGCAGAATAAGCCGATTTAGGGTCTTGGTCTGTGCGAAACCAAACGGATAACTCCCCTTTTTCGGTCGAATCGTATTGTTGATTTGAAAGTTTTCGTGTGCCACTATCTCTGCCATGCCCCGAAAGTCCAAAAGCAAAGACGACCCCCTGGCCAGCGGTTCGCCTAAAGCTGATGGCGTAAGTCTCAAGCAATTAGCAGCTCACCTGAACCTTTCGACGACCACTCTGTCGCTGGTTTTGAACGACGCTCCGACGGCTATTTCGATCCCGCAGGAAACAAAGGACCGTATATTTTCTGCCGCGCGCGAGCTGAACTACCGGCCCAATTACCTTGCGAGGTCTCTGCGTGTACAGCGTACTCACACGTTCGGGGTCATCGTGCCCGAGCTTAGCGACGGATACTCGGCGATGGTGCTGAACGGGGTCGAGGCAGTTCTTTCGACTCAAGGCTATTTCTACCTGACGGCGAGCCATCTGCACCGCGAGGATCTGCTGACAGCGTTACCCCGGATGCTGGCGGAGCGACAGGTGGAAGGCGTAATAGCCGTGGATACTCCGATCCGCTTTGAACCAACCCTCCCGACCGTTAACGTCTCTGGTCATGAAGATGTACCGGGAGTGACGAACGTAATTCTGAATCACCAGCATGCCGCCGAACTTGGGATCGGTCATTTGTACAATCTGGGCCATCGACACATCGCGGTTATCAAAGGCCAGAAATTTAGCTCGGATACGGTTGTGCGGTTCGACACTATCTGCGACGCATTGGCCAAACGAGGCATTCCTATCGATTCGCGCCTGACGATCCAACTGCAGGGCGATTCACCTTCGCCTGAAGTCGGTTATTCGGCAATGAAGACTCTTTTGGCGACGGGCGAAAAATTCACCGCGGTTTTTGCATTCAATGACATCTCTGCGATCGGCGCGATCCGGGCACTCGAAGAGATGGGTCTGCGGGTGCCGGCCGACGTTTCGGTGCTCGGTTTCGACGATATTTACGCCGCCGCGTTTCACAACCCGGCGCTCACAACAATTCGGCAGCCGCTTTTCGAGATGGGAAGTCTTGCCGCACGGACACTGCTCGAACGACTCGCCAATGGCGTCGGCGGAGTTATCCCGGAGGTGCTGAGCGTCGAACCGACGTTGATCGTGAGAAACTCGACCGCTCGAGTCACCAGGGAAAAGTAAGAGCACGCCGCTCTGAGCACCCCTCCTTGTTTAGGAGAGGTCGCAGGATATCGAAACCAGGGACGGCGTGCACGTCGAGCGTTATATGAGCGAAGTGCGCCGCGTGACGGTTGAGCGAGGGCAACTAATCGACATCACAATCGTCGGCAAGGTTGAGCGTCGTCCGATGAAAACTGTTCTTCGCGTCGCCATCGAGCCGTAATGAGGTAGCCGTTTCAGCCTGCGGAGCAGGCGTGCTTTCGCCCGTTTCACGGGTTGAAATATTTCGTCTTATTTGGATTGCAGAGTCTTGAGCCGTTCTTTAAATCGAGGCAGGTCCGCGCCATTAGCGTCCACCTTCTCAAGTTGTGCAATCGCCACCTCAGCCGCCTTTGCATCGCCTCTACCTAGAGTTGTCATGCAAAGTCCGGCAAGTACCCTTACGTCGTCTGACTTTTTCGCCAATGCGGCACGGTACCATTTCTCGGCCACATCAAAATGGCCGGCGTCCATATTTATGATCCCTAGACTGACAAGAGTCTCGTAGTCATCTGGCCGCAGCTTGTTGGCTTTCAGTAAAAACTCAATGGCTGAATCGTATCGTTGTATCTGGTAAAAGAGTTCTGCCGCCTTCAACTGAGCCTCAAAGTCGTTGGGTTCCTGCCGGGCCTTCGTGACCTGGGCCATGACCGCGGGTTGCATTTGTCCTGGGGTGTTTTGAGAGCCGGAATCCACCGGGAGGTGATCAGCCGGTAGGTTTTGGCTCGGTGGATTCGCCGGCCCAGCCGGAGAGCGTAGACTCATAGAACTGGCGAACATGAATCCGACAATGAACCCAAGCAATATGCCGATAATCGAGAATAAAAGATTGTCTCTTGTCATTGATCCTCAAATGTTGATGACTTGAATTGAAAGTTTGGGGACGCCGATCATCGCTTGCTATCGCCGGCCAGCGTTTTTGCTTTCTCAATTTGCTGTGATAGCGCTTTTGCCACTTCCGACCCTGGGGGAAGCTTGGCCATCAACCGTTGCCAGTAGTCCAACGCACGTTTGTAATCTTTTTCTTGAAAGGCTGCAGTGCCGGCAAGCTCCAGTGCTTTCGCGTTTTCCGGTTCGAGTTTCAAAGCCTTGTTAATCAACTCGACCGGTTTGCCCTGAAGCCGTTGTCCGCTAACCATCGCCAGCGCAACCGCATAATCGGCCAGCAGGTCTGCGTCGTTCGGCTTCAATGCACTTGCCTTTGCGTAGGCCTCACTTGCGTCTGAATACCTTTCGAATGACATGTACGACCGCCCCAGCATGATCCAGCCTTGAACGTCATCCGGATTCTCTTCGAGTTTTTTAGCGAGCGCGGCTACGTTTGCCTCTATGTCCTCTTGAGAACGTTGTCCTTCGGCTCGAGGCATTCCTTCAGGCATTGTCTGAGCAGCCGTCCGTCCGGTCGGTGCAGGTGTCGCTGAAATCGCGTTGAGGTTTCCTATTCGAAGGTATAAGCCAACAGCGATAACTGGAATTCCGAGCGCGATTACATAGATGTAGCTCCGACTCGCGATCGCGGGTTTGGCTTGCTTTGGCGTCCCATCGATCGGAGGCGATACATCCTCCAACACACGCCGCTCCAACTCATCTCGTTCTTGTTCGAACTGGTCACGGTCGATCAGCTCGTTAGACATATCTCGCTCGAGTTCGGCAAGCTGATCCCGAAAGACGGCGAGATTCGCTTCGCGGCGGCCGCCCTCGTCCTCGTTCTCCGTCTTTTCATTGCGTTTCAACAAGGGAGGAAGAACGAATGCCAGGGAAATAGCAACCAGCAGTCCGCAAAGAAGCCAAAACAGAATCATACCGTCTCCTTTCCTGATTGTCCCTGGAGAAGTTCTTCCGCGCGACGGCGTTCAGCAAGGGACAACGGCTGATCGACAATCAAGTCGCGCCGTTGCCGCACGTAACGAAAAAGGAGCGCGAGACCCGCGAGCAACAGAACAAAAGGTCCAAACCAAAGCAGGTAAGTTGTGGGCCTGACCGGTGGGCGAAAGAGAATGAAATCGCCATAGCGTGCAGTAAGGAAAGCAATAATCTCTTTGTCGCTCTTTCCAGCCTTCATCTGCTCGCGGATTTGATTACGCAAATCTACGGCCAGATCGGCACGCGATTCGGCAAGTGTCTCGTTCTGACAGACAAGGCACCGCAGCTCTTGCGAGAGGTTCTGTAATCGCTTCTCAAGCTCCGGGTCTTCGGCAATCGGCCGCGCCTCTTGCGCTAGCGCGGCAAAGAACGTGCTCGAAAGCAAAAGAAACAGAATTACACTGCGCGTCATTTACTTAAGTCCTTCACCATCGGAATAATCGTGTCTTTCACAATATCCGGCGTCATGATTCCAATTTGTTTGAATCGAATTACGCCATCGCGATCAATCAAATAAGTTTCCGGAACTCCATATACGCCATACTCAATCCCTACGCGGCCATCAATGTCAGAAGCGACAACGACGTAAGGGTTACCAACTTCACTTAACCACGCAAGCGCTTCCTTTCGATCGTTTTTATAGTTAAGCCCGTATACGGGAACGACACCAGACTGCGACAGTTGCAAGAGCACTGGATGTTCCTCGCGACAGGGGCCACACCATGACGCCCAAACGTTTAAGAGCCAGACCTTGCCGCGCATTTCCTGCGCGGAAAAACTCTTTTTTGGATCTTGAAGTTGTGGCAACTGGAATGCGGGCGCGGGTTCGTTTATCAACGGAGACGGAACCATGTTCGGATCACGATTGAGCCCCATGGCCAGGAATACAATGAGCACGCCAAAGATGACCAGGGGAATTAGATAACGGCTCATGGTTTTTCGATTGACGCTACTGCGATCTGAACGGCTGCCTGCTGATTTGTTGACTCAAAGCGCCTCGCGCTGTTTGCGCGCGGACAACGCATAGCGCCGGTCGCTGAGAGCGAGACCGCCGCCTATTGCCATAAGTACGGCCCCGCCCCAAATCCATCCCACAAACGGCTTGTAGTAAACGCGAATGCTCCAGGCTCCGCCGCTTACAGGCTCTCCAAGAGAAACGTAAAGATCTCGAAAGAGCCCGGAATCGATCGCAGACTCAGTCATCACGCTCTGCGTCGCGGTGTAGGTACGCTTCTCGGGAAACAAAATACCAACAGGATTCCCGTTCTTAGTCACTTCCATTTTCGCGCGAGCCGCGACATAGTTTGGCCCGGTTACGTTTGTGACACGATTGAGTTGAAAACTATAGCCACCGGCATCAACGGTTTGTCCCAAGTCCATACGTACGTCTTTTTCTACCTCATAACCTGTGACCAGGGTGACGCCGACGATAAACACGGCTACGCCAATGTGGGCCACTAGCATACCGTAATAACTGCGACTCTGATTTCTAAGTTTCTGAAATACACTGCGGTTGCCCGTAGTACTCCTTACACGCTCCCAAACATTCAGAACCGATGTGGTAACAATCCAGAGTGCGAGGAGTAGTCCAAGACAGACCAGCGGTTGCCACTGGCCGAGGACGAAAGGAAGTAGGATTGCGGTAGCGGCGCTTGCTAAGAAGGCCCAGCGAAGACGTACCACCAACTCGGGCAGCCGTGCCTTTTTCCAGCGTGCAATCGGACCGATTCCCATCAGAAACACCGTAGGGACCATCAATGGTACAAATACCTTGTTGAAGTACGGTGGGCCGACCGAGAGCTTACCCATTCCCAACGCCTCGACAATCAATGGATAGAGAGTACCTAGCAGCACTGATCCCGCCGCAACACCCAACAACACATTGTTCGAAAGCAAAAATGATTCACGGGAGATGAGATCGAACTTGCTGCCGAGCCCCACACTCTTAGCACGCCACGCGTAAAGACACAGGGAACCTCCGATTACAATTGCGAGGAAAGCCAGGATGAAGATGCCTCGTTTCGGATCGGTAGCAAAGGCGTGTACCGACGTCAGCACACCAGAGCGAACCAGGAATGTTCCCAAAAGACTCATCGAGAATGCAGTGATAGCGAGAAGTACTGTCCAACTCTTAAACCCACCACGCTTTTCAGTCACAGCCAACGAATGAATCAAGGCGGTGCCGACCAGCCACGGCACGAACGAAGCGTTTTCAACCGGGTCCCAAAACCACCAGCCGCCCCAGCCAAGTTCGTAATATGCCCACCAGCTTCCCAGGGCAATACCGCAAGTCAAAAACATCCATGCGACCGTCGTCCAGGGTCTGGACCAACGTGCCCACGTAGCATCTAATCGACCGCTGATCAGCGCCGCGATCGCAAAGGCGAAAGCCACTGAGAAACCGACGTAACCCATGTAGAGCATCGGAGGGTGTGCCACCATCGCCGGGTCCTGGAGCAGCGGATTGAGGTCTCGTCCATCTGGTGCAGCGGGAAACAGCCTGTCAAACGGATTTGATGTCAACAGCATAAACAAAATGAAGCCTACGCTGATGATTCCCATGACGCTTAGTACTCGTGCGAGCATCTCCTTTGGCAGGTGACGGCTAAAAAGCGAAACAGCAACCGTCCATAGACCTAGCATGAACGTCCAAAGCAGCAGCGAACCTTCGTGTGAACCCCACGTTGCAGCTAAACGATAGTGAAGCGGTAGCCCCGAGTTTGAGTTTGTTGCGACGTTTACGACAGTGAAGTCATTAGTGATGAATGAATATCCAAGGCAACAAATCGCAATGGCTACAAAGATGAACTGCGCCTGACCGGCAGGCGCAGCAACTGCAACCCATGACTGGTTACCGTTGGCAGCGCCAATCAGCGGAAGCGTAGCCTGCATGATCGCCAGCAACAACGCGATAATAAGCGCGAATTGTCCAATTTCAGGAACCATATATTTAGACTTTCACTCAACAACTGTCTTACTGGCTTCTTGTGCTTGCTTCGCTTTTTCGATCGCATCACCCGCTTCCGGCGGCATGTAGTTCTCGTCATGCTTCGCGAGCACCTGGTCCGCGTAAAAAACACCGTCGTCGCCAACCTTGCCCTGTGCGACGCAACCGCGTCCTTCCTTAAACAGGTCCGGGAGAATGCCTTTGTAAACTACCGGAACGCTCTTCGCTGTATCGGTAACGACAAACCTTACAGTTAGACCGTCAGTACCGCGCTTGACACTGCCATTTTCGACCAGACCACCAATTCTAAAAGTACGGCCTGCAGGCGCTTCTTTTGAAGCGACCTGCGACGGACTGAAGAAGAACACCAGGTTATTCTGAAAGGCACTGAGGACCAATGCGGTTGCGATCCCAAGACCGGCCAGACCCGCAACTATAAGGGCAATTCGTTTATGACGTCGTTTCATAGCTTCTTACTCACTTTTGATCGGCGACTCGTTCCGCTTACGCTTGACTAACGATTTTCGCCGTTGGACAACGAGGAGCACCTCGCCACCCATGACAATAAGCGCAATCAGATAAGAGCCCCAAACGTAAAAGGCGTAACCGCCCATCGAAAAGAATTCTGTCCAACTCATGGTTTTAAGCCGCGGCTTCGGCAATCCATACAGCGTTCTGTTCTCTTTCCAAAACGATGCAACGTAGGCGAAGCAAAACAACTGCAATAGAATAGAGCCAACACGCTGCCAGCATGATTAGCATCGCCGCCAGCATTGGAGGAGCAATAGAAGGCTTCCCAAGGATCCTGATTGTGGCACCCTGATGCAAAGTATTCCACCACTGTACGGAGAAATAGATGATCGGCACATTTATTACGCCGACGATTGCCAACACAGCGCCCGCGCGATCTGCTCGACGCGGATTATCAATTGCTGCTTGCAGCGAAATAAACCCGACGTAGAGGAACAATAGAATCAGGGTCGACGTCATACGCGCGTCCCAGACCCACCAAGCCCCCCATGTCGGCTTACCCCAAAGGGATCCAGTCACAAGGGAGAGAAACGTGAACATCGCACCCGTAACGGCCAACGAGGAAGCCATCATGGATGCGAGGCGCGCATTAAATGCCCAGCCGATCGCAGCATAGAAAGCCAGGAGTACATATAAAAACATTCCCATCCATGCTGCCGGAACGTGTATGAACATTATTCGATAGGCGTCACCTTGCTGGAAGTCCGTTGGCGCTATGAAGAACCCGACATAAAGCCCAGCCAGAAACAGAATCGTCGCGGGAATCGCGAACCATGGAATCAGTTTTCCAGCCAGCGGATAGAAAGCCACGGGAGATGCAAACTTGTACCAGTTGATTTTTCCGCTTGTCATCATTCCAACGATATTCGCAAAGCCGCGGACGTAGCCCATGGCGCAAAAACCAAAGACAGAACCAACAGCGCACCCAATAAATAAATACTTGGCAACGGGTTGGCGCCGACTATGCTTGCATAAACGGCAGCCGATCCGAAGATCAGCACCGGAACGTACAGCGGCAGAATCAATAACGCTATCAAAACACCGCCGCCCCTCAACCCGATCGTCAATGCCGCACCGATTGATCCAATCAGACTCAATATAGGAGTGCCTATCAAAAGTGAGACTAAAAGCACCACGAGAGTCCTTGGAGCCAAGTCAAACTGTACTCCAAGTAGAGGTGCAATCAAGACCAACGGCAATTCCGAAACCAACCAATGCGCCAGCACCTTTCCAACAACCACCAGGTAAAGAGGCTGAGGAGTCAAAAGCATTTGCTCAAGCGTTCCATCCTGATAGTCGTTCGCAAACACCCTGCCGAGCGAGAGCATCGACGCCAGCAGTGCTGCAACCCAAACGACCCCTGGTGCTATCGTACGCAATAACTGCATGTCGGGCCCGATACCAAGGGGAAACAGGCTAACGACAATCACGAAGAAAAAGAGGGTTGATAAAACATCGGCACGTCTTCGCCATGCCAGCAGTAGATCGCGCGCCACGATCCAGCGAAACATCGATGAGGCAGACGGACGATTCACGATGCAAGTTCGACCCGCAGAAACGAACGTGCGGTGATTGCCAACTCTTGGTGGGTCGCGACGATTGCCATGCCACCACTGTCCAGATGCTCCTCGATCAGCGTCCTCATCAAACCTACTGCGGCCTTATCCAACGATGTAAGCACCTCGTCAAGTACCCAAACAGCCTTCTTGCAAATTACGACCCGCGCGAGCGCTAATCTACGCCTTTGTCCTTCTGAAAGGAGCCGCGCCGCCAAAGTTTCACGGCCGCCAAGTCCGATTCGGCCGAGAGCATCGCGAGCTTCTGCGCTACTAACCTCAACGCCTGCAAGTCCACTCGAGATTCGAAGATTCTCAATCGAAGTTAGTTCTTCTTTGACCCCATTACGATGGCCGACATATGTGATAGATGTGAAATATTCATCACCTAGTGAGCGAATGTTCGCACCCTGCCAACGAATCTCGCCTTCTTCCGGCACCATCAAACCACAAATAATTCGCAACAGGCTTGTTTTCCCACTTCCATTGGGACCTGTAAGTTGGACGCACGTCCCAGGCGTCAGAGTGAAGCTCATGTCATTAAAAAGCCTGCGATCACCGCGCACGCACCCTACTTTGTCGACTTCCAGAATGCTGAGATTGGGCTCCATAGAAACTCTGGACGGTTAGCAGGTAAATGGTTCCTTGATGATGGCAAGCCACCCTAAATCGCCAATGGGAAACAAAACGCCTTCACGGCAGCCACGCTTACTATTCGGGTATCATAACCGAGGCCAAAGCAACTTGTCACCCCGTAGCAATCTTTGGTGAATGGCAATCGACCTCGATAAGAACTTTGCGAGTAAGAAATCCGATCCACGAAGTGTCCCATTGCAGCTGCCGTGCGGAGCGATCCTTCGATCGTTCAAGTGAAACTTCGCGGATCGGTCGGGCTTATTGCGTTTTAGGTTTCGCGACTAGATTCACAGCGAATCTAGAAATGTATGCAGCTTGCCCCTATTCCCCGAGGACACGATCCGTCAGCCGCTTTTCGAAATGGGGAGCCTTGCCGCCGAGACGCTGCTCGGGCGCCTCAACGAAGGAGAAGGCGCCAAGATCCCGGAGTGTTAAGCGTCGAGCCGACCTTGGTTGTGAGGAACTCGATCGCTCGTGCCACCATGTCTTGAGTAGCTCGTGGGAGTAGGTTTTTAACGCAGAGATCGCAGAGCACGCGGAGGTTTTATGTTCTCCGCGACCTCTGCGGTCTCTGCGTTAAAAAAAAATGAAAGCGCGATCAGAACGGCTCACCGTACAAAGGTTATCTCACTTACATTCTCCGGCAGCTTGGCTCGAAGACGCTTCGTTTTCGGATCGAATGCGTGATCGATCTTCTTGCCGTCGGCGCGGACCTCGTGCGGTTCATTTGTGAGACCAACCACCTCGAGATAACGGATCATCTGACCGTTGAAGTCGCCAATGCGCTTGATCTTTAACGAACCCTGTCGATGCTCGATCTGGATCTCGCGCCACGCACTTTGTCGATATCCGTATCCGTCTCCGGCGTCCTGGTGAATTTTGGTGACCTCGGTGATACCACGTTCAATTCCCGCGCTGACGTTCAGTGTGATCGCTGCTTTCGGCATCTCGCCCGTGTGCTGGATGACGTCCTGCGTTGCGACGACGGCGCCGACGCGGACAAAAAGCGGAAGCCTGTTGAGCGGTGCTTCGATGCGATGCTGTTTTCCTCCATCCAGCCGTTCGCCTGTCCACCAGTTGATCCACGCCGCCCCGGCCGGTAAATAGATATCGCGATTTCGCATGCCTTCTTTCACGACAGGTGCGACCAGCACATCGCCGCCGACCATGTATTCATCGCTGACAAGATACGTCAATTTATCTGCCGGGAATTCGTACCAGAGAGGACGCATCACCGGCTGACCGCTTCGCTCGTGTTGACGGAAAAGCGAATAGAGATAGGGCAAAAATCGATATCGTAATTCAACCGACGCGCGATTGATCGGCGTAAACTCGTCGCCATATTCCCACGGTTCCTTATTGCCCGACCAGCCGACCGAATGCGATCGCAGGAATGGCGTTAGCGCGGCAGCCTGCATCCAGCGCGTGTAGAGTTCGCCGCTCGGCCGATCGTTGAAGCCGCCGACGTCGCCACCGACAAATGGCACGCCCGACACGCTGAGGTTCGCAAGCATCGGAATCGATAGCGCAAGATGATCCCAGCTCGCGTAATTGTCGCCGGTCCACACGGCGGAAAAGCGTTGGACGCCCGCGAAGCCAGCTCGCGTCAAAACGAACGGGCGCTTTTCGGGACGGATCTTCTTCACGCCCTCAAATGTCGCGCGTGACATCAACATGCCGTAGACGTTGTGATAGCGCTTGTGCGTGCCCGGTAAACCGTCACCCGCGTGCGGAGTATCGTACGGAAAAGTTTTGTCCGGATGATGAAATGTGTCAGGCTTCGCGGTCCGATCCGTAAGAAAAACTCCGGGCTCGTTCATGTCGTTCCAAAATCCGGCGATGCCCTCGTCGATGTGTCCTTTGAATTGCTTACCGAACCACTCACGCGCTCGTCGGTCGGTAAAATCGGGAAACGCCGAAGCCTGCGGCCACACGTTACGATTCAATTCTGTGCGGTCGGGGTTCTTTACGAACATACCGTCGCGCTTGCCCGCCGCATACACTTCATAATTCGGGTCGACCTTGATGCCCGGATCGATGATCAGCACGGTTTGAAATCCATCGGATCGCAGATCGCTGACAAGCTTTTTCGGATCCGGGAAACGCGTCTTGTCCCATGTGAAAACGCGATAGCCGTCCATGTAATCGATGTCGAGGTAGATAACATCGGCCGGGATCTTTCGGCTGCGAAATCCTTCGGCGATCTCGCGGACACGCTTTTCCGGGAAATACGACCACCGCGATTGTTGATTTCCGAGCGCCCATATCGGCGGAAGCGGCGTCCGTCCGGTCAGGTTCGCATAATCTTCGAGAATCTTTTTCGGAGAGCGGTCCTTTCCGCCGGTGAAAACGAAATAGTCGAGCTCGCCGCCGTCGGCTCCGAATGAATATCGGTGCGGCGCGGTCTTACCCATGTCGAACCATGTGCGAAAAGTGTTGTTGAAAAAAACGCCGTACGCCTTGCCGTCGCGCAAAGCGTAGAAGAAGGGAATCGATTGATAGACCGGGTCAGTGCCGACCGGATATGAAAATGTATCGGTGTTCCAATTCACGATAAACTTGCCGTTCCGTGACATTTCCGGAAATGCTTTTTCGCCAAAGCCGTAATAAGTTTCTACTTCGCCATTGCGGAGCTTTGACGCTTGGATCTCGCCGGTGCCTCGATCGAAAAGGACCGGGCGCTCCCGGTCATCGCGAAGAACTTCACCTCCGGTTTCATCAACGATGCGGATCGAGAACGGCGCCCGGGTGATGACGACTTTCGCACCGTGATAATTGGTCAGGATAATTTCGGTCCCGCCCTGCGTGAGTTTCGCGATCGGAGTGTGGCGATCGACCGAGTGATCGATCGCGTAAGAAAAATCGCGTTCAAAGACGCCGGACGTCGCGATGCGTATCCGAACGACATCCGTATCGAAAAACTCGATAAGAACTTTCGCACGGCTCGACGTATCGAAGATCACCCCATTCGTTTTCGATCGAGCGACCCGCACGACGTTCCCGACGGATTGCAGCGAAGCAGAAACTTGAGCCGCGAAAACGAGGATCAGGATCACCAGTGGGCTCCAACCAAACCAGAGCGACAATTTCTTTTTCATGGGTTTTTGACGAAACGGGCGCGGCCTCATATCATTACGCGAACTCGACGAGTGACGACACAATGACGACGGCAAGTGCAGCTCCATTACGATCGATAAAATACTATACAATTTTCGCCTTCTTCGTAATCGGCGTTGTCACCGTACTGCTCGGTCAAATCCTGCCAATACTGTCCACACGCTTGAATTTGGATGACGCGCAAGCGGGAACGCTCTTCCTCGCGCAGTTCTCAGGCTCGATGCTCGGAACTCTTTTCGCGATCAGGGCCGCGAAGCGCGTCGGATTTGCGCTGACCATCGTAGTGGGCCTGGTCCTCATTGCCGTCGGATTGTCTGGGATTAACACGCCGAGTTTTGCCGTATCCTGGGCAGCGGTATTTTTTTATGGTTCGGGTCTTGGCATTACTATCCCGAGCATCAATCTGCTAACTATCGAGACGACGCCCGAGGCGACACGATCCTCATCCGTTAACCTGATAAATTTTAGCTGGGGCGTTGGTGCTATCTCCAGTCAGCCTTTCGTCGCGGCCGTCTCGCGAGACAACAGTCTCGCCGCGGTGACGGTCATCCTTATCGCGGCGGTGCTCGTCCTGGCGATCTGCTTTGCTTCGGCCGCGCGCACATCGCGTGAGCAAACTACCGCGGAGGCGGGGCCGGTTTCTGACGTGCGCATATGGAGGCAACCCGCCTCATGGCTATTCCTCCTTTTCAACTTCTTTGTCATTTCCATTGAAGGGGGCCTTGGCGGCTGGCTGACGACCTATTCCGAGGATCTTAAACTTAGTGGAGCTGGGACGATAAACCTGACGGTTGTTTACTTCACGCTCTTCGTTGTTGGTCGGGGGCTCGCCTCTATCGTTTCGCGCAAGGTATCTGAGAACGTTCTGATAACCACTTGCGCAACGCTTTTGGTCGTCGGTATAGGCTTGATCGTATCGAGCGAAACGCTCGCGATCGCGGGTGCAGCGATCGCCGGACTCGGCAGCTCTGCGATATTTCCCACTAACATGGTGCGCTTTACGCGGGTCTTCGGCTCCGCGGCAACCCGACAGTCGACGCCGCTATTCATTTCCGGGACCCTCGGCGCAGCATCGGTCAGCTCGCTGATCGGACTCGTCTCGACAACATTCAGCAGTCTACGGATGGGAATTCTCGCGCTCCTCGTGAGTGCGGTTTTCGTCTTCACTCTCCAGATCGTTATCGCCTTCGTCTTTAGATACGAAACTCGGGTGATAGGTAACGGGGCAGTCCGTGATAAAAAAATGAATCCGTGATCAGATCGCGATCGCTGCTCGGCCTCTTCGCGACTGTTCGGGAATCAAATTCCGGCGGGTTCTCGCAAAGCCGCAAAGCCGCAAAGAAGATCAAAGCCGAAATCACAGAGGAGAGCATCGTGACCAAAGTTTAAAATCCCGACGCGGGCGGCTTATACTGGCAGTCTATGTCAGATGCGACCGGTATCGAATCGATCCTCCACGAATCAAGAATGTTCCAGCCGCCGAAAGAATTCTCGGAAGCGGCGTACGTCAAGAGCTTTGCGGAATACGAAAAACTTTACGCCGAAGCCGCAGCCGACCCCGAAGCTTTCTGGGCAAAGCGGGCGGAGGACATCCATTGGTTCAAGAAGTGGGACACGGTGCTCGAATGGAACGAGCCGTTTGCAAAATGGTTCGTCGGCGGAAAACTGAACATCGCGTACAACTGTCTCTACCGTCATCTCGGAACATGGCGGAAGAATAAGGCGGCGATCATCTGGGAAGGTGAGACCGGCGAGATCAAGACGATCACATATCAGCAGCTTCATCAGGAAGTGTCCAGATTTGCGAACGTTCTGAAGGCGCTCGGGGTCGAGACCGGAGATCGTATAGCGCTGTACATGCCGCTCGTTCCGGCGCTCGCGGTCGCGATGCTCGCGTGCGCCCGGATCGGCGCGACGCACACCGTCATCTTCGGTGGATTTTCGGCGGACGCAATTCGCGATCGCGTCAGCGACGGGCAATGCAAATTGATCGTAACCGCCGACGGCGGATATCGGCGCGGCAGCGAAATCAGGCTCAAAGACATCGTTGACGAGGCTGCAGCGAATTGTCCTACCGTAAAACACGTCGTGGTCTACCAACGCACCGGCTCAAAGATCTCTATGAAGCCGGGACGTGACCATTGGTGGCATGAGCTGACGAAGACGGTCGGCGCCGAGTGTCCGGCCGAGCCGCTCGACTCCGAACATCCGCTCTACATTCTTTACACTTCCGGCACAACCGGTAAGCCAAAGGGAATTCTTCACACGACCGGCGGATATCTGACGCAGGTCGCCTACACGACAAAGCTGGTCTTCGATCTGAAGGACGACGACATCTACTGGTGCACCGCCGACATCGGCTGGGTGACCGGGCACAGCTACGTTGTATACGGGCCGCTTGCGTGCGGTGCGACAGTTTTTATGTACGAGGGTGCGCCGAATCATCCGGGACCGGATCGGTTCTGGGACATGATCGAGCGTCACAAGATAAACATTCTCTACACCGCACCGACCGCCATTCGCGCATTCATCAAGTGGGGCGAGCAATATCCTCTGAAGCACGACCTGTCGAGCTTGCGGCTGCTCGGAACGGTCGGCGAGCCGATCAATCCGGAAGCGTGGATGTGGTATCACGAGGTGATCGGTAAGGGCCGGTGTCCGATCGTCGACACGTGGTGGCAGACCGAGACCGGCGGCATCATGATTTCGCCAATTCCCGGCGCGACACCGACTGTTCCCGGAACGGCGACACGGCCGCTGCCGGGAATTCTCGTCGACATCGTGACCAAGGCCGGCGTACCCGTAGGCGAGAACGAAGGCGGCTATCTCGTGATCACGCATCCGTGGCCGGCGATGCTTCGAACGCTGTGGGGCGATGACGAACGATACAAGGAAACCTACTGGTCCGAGATCCCGCATTGCTACTTCGCCGGCGATGGTGCCCGGCGCGACGAGTTCGGCTACTACTGGATAATGGGTCGGGTCGATGACGTGATCAACGTCAGCGGCCATCGTCTCGGAACAGCCGAGATCGAATCCGCGCTCGTTTCGCATTCGGCTGTCGCGGAAGCCGCGGTCGTCGGGCGTCCCGATGATCTAAAAGGCCAGGCAATCTCTGCGTTCGTCACGCTCGAGGGCGGAAGGAAAGGCGGCGATGCCCTGAAAGACGAATTACGAGCGCATGTTGCGAAAGAGATCGGTGCGCTCGCGAAACCCGACGATATTCGCTTCACCGACATGCTTCCGAAAACGCGTTCGGGCAAGATCATGCGTCGGCTCCTGCGCGAGATCGCCGCGGGCGGAGCAATTGCGGGCGACGTGACTACGCTCGAGGATATTTCGGTGCTGGAGAAGTTAAGAGAGGATGAGAAGTAGTGAGCGAAGACTAGGGCCAAGCTCCGTAGGAGCGTCATGTTTGTAGAAAACGCAAGCACAGAGAATCCAGCTCCGTAGGAGCGGCCACACATTTTCGACTGTGCCGCTCCTACGGAGCTCCGTTGTTTGGTGTTTGCCGATCTACAAATATGACGCTCCTACGGAGCTTCCTGATAGCCGAACCTTTTT
>JBKKAS010000185.1:0-6998 GCA_046714595.1 Pyrinomonadaceae bacterium | reverse complement strand
TGAGGGGCTCTTCCAGCGACGCTTCCATGCGGTCGGGGTCGGTTACGAAATACGGCGAGAGATAGCCGCGGTCGAACTGCATACCTTCGACGACTTCGAGCAGCGTGTCCATCGTCTTCGATTCTTCGACTGTGATGACGCCGTCCTTGCCGACCTTGTCCATCGCTTCCGCGATGATCGTGCCGATCGTCTTGTCACCGTTAGCCGACACGGTACCAACTTGCGCGATCGCGTCGCCGGTTACCGGCTTTGACATCCGGCCGATCTCTTCGACAACCTTGATAACTGCCTTTTCAATGCCGCGCTTCAGAGCCATCGGGTTTGCACCCGCGGCAACCGTGCGGACGCCTTCCTTGAAGATAGACTGTGCGAGAACCGTTGCGGTCGTCGTGCCGTCACCGGCAACGTCTGAGGTCTTCGAAGCGACTTCGCGGACCATCTGCGCGCCCATGTTCTCGAGCGTGTCTCTTAATTCGATCTCTTTCGCGACCGTGACACCGTCTTTGGTGATCGTCGGCGAGCCAAATTTTTTGTCGATGACGACGTTGCGGCCCTTCGGACCGAGCGTTACTTTAACCGCGTCAGCGAGCTGATTGACGCCGCGCAGAATAGCGGCTCGTGATTCTTCTCCGTGAACTACTTGTTTTGCCATGATTGTTTTTTACTCCGTAAAAAAAGTTTTCTGAGTTTCCAGATAGTTGCAGATAGTTTCAGAGTTTCGGAATTCAGAGGTTCTAACTCTGCAACTTCCTGTAACTCTGCGAACTCCAAACTTACTTGGCGGCTTTTTCGCCGGCCCGATTAATGATCCCAAGGATCTCGTCCTCGCGCATGATGATGAACTCTTCATTGTCGAGCTTTATCTCAGAACCGCTGTACTTGCCGAACAAAACGCGGTCGCCCTTTTTAACATCCAGGGGCTGGCGCGTGCCGTCTTCTTTATACTTGCCCTCGCCCGCCGCGATGACCTCGCCTTCCTGCGGCTTCTCTTTCGCCGTGTCCGGAATGAAAAGCCCGCCCGCGGTCTTGTCCGTCGAATCTTCGATCCGGCGAATGATCACACGATCGTGCAGAGGTTTAATATTTGTAGCCATATTTGTTTACTCCTTTTGAAATGTTAATAAAAAGACTAAAATTGCGATCTGGACCAAAGGCCGAAATCTGAAAGTAAGCACTCTGTGTCCTAGAGTGCTAATGTACAAAACGTGGTTAAACTTGTCAAGGGGCTTGGTCCGTTGGCAGAAAATCTGAGTCGGCAGTTATCAAATCTTTGGCTTCTTTGCGTCCTCTGCGGGCTCTGCGCGAAAACCTGGGACTAGGATTCGTCTGAGAATGATTTCACGCAGAGCTCGCAAAGGACGCAGAGAAAACCCAAAGAAAGAAAACCGTCGGATCGAAGACCAAAATCAAAACCCGAAGACCTAAATGCATCTATCCCAACTAAACACTTATCCGATCAAATCCCTGAAGGGCATCTCGGTTGAATCTGCCGTGGTTGAAGATCGCGGACTTCAGTTCGACCGGCGATGGATGCTTGTCGATGAAAACCGCCAGTTCATCACGCAGCGAGAAGTTCCGAAGATGGCGACGGTGAAGATGGAAGTCGGACGGGATGGGCTCTCTGCTTCAATCAACGGCAGGCGTATTTCCATCCCAAGTGAACCGGATACCGACGAGACCGCCAACGTCAAGATCTGGAGCAGCTCGGTGAAGGGCGAGTTCTACCCAAAGGAGATCAATGAATGGTTTTCGGACGCGCTTGGGATGAACTGTCGGTTGGTGTCAATGCCTGAGACCACGAAGCGGAAAGTGAATCCGTTTTACGCGGTGAGAAAATTCAAGGACACGGTCAGCTTTGCCGACGGCTATCCATTTATGTTGATCGGCGAAGCCTCGCTGGAAGATCTGAACTCGCGTCTCGAAACACGCGTACGAATGAACCGCTTCAGGCCGAACTTCGTTGTCGCCGGCTCCGGGCCGTTTGCAGAAGACGACTGGAAGCGAATTAGAATCGGCTCGACGGAATTTCATGTCGTGAAGCCGTGTGAGCGGTGTGTCATAACGACGGTCGATCAGGAAAAGGGAGAGAAAGGGAAAGAGCCATTGAAGACTCTTTCCGAATACCGAAATCAAAATGGCAAAGTCCTATTCGGTCAGAACCTGATCGCTGATATCGCTGGAGGAACAATTCGGGTTGGTGATGAGGTTGAGTTAATTGAGAAGAAACTCCCCTCCTTCTAAAGGAGGGGTGTCAGCCGCGAAGCGGATGACGGGGTGGTCAATCGGCCGACAGGCTGAAAAAAGATCCGACCTGACGGTCGGTTTACCACCCCGACCGCGCTTCGCTCGGCCACCCCTCCTTTAGAAGGAGGGGAGCTTTTTTATCGACCTCGTTCGCTTGTTCGGTCGTTACTTGCGGCTCGATCTGGCACGGGCGGTTGGTAACGTCTTCTTCTTCGTTTTGAGTTTCGTTTTGACCGGCCGTTTTGCAGTGACCTTAGGCTTACCGCTATAACTCGCGACTCGTTTCGACAATGTGTTGCGGTGGATACCAAGCGCGGTAGCCGTTTTACAGAGATGATCCGAATTTCGGTCGAGGGCTTTTTGTATATAGATCTTCTCGAATTCAGATATCGCCTCGTCGAGGAGAATGCGTCCGTCGAGCATTTCGACAATAAGTGATTCCATTCTCTTTCGCATATAAAGCGCTTTTCTGCCAGGACCTAATTTCCGGCGAGCTCCTTTCCAGTTAAGAGTCGGTAAGCCTTAATGTAGCGTGCGGTCGTCGCGTCTGCGATCTCATCCGGCAGCGGGGGTGCGGGAGGTTGTTTGTTCCAGTCGAGGGTCTCAAGATACTCGCGAACAAACTGCTTGTCAAACGAGGGTTGCGCATGGCCGGGTTCGTAAGTTTCAGCGGACCAAAATCGAGATGAGTCTGGCGTCAGCACTTCGTCGATCAGGATGATCTCGCCGCCATCATCGGTCCCGAATTCGAACTTTCTATCGGCGATAATGATGCCGCGCGTCGCGGCATAGTCACTGGCACGCTTGTAGATCGCGAGAGAAGTCTCTCGCAAATAGTCGGCTGCAGCTCCGCCGACGATCTCGGCGAAACGATCTTCGGTAATGTTCTCGTCATGACCGGCAGCCGCCTTTGTAGCGGGGGTGAATATCGGTTCGGGAAGTTTGTCGCACTGTTTCAAACCGGGAGGAAGCTTGTGACCGCAGATCGCACCTGTTGCCTGATAATCCTTCCAACCCGATCCCTCCAGATAACCTCGAACAACACATTCGACTGGAAATACTTCTGTCTTTTTCACAAGCATGGAACGGCCTCGAAGCTCATCGTTGGAGCGAATCGACTCAGGCATTTCGTCGAGATCGTAGGTGATCAAATGGTTGGACGTTATAGGCTTTAGCAAGTCGAACCAAAACGCGGACAGGTTCGTCAGCACCTCGCCTTTGCTCTCGATCGGCGTCGGCAGGATGCAGTCGAAGGCCGAAATGCGATCAGTTGCGACGAGCAAATATTTCGCGTCATCAACCTTGTACACGTCACGGACTTTTCCGCGATGCACAAGCTCAAGACCGTCGATGCAGGTTTCTGAAACGGTAGATGCTCCAGTCATAGGTGAAGAAGTTAGAGTGTGCGACAACTGTATTACGAATCGATTTGATGGTAAAGCCCAGCGCGGTTACTAAACCGATGAAAATGAAATTTTATTTCGACACGCAACTTTTTTTCAAACGCGCGTTTGGTTAGGATAAATCAAAGGTTGATGGCGGTCGCTGACGACAATAGTCAGTACCACCTGCGGTAGCGGGTGGGTCAACTCGATAAGCGCTCCGCACCCGCTACCGCAGGTGGTACTGACAAGAAATGGAATTCAGACTCGTATCCGATAATGTTCCGAAGGGCGACCAGCCTGAAGCGATCGAACAGATAGTCCAGAATCTGAACGATGGCGTCAAAGACCAGGTGCTGCTCGGCATCACCGGCAGCGGCAAAACATTCACGATCGCGAACGTGATCGAGAAGACACAGCTTCCGACGCTTGTTCTGGCCCACAACAAAACGCTTGCGGCGCAGCTCTACCAGGAATTCAAAACGTTCTTTCCGGAAAACTCCGTCGAATACTTCGTTTCGTATTACGACTACTACCAGCCCGAAGCGTACGTTCCCGCCTCGGATCTGTACATCGAAAAAGAAGCCACGATCAACGACGAGATCGACCGTCTGCGTTTGTCGGCGACGCGTGCGTTATTTGAGAGGCGTGACGTTATCGTTGTCGCTTCCGTTTCGTGTATCTACGGTCTCGGCGACCCGGATGCCTATTACGGAATGCTGATATTTATCGAGCCGGGAATGAAGATCAAGCGCGACGAGTTTCTGCAAAGGCTCGTAGATCTGCAGTACGAGCGCGTGAATATCGATTTCGACCGCGGCGTGTTTCGCGTCCGCGGCGACGTCATCGAGATATACCCGAGTTATAGCGATCAGGCTTATCGCGTCGAGTTCTGGGGCGATGAGATAGACGCGATCTACACGATCGATCCGCTGCTCGGCGAAGTTTTGACGAAACACGAAACGCGGATCCCGATCTATCCGAAGACTCACTATGTGATGTCGAAGCAGACAATAAAACGCGCGGTCAAGACCATCCGCGAAGAGCTTATACAGCACGAGGAGGTGCTTGTGAACGAGGGCAAGATCGTGGAGGCGCAGCGGCTGCACCAGCGGACGATGTACGATCTTGAAATGATAAAGGAGATGGGTTTTTGCCGCGGCATCGAGAACTATTCCAGGCATCTGACCGGCAAACCGCCGGGTGCGCCGCCGCCCACGCTTCTTGATTATCTTCAGAAGGACGCGCTGATGGTGATTGACGAATCTCACCAAACGATCCCGCAGCTCGGGGCGATGTTCAAGGGCGATCAATCGCGAAAGAGCACGCTGGTCGAGTACGGATTTCGTCTGCCCAGCGCCAAAGATAACCGTCCGCTCAATTTTCAGGAATTCGAAGCACGCATCGGACAGACGATCTACGTTTCTGCCACGCCCGGCCCGTACGAGCTGGAGCGCACACAGGGCGAGGTGATCGAGCAAATAATTCGACCGACGGGTTTGCTCGACCCGGTTGTCGAAGTCCGGCCCGTTAAGGGACAGATCGACGACCTGCTGGAGGAATGCAGACTTCGCGCCGAGCGAAACGAACGCGTGCTCGTGACGACGCTGACGAAGAGGATGGCTGAGAATCTGAGCGAGTATTTCGCCGAGGTCGGCGTCAAGGTCAATTACCTTCACAGCGAAATACTGACGCTCGAGCGGATCAAGATCTTGCGCGATCTGCGCCGCGGCGTGTTTGACGTTTTGGTCGGCATCAACCTGCTTCGCGAAGGGCTCGATCTGCCGGAAGTTTCGCTTGTCGCGATTCTTGATGCGGACAAGGAAGGTTTTTTGAGATCGGAACGTTCGCTGATCCAGACAATGGGCCGGGCGGCTCGAAACTCCGACGGCAAGGCGATACTTTACGCCGACAAGATCACACGCTCCATGGAGAACGCCATCGGCGAAACGCAGCGTCGCCGAAAGATCCAGGAAGAGTACAACACCGAGCACGGCATCACGCCGACCACGATAATTAAATCGATCGACGCAACGCTCGTGACAGCGTACGAGGCTGATTATTTTAAGGTGCCGCTCGACCTCGACAAATTCGAAGAGTATTCGCCGAAGCAGCTTAAAGAGACGATCGCGCAACTCGAAATGGACATGCGTCATGCCGCGAAAGAAATGAAATTCGAGCGCGCAGCCGAGCTCCGCGACCGGTTGAAATATTTGAGAGAGAGGGAGCTTGAATATAGATAGTTGCCGTTTGGCCGCGGTGTTTTTTGAACGCGGATCGGCGGATAGACCCGAGGTCAGTACCACCTGCGGTAGCGGGTGGGTTCTTTTGAGTCAACAGCATCTAACCGCGGATAACGCGGACGACGCAGATAGAAGCAAGATAAGTCGTTATGATCGGTGTTATCTGAGCCATCTGGGTTAACCGTCGCCAACAGTTAAGAACCCACCCGCTACCGCAGGTGGTACTGACTTTGCGCGGCAGACCCCTGACGGACATGATGGCGACTGCTATAATCGCGTGAATGCAAGTCAAAACTCAGCCCGAAGAAATCCAAAACTACCTGATCGACGCCAGCAATATGCCGGGCGGTCACGCTGAGAAATTATTCGTGCCCGAGACAACGGATGAGATATCCGAGATCTTACGCGAGGCGAACGAACAGAAAATTCCAGTGACGATCTCGGGGGCGCGGACCGGGACGGTCGGCGGTGCGGTGCCGTTCGGCGGTTATGTCATCTCGCTCGAGAGGCTGAACAAGATCAAATCGATCGACCGCGAGGCGATGACGGCGGTTGTCGAACCAGGCGTCATCCTCGGTGATTTTCAGAAAGCGGTCGAGTCGGAAGGGTTATTCTATCCGCCCGACCCGACGGAGTGGAGCTGTCAGATGGGCGGTACCGTCGCGACGAATGCGTCGGGTGCGAGAAGTTTTAAGTACGGCGCGACGCGCGCGTTTGTTCGCGGGCTGAAGATCGTGCTCGCGTCCGGTGAAAAGATCCATGTCACGCGCGGTACAGCGGTGAATACTGAAGGCGACGTGATCGAGGTGCAGACGGAGGGGGGCCGCTTGATCACCGCAAAGATCCCCACTTACGAGCGGCCGGATGTCCGAAAGAACGTTAGTGGATTTTTTAATGAACGGCCGCTCGACGCGATCGATCTTTTTATCGGTAGCGAGGGTACGCTGGGTGTGATCACCGAGATCGAATTGTCGCTGCTGGCGAGGCCTGAAGGGTTTTTTAGTGGGATCGTTTTCTTTTCGGATGCCGGCGATCTCCTCGGTTTTGTTGATGACGTGAAGGCTGTTTCGCTCGCTAGGAGAAGCACCACCCCGGCCGCCTCGAGCGGCGGCCACCCCTCCTTAGACAA
>JBKKAS010000184.1:0-4204 GCA_046714595.1 Pyrinomonadaceae bacterium | reverse complement strand
AGGCAGAAGGCGGAAGGCGGTGTCCCCGTCGGCGCTTTACTGCTTTCTGCTTTCTGCTTACCGCTTAGACGGCTCCTGAATCGCGGGCGACTTTCAGCGTGTCGAGGTATTGCTGAAACTTGACGGCCCGGCCGTCGCGAATCGTCCAAATATGCGCGACCTGCGTCCTGAATTCCTCATCCTGCCCTCGAAACTTTCCATGGTAGTAGCCAAGGACAATAGTTCGATCACCCTCGGCCGTGAAGATCTCGTCCGTCACCACGGCAAGTTTCTCGAAGCCCGCCGCGAGGCGCTGAAAAACCCCGGAACGAACCGCAGCAATCCCATTGTAAGGACTCTGGTCGCCGAGCGGCGAATTGTCAGCCGCGATCCATACGATGTCTTCAGCCAGGTGCGACATCACGGCTTCGTAATCGCGGGCCGCCAATGATTCGTAAGTTTTCTCGATCAATGCAATGTTGTTTTCCATAGAGTCAAACATCGTACATTCCGGGTAACGGTTAATCAAGAAAGCGTACGGTCGTAAACAAGACTTTGTCTTTAGCGGGTGTTACAATCAGCGGTAAATCAGGGATTCGAAGCGTTATAGACAGGACGGAGCATTATGAAACTTCCAGGTGGATTTGATCTAAATTCGATGATGAAGCAGGCCCAGCAAATGCAGGAGCAGATGGGCAAAGAGATGAAAGAAACGGTCGTCGAGGCGTCGGCCGGCGGCGGTGCGGTATCGGTAAAAATGCGCGGTGATTTTCACGTCGTGGAAATAATAATCTCACCCGATCTCGTCAAGGATGGCGACGTCGAGATGGTCCAGGACCTCACCGTCGCTGCGCTCAACGAGGCTCATCGCAAGGTTGAAGAATCGCTAAAAGGCAAACTCGGTGGAATGCTTCCGCCGGGACTGATGTAGTGAATGGTGAATAGTGAATAGTGAATAGTGAAGAGCGGTTTTCACTATTCACTATTCACCATTCACTATTCACTTTTACTATGCTTGACTATTCAGAACCGGTTGCCCGGCTTATCGACGAATTCAAACGCCTGCCGGGAATCGGAGGCAAGTCGGCACAGCGGCTGGCGTTTTACATACTGCGCCGTCCAACGGCCGAGGTTGAAAACTTTGCCGCGTGCTTGCGCGAGGTCAAGGAGAAGATCGTTTTTTGCACGGTCTGCAATAATCTCACCGACGTAAATCCCTGCCTCTACTGTTCCAACCCGAAACGCGACCGCGGCGTGATCTGCATCGTCGAAGAACCTTACAACCTCGTCGCTGTCGAAAAAACACGTTCGTTTCGCGGGCTCTATCACATCCTGCACGGCTCGCTGTCACCGATCCGCGGCATCGGCCCGGATGAGTTGATGCTGCCCAATCTTCTGCCGCGGCTTCTACCCGAAAACAACGATGGCGTTGAGATCCGCGAAGTAATCGTCGCGACAAATCCCACGACGGAGGGCGAGGCGACCGCGAACTACATCGCTCGTCTTTTGAAACCACTAGGCGTTCGCGTCACCCGCATCGCGATGGGAATGCCCGTCGGCTCCGATCTCGAATACGTCGACGAAGTAACGATGGATCGAGCGCTGGCGAATCGGCATGAGATCTAGGGAATAGTGAATAGTGAATAGTGAATAGTGAAGAACGGAAAGCGTGTCGTGATTCTTCCACTATTCATTATTAACTATTCACTATTCACTGAGCACGCTACCGCTCCCGGTTCTGACAAGAAATGCCGAGCTTCAAGAAACTCACTCTCGCCGACTTGATTCTCAACCGCCGCGGTACCGTCACATTCCGTCTGATCCTCGCGGCGTTCGGCATCGCACTCCGACTTTTCTTCCGGCGTATAGAAACGGTCAATGCCGGTGTCGTCCCGAGCGGAACCGGCGTCATCTTTGTACTCAACCACCCGAACGGACTCATCGATCCCGCACTGGTATTTGTCGCGCTCCCGCGAGGGATATCGTTTCTCGCCAAATCGACGCTCTTTCGAATGCCGGTGATCTCGTTTCTGCTTCGGACGGTCGAAGCGTTGCCGCTGTACCGGCACATCGACGCCGGCGAGGACGTTTCGAAGAATCAAAGAACGTTTGAGATGTGCCGCGACCTTTTGAAACGCGGCGGCTCGATCGCTCTTTTTCCGGAGGGTATCTCACACAACTCGCCCACATTACTGCCGATGAAAACCGGTGCGGCGCGCATCGCGCTCGGTACCGTCTCGGTGGAATCCGACGAAGAGCCGATCGAAGTGAAGATAGTCCCGGTCGGCCTTTATTACACGAGCAAGACGACGTTTCGAAGCGAGGCTCTGCTGCATTTCGGCGAGCCGTTCACCGTGCCGAAGGTGGCTGCCGACGCTGACGGACAACCGCCTCGAGAAGCGGTGAGAGAGCTGACTGCGAAGATCGAGGAAGAGCTGCGTGACGTGACACTGAACGCCGGGACCGAAGCCGAGCTTCACGTCGCACAGATCGCTGCAGAGATCTTTGCTTCTGCCGCCAAGAACGAGAACCTGGGTGAGAAGCTCGACTTTTTGAAGAATTACGTCGGCAACGCGCGACCCCCGTCGCCCGAAGAGGTTTTACTCGACGAAAAACTGCGCGCCTTTGATAACAAACTCGATTCTTTCGGCATCGAGCCGGAGCATCTTTCACTGGCGCACCTAACGCGTGGGTTTGTGATCTATCGCGCTTTCGTTCAGACCTGGGTGCTGATCTTGCTCGCGCCCTTCGCACTGTTTGGTGCAATCCTGCATGCGCCGGCTTATCAGCTCTGTAAACTTGTCGCGTATCTATATTCTCGTCATGACGCTGACGACGTCGCGTCGACCGTCAAGGTCCTCGCCGGGATGGTATTTGTTCCGCTGACATGGATCGTCGCGGCCGCCGTGCTGTATGTTCTGTCCGGTTGGAGACTCGCGCTTGCGTCCATCCCATTCTCGTTCTTGTGCGGATATGGCGCTCTTTATTCACTTGAAGAGATCGAGGAAATGCGCGGGTGGGCGAAAGCGATCTGGTTATTTTTGACGAGGCGGGAAACGTTTCTGAGATTGTTTGTCGAGAGGCGGGAATTGCAGGAAGCGCTGAGTGAGTTTGATTGATTTGCGACGCGGCGAATGAGCGACGCGGTGACACGGCGATAGTTTGCTACTTTGCAGACCACTCTCCGCGTCACCGCGTCTCTCATTCTCAGTGTCACTAGAACCTAACCTTCTCTTCGTCCGCCTCGGAAGCGTTACGCGATTTTTTCCACTCGTCCTCGGTCTCGTAAAAATTCACGTCAAAGCTGAGAAGGCTTTTCACCGGAACACCGTGGAACTCGTTCGGGGCGTCTTCGAATTTCGCAATCACACCACAGCCAATGACCTCGGTGCCGATGTCTTTGCAAAGCTGAAATGTTTCTTCCACCGCTCTTCCCGAACGCAGAATGTCATCGACGATTATGGCCGGGTGAACTTCTGATTCGCTCATATACTGTCGAAACTGCCGTTTGCCTTCTTCCATCTCGGCCCAATATATTTGCTCGGCGCTCAAAGCCTCGCGGACGCCGAACGCGACCATAATTCCACCCGGACTCGGACTAATGACCGACACTTTCGGAAGTTGGCTTGCGATGGACTTCTCCATGCGGAACATGCGACTAAGTCCGACCGAAAGAATTCGGGCATTGTCGTAAAAGCGAAACGCCAGTGGCATCTGAAAGTAATGCGATGCATGCTTGCCGTTCGGATATACAAAGTGTCCCTTTCGGTACGCACCGGTGTTTTGCAAGATGTTCATCACCGTCTCAGGCGCCGGGACCAGATCAATTGATGGCTCCATTATTTAGCTCCAGGAATTCTCAAAACTGAAAGTTCAATCTTAAACAGCGTCGGACGGATTTTCAAATCAAGCGGTTAGCAATAAGCAGTTAGCAATTAGCAATTAGCAATTAGCAATAAGTGGGAGCCTGACATCCGCCGGCTGCTTTACTACTTACCGCTTACCGCTTACCGCTTACCGCTTACCGCATACTGCTTACTGCTTACTGCTTACTGCTTACTACTTCCCGTATCAACTTCTTCTGCGCACTGCTCATCTTTGCGGGCATCGCGTCTACGTCGAACCAGCCGAGCTCAAGGATCTCGCGGCTCAACACCTGGGGTTTTCCCAACGCTTTGGCCGAAAAGAGGATCTCAACGTGCCGCCCCAACGTCCTGATCCGCAG
>JBKKAS010000183.1:0-1835 GCA_046714595.1 Pyrinomonadaceae bacterium | reverse complement strand
AACTATTACTTCCGCGAAGGTTTTCAACGCGGGTATGAAGATGGCTATAACCGACAGTACGAGTACGGTTCGTATAGAAACGGCAAGTACGAGATCCTCGGTGCGATCCTCCAGTCGATCTTTAGCTTCGCACGATTCTAAGACGCGATTCTACTTCACGATCTCGGCCTCGATCGGTTAATTCCGGCGGGGCCTTTTTTTGTTTGACGTGCACTCGCCGCAAGACTTTACTATCCTGTTAGACAATGTCAGCCCCTCTCGTTGCAATTATCGGCCGGCCGAATGTCGGCAAATCTACCTTGTTCAATCGCCTGACGGGATCGAGAAAATCGATCGTTGGCGATCAGCCGGGTATTACGCGCGACCGCATCTACGGCGACGTTGAGTGGAAATCGAAACGGTTCGAGCTCGTCGATACGGGCGGTATAGTTCCGGACGACGAGGCGATAATTCCCGCCAACATTTTTAAGCAGGCTGGTTTTGCGATTGACAAGGCGCAGGCGATCATCTGGGTCGTCGATGCGCGTGCCGGCATTACGCCGCTCGACGAAGAGATCTCGGTCTATCTGCGAAATATCGGCAAGCCCGTGTTCATCGCGGCGAATAAGTGCGAGTCGCAAAAGGTGGAAGACGAAGCGGCGGAGTTCTATCAATTTGGGTTCGAGGTGGCGCCGCTTTCGGCAGAGCACGGGACGTCGGTCGGCGATCTGCTCGACAAAGTGTTCGCGGTACTCGAGTTTGAGGACGAGGCGGACGAAGGAAAGCCGGAAGAGATCAAGCTCGCGATAATCGGACGGCCGAACGTCGGGAAATCGTCGCTGCTAAATAAGATCCTGGGCGAGGAGCGCGTTATCGTCTCGCCGATCCCCGGTACGACGCGTGATGCGATCGATACCTATCTAACCGTCGACGACCAAAAATTTTTGCTGATCGACACCGCCGGCATTCGTCGAAAGGGAAAGACCAACGAGATGGCTGAGAAGATGTCGGTCATCATGGCCCGCAAGGCGCTAGAGCGGGCCGATGTGGCGATACTGATCATCGACGCCGTCGAAGGTGTCACGCATCTCGATGCGAACATCGGCGGCTATGCGGTCGACTCGGGATGCTCGATCATTATCGCCGTGAATAAGTGGGACGCCGTCGAAGAAAAGGAAACGAACACGATCTATGAGTTCGAACGCAACCTTCGCCGTCAGATGAAATTTCTCGAATGGGCGCCGATGGTGACGATCTCGGCGCTCACGGGTCAGCGCGTAACGAATATTCTTCCGCTCGTCGCAAAGGCGAATGAAGCTCGAAATCTACGTGTCCCGACCGCGCAGCTCAACAAGTTTTTTGAGGAGAACATCTCTCAGCCAAAAGGCGGTACCGCTCCGGCAACGGTCAAGGGTGGCGTCTCGCGCCTGAAAGTGCAGTATCTAACACAGGGCGGGTTGCGTCCGCCGCTATTCGTGCTGTTCACCTCGGGCGGAAACAAAGCCGGATTACACTTTTCATATCAGCGCTATGTCGAGAACCGGCTTCGTGATGCGTTCGGGTTTTTTGCTACGCCGATAAGATTAAAAGAGCGCCATAAAATGAAGAAGGCGGCCGGGCGTTAGGGTCTCAATTAAGACAGTGAAGAGGAGTATGAGGTAGCGACGGACTTACCGCTCTCCGTTTACCGTTTACCTCTAGCATTGTGGATTCAATACTTCTAATAATCCGCTTGGTGTTGTTCGCAGTTTTCGCTCTCGCGGCCATCGGGAAGTTTCTCGATTTGAAAGGGTCGGAGAAAGCCGTCAAGGATTTTGGTACGCCTGACGAGTTCGCGAAAACGTTCGCGATCGCGT
>JBKKAS010000182.1:0-5037 GCA_046714595.1 Pyrinomonadaceae bacterium | reverse complement strand
CCTGAAAGAGCGGTAGGTTCGCCTGGCGAAACTGGTCCCGAAATTCTTCACGGGCTGTAAGCGTCGACCTCCGACACGCTACCTTAACGGACGCAGCAACTTCGGATAGTAACAACGCATTCTCAATTGCGGCATCACCGCCTCCGACGACCACCACACGCCTGTCTTTTACGAATTCCTTATCTCGCACGCCGGATTCGATAACGCCTTTCCCCCAAAATTCATTCTCCCCTGGTATGCCGAGTTGCCGTCGCCGCACTCCGCTCGCGATGATCAAGGCTTTCCATATCAATTCGCTTCCGTCAGCAACTGTGATGCTCCTAGCTCGAGTATCGACTCCTATGACTCCCGCATAGATTATCCGGTTACAACCGGAGCGTTCGAAGGTCTCGCGGAATCGAGAGAGTATTTCGCTGCCGTTGCGGGCGCTTACGCCGAGATAATTATCGATTCGGTTGTGGATTATCCGAAGTTGCCCGCCAACTTCCGGCTCCCGTTCAATGAGAACGGCATCCAAACCTAGTTCCCGACACCATACCGCAGCCGAAAGTCCGGCCGGACCGCCTCCGATTATTACCACGTCTGCTTTGTCATAGGGTGGAATCATCACCTAAATACACGATGTTTTGATTACGAATTTTTGTCAACAATGGGTGCCGTTTTTTGTCAGCCACCGCCTTAGTAGATGGCCTTCACGCAGCGAAATTATTCTTGGAAATCTCATTAGTCGCTTTGTTTTACTGGGTGTTGGCCGTTACAACGGCGCCTATGCGGATCCGAGATCGGTGGCCTCTGTTTTGCTTTGCATTGCAGTTGGCAGTCGGTCCTCCGTTCGGACCCGCTCGTCCGCCAAGCGCGAAGCCTCCAAACAATTCCAACTTTTTTGCAAAGTATGAGATTAGAAATCGAACCGACCCTCACCGCCCTGGCTCTCACTGAAGACGCCGCAACTCAGGAACGCCGGGATGTCGATTCCATCGAAGCGAAGTCGGCCCTCGATCAGGGAATTAAAGCCGCACAGGCCGGCAATCGCGCACAGGCTCGTGCGTCGCTGTTAAAGGCAACGGAGATAGACCCGCGAATCGAAAATGCCTGGCTGTGGCTTGCGTCCATAAGCGAATACCCTGAAGAGCTGCTCGGATTTCTAATTCACGTCCTCGAGATCAATCCTGAAAATCAGCGAGCAATCGAATGGAAAGCCGCTACGCACGCATTACTTTCAAAGACATTCGTGCAGCGAGGCATCGATGCGTCCCAGGAGAACAGGAAAGATTTTGCCGCCGAATGCTTTCAGACTGCTCTGGATTACGACGAGCGAAATGCCGCGGCGTGGGAGTGGATGGCATCGCTCTCGGATTCGAATAATGTAAAGGTCACGCTTTTAGAAAAGGCGGTGGCGATCGCACCCGACAATGATTCGGCAGCTGCAGCGTTGAGTGCGGCAAAGATCGACATTCTGAAGGAGCATCTGACCGAAGCAAAAACCGCTGCGGTCTCCGGCAACAATGCCGAAGCTATTACGATTCTCGACACTTTGCTTTCCGTTAATCCTGACTCGGTCGATGCCTGGACGATGAAATCGCACCTTGCTGACGGCTTCGACGAAAAGATCCGATGCTTTGAGAGCATACTGGCGATCGATCCAACTAACCTGGCGGCCCAAACCGGTCGCGATTCGCTATTGTCGATCTTCGGAACGGCACCAGCCGCCGCGGATGCGGAAAGTATCAACCAGCCGGATGCCGTTGAGCACGATAAGCCGGTCGACGGGATAACCCAACATTTCGACAATTCGTCGATCGATAAGAGCCCGACGCAAGATCTGGAAATGCCCGTTGGCTTTTCATATCAGCCGGAAGAACCTGCTCTTGCCGCAACCGAAACCTACATCGAGGAAGAGAATGAAAACGAAGCAATGGAATTCAGCGCGGAGCCGTTTGGTTCGTTCGCGAAGGAAACTGCGGAATCTTTTGAGACCGCGAACGATTCAGGACAGCTAAACGACGACTACCAACCGATCGAGGTTTCTTTTGAGACCGCGAACGGTCCGCGACAGTTGACCGTCGAAGAAAGCCGGACCGAGGTTTCTTTTGATACCGCGGTCGAAGATCGTGAGATCGCTTTCCCGGATACCGCGATCGAAGACGCTACGTTTTCTGACGGCGTGGAACCGCTGCCGCAAAATGCAGATGTACCGGCTGATGACAACGCAGCGAACTTCGTTTCTGACCCCGCGATACCTGTGCCCGCCGCCGACCTGCCATTCGAAGCCCCCGAGCAGAGTCCAGCCGGCGACGCGGAATACGACGAAGTTATGGTCGCAAAACTGGAATCCGCCGATTGTCCGTTCTGTCATCGTCCGAACGATCCGCAGGCAATCTCCTGCAATGCCTGCTTGTCAGTTCTTACCCTCTCCGACCTCGAACTGCTTCTTGCAAATCAGCGTGCGGATAAATTAATGCTCAGGCGATCGGTCGGAGAAATGGAACGCGGGCGCTCAAACCGCCAGTTTGGAGTCGATGAGTTGGTCACCCTGGGTCTTGGCCATCTCAATCTCAGAAATCTGCAGCTCGGCTACACGTGCTTATCGGAAGCCTCGAAACTCGATCCTAACAATGTCGTGCTTACCGGCCAGGTAAACTCGCTCTTGATCCGGCTCGAAGAGATCACGCAGCAAGAAGAAGCTCATCTGAAGATGCCGAAAGGTAAATCCATCCTCGTTGTCGACGATAGCGCCACGGTACGGAAACTGATCGCAGGCAAGCTTGAAAAATGCGGCCACGACGTTATCTGCGCGAACGACGGCGTCGAGGCGATGGAACGGCTAGAACATTTTGTCCCTGATCTGGTACTGCTCGATATAACAATGCCCCGCATGGACGGCTATCAGGTCTGCAAAACAATACGTAGCAATAATCCCACGAAGGATGTCCCCGTCGTGATGATCTCAGGCAAAGACGGTTTCTTCGACAAGGTTCGAGGTCGAATGGCCGGGACGACCGGTTATATTACAAAACCGTTCGGACCTGAAACTCTTATGAAAGCCGTCGAGATGTACCTGAGCGGTGAAGTCCCCGAGTCGGATGAGGTATGACGACTCGACGTGGTAACTACAAAATCAAAAGCTCTTATCGATGAAGCCGAGGCCCTGCTAGTATCAATTCGCAGCGGCGTAATTGTCCATGTACAAGACGGCCTCCTTCCGACTCACCTCAGAGCACCGCTCCAGGCCACTCGCGCATTAAATTCCCACGTATTACAACTCGGAAACGAGCCGTTACGTGAGGCCTCCGACGCGCTCGAAGCGTGGCTGACATTGCTTGCCGCCGAAACGGATCCGATCTCACATACGCGCACTCGAAGCCTCTTGGACCAGATCTCGGACGTCGAAGTCGCCCTCATATCTTACAAAGCTGCATCCGGATCTGCGTCCGTCGACTTTGCAGATTTTGTTGACGAAACTTTCGACAATCTCAGCCTTGAACAGAACGAGGCACCGCCTCCCGAGGCGGATAGCGGCCGTGAATGCGAAACCGATAAAGAGTTGCTGGATGTCTACCGCGAAGAGTCCGCCGCTCTTCTACAAAATATCCAGGTAAATCTTGACGTACTTCTAACCCGACCAGACGATCGCGACGCGCTCTGGGAAATCAAGCGGAGCGCACACACGTTCAAGGGCGCGGCAGGCATGCTCGGCTTTAAGAGATCGTCTGAACTCGCACACATGGTCGAGGATCTTTTGGATCGCCTGTCTGAAAATGATGCCGGCTACAATCTGGAGATATTTGATCTCCTTGTAGGCGTTGCCAAGTGTCTTAAACGCCTGTCGGATGGTGAAGACTCGGAGCAGCTGGAGGCCCGGATACTTATCCTTCATCGCGCTTTCAGTGATACCCTGCACGACCTTTTGAATTCCCGGCCTGATCCCCCTGCAGCCGCACAGCCCGCCCCGCGATCGGCCCCGGACATGGAAACACAGGGTCAGCCGATCGACACCGCCTCGATCGACGCACAGACCAATCGGAATAGACCCATCATTCGCGTCTCGGTCGAGCGTCTGGACGATCTCGTAAGGCAAGTCCACAAACTCGTTGCCAGTCGTCCGGGGGTCGAGGACCAGCTGGGCGAATTCAATCAGCAACTCGAAGAATCTTTCAACAACACCCACCGTCTTCAGGCCGCTAGCGGACGCATTCAAAATTTCGAAGCGCCGCCGCTCGAGACTACCAGCGGGGCGATATGGGAACACGTGCGTCGGCTCGAGTTTCGTCAAAACACGTACGAGCTATCTGAGACTGTCAGAGACGCGGAAGCGATCGAGTCGGCGATCGACGGTGTTCGATCAAATCTCGGATCATTGTTGAGTGAGCAGGAACAATTGATCGCCGAAATACAAAAGCGGTTGACGCGATTGCGCAATGTTGAGTTTGGGACGGTTGCCAACCGGCTGCAGCGGGCCGTTCGAGTGACGTGCGATGAGGAAGGAAAGAATGCTGAGGTCGTGATCGAGAACGCTACTCTCGAGATTGACACACAGATCATCGATGCGCTCATCGAACCCCTGATGCATCTACTCAAGAACGCCGTCGTGCACGGCATCGAGTCGGCGGAAACTCGACGTATGCTGGCAAAGCCTGAAGTCGGCAAGATCACGATACGCGTCGACAGTGATGACACCCATCTCATCCTCGCCGTAACGGATGACGGGGGCGGTATTTGCTTCCAGCCACTACTTGATAAAGCTGTGGCCTCCGGTCTGATCCCGCGGAGCGAAGCAGATCAAATGGCACCCGCCGACATGGATGAACTTATATTTCTCCCGGGCCTCACTACCGCAGAAAAGCTCAGCCTAAATGCGGGACGCGGTGTCGGAATGAGCATTGTTCGAGAGAGCGTCGCGGCGATCAACGGAACTATTTCGATCGAGACGTTCCCGCAAAAAGGAACGACCTTTAAATTATGCGTTCCTTACCCGTTCGGCGAGATGACAGTTCCCTCGGAACTGACGGTCGAGCCCGAGCCCGCGGTCTCCTGTGC
>JBKKAS010000181.1:0-2625 GCA_046714595.1 Pyrinomonadaceae bacterium | reverse complement strand
CTGGAAGAACATTCCGGATCTGGGACACGTCGGGTTCCCTATCGTCGAGGCGGTTCCCAATGGCGAATTCGTCATCACAAAACACAAAGGCACCGGCGGGCGCGTCAATGTCCAATCGGTAAAAGAGCAGTTGCTTTACGAGATGGGCGATCCAAAGGCCTACATAACTCCGGATGTCGTCGCCGATTTTTCATCGATCAACCTCGCGGCCGATGGCGAAGATCGCGTAAGGGTGTTCGGCATCCAGGGGAATCCGAAGACGGAATTTTACAAGGTATCCACCGCGTATTCGGCCGGATGGAAGGCGGTGGGTACGCTTGTCTACGCCTGGCCTGACGCTTACGAAAAGGCGAAAGCCGCGGACTTTGTATTGCGTGAACGACTGGAACGGCTTGGACTGAAATTCGACTTGATATTGACAGAGTTTGTCGGCGTGAATGCAACGCACGGTCATCTTGCCGGCGAACCCTCACCCGATATTCCCGAGGTACAACTTCGCGTCGGCGTCCGCGGTCAGAGCAAGGCGGATGTCGAACGATTTACGAAAGAGCTTGCTCCTCTGATCCTGACCGGCCCGCCGGCCGTCACCGGATTCGCCGGTGGCCGCCCGAAGGTCGAAGAGATCATGGCGTATTTTCCGGCTTTGATCCCGAAGAGTTTGATCCGGACAAAGGTTAAGGTGCTCGAGGCGTGATTTTTTGACTGGACCGCGCGAGCCGACGTAAGACAATTTAACGCAGAGCTCGCGGAGGACGCAGAGAGAAAGAATATCGCTTCACCGCGTCCTCCGCGAGCTCTGCGTTAAAAACGGCGTGGAAGCGATAACCTATTCCTTGTCCAAAAACTTTGCGATTCCCTTCTTACAATCGTCGCTCATTCGCGCTTCGGCGTTGGCCTTTGCTCCGGCTTCTAGCGCATCGTCGAAGCCCAATGAGTCCATTTCGTGAAGAAGCTTTTTCGACATCACCACCGCCGAGCGGCTGACGTTGTCGTACACCGAGACGTAGTTCGAAACCTCTTCTTCGAACGCGTCGTCGGGAAAAACTTTATTCACAAGCCCGAGCCTTTCCGCTTCCGTCGCCGAGAATTCGAACCCTTGAGTCGCAATCGCGAACGCGCGCTTTTCCGATACGTTCCGCCTGAGAAACGCCATCACGATCGCCGGGACAAATCCGATCTTTACTTCCGGATAACCGAAACGCGCCGATTCGGCTGCAATGACCAGATCACACGCCGTCGCGAGTCCGCATCCTCCAGCCAGCGCGCGGCCGTGAACGGCGGCGATGACCGGAATTTTAACGCGACGGATCAACGCGAACAACTCACCAAGACTTCGCGCATCTTCGAGGTTCTCTTCAAAGGAGCTTTCGCTGATCTTTCGCAGGGAGTCGAGATCCGCACCCGAACAAAAATCCTTCCCAGCTCCGCGGATCACGATCGCACGCAAACCATCGTTAGCATCCGCATCCGACAATGCTTTCTTCAGACCCTCGACCAGCTCTGCATTTAGCGCGTTTCGCTTGTCAGGGCGATTTAGAGTGAGCGTTCGAATCAGCCCGCTATCGGTTATCTCCAGTTCAGACATCCTTTGTTGAAGTTTTTACGATCGCCGAAAGTATCTTTATCAATTCAACACAGTCAACGTTCATAGACGTATGCTCGCTGCTGCCGAGAAATTCACCCTCGAGAAGTATCAAAAGCCAGAACTCCGTCTCGGAAGCACGCTGCAAAGCTACGTTCATATTGCTGGCGAAGCCGGCGCGGTTCTCTGACTGCGTTGCCGCCTTCGCGAACTTCGCGATATAGGTTCCCGAAATCAGTATCTGCTTACTGAGAACGTACTCCTTTTTCTCTTCGCTAAGATACTTGTAAAGCTTTACGACGCGGAGAGCGAACCTTATCGCCTTTTCAAGGACCAGACTTTTTTCATGGGAGACTCCTTTGTGTTCAGTTCAAAATTGAAAGTTCAAAGTTCAAAGTCGGCGCCAACTATAAACCATGAACTATGAATTATGAACTGAATCCAAAGCTACCTCCACATCGCGGCCGCCTTATCAATCTCGACACTCAGGCCATCGATCACCGCGGCGACGATCAGTATCTGTTCTTCCGTTTCTTTCCAATCTCTCTGCTCGATTGCCTCGCGAATTCCGGGAAGCGTTTTCACACCGTAGCCGGTGTAGAAACCCGGCGCATAGATCTGATGGCGGAACCAATCGCGTCGCGGAAGACCCTGTGTTCGGGTCAGTGCGCGTTCGGTTTTGTAGAGCGCTTCGTCGAGCGAAGCACGTGAAACCTGTTTTTCTTTCGTCGCCGTTTGATAATTCTTCACACTTTCGTTAAGCCGGGTGATGCTGTTTTGGAGCGGCGCAAAATTGATGAAAGGAACCGCCGGCTTCTCGACCGGAAGGACAAATGTCTCGGTTGGATCCTGAACCGATTTCAACATTCCCGAGGAGATAGCCAAATTCATACTCCGTGTATCCTCGCGCATCGTGTCGGCAAGACGCGTAACTTCCCTCACGTATTGATTCACCGTCTCTGCGAAATTAGAGAACTCGAACGGAAGAGTGTCGGCGCCAGCCAGTCGCAGCGTTGCGTGTCCACAAACTTTTGCGAGCGCGA
>JBKKAS010000180.1:0-7218 GCA_046714595.1 Pyrinomonadaceae bacterium | reverse complement strand
TCGAGGAAGCGATCTCGCTGCTGCTGGCGCGTGCGGCCGATTCACGAGGATTGTCGGCGGACGACCTGCGGCCGCGTATCGCTTCGGCGCTTTCCAAATACTTACTCAAGGCGAATGTCGAAGCCGGTCGAAATGACATAAAGCAGTTCGTCGATGAGATCCGGGCCGATGATCTGTGCCTGTTCATGGCGTGCGAAAAGGGTGACGAGAAGGCGTGGGAGTTTCTGGTCGCAATTTTCGATACGACCGTGAAGTCGGCCGCGCGGAAGATCACATCGAATAGCGAGGACGCGGAAGATCTGGCCGGCTCTATATGGGCCGAACTGTATGGCCTGCGACAGGACGCCGAGGGAAATAAAAAGAGTAAGCTCGCGTATTATTCGGGACGCGGGTCGCTCGCGGGTTGGCTGCGGGCTGTAGTTTCGCAGCTTGCGATCGACGAGTATCGTAAACAATCGCGCTTTGTGCAGGTCGAAGAAAATCGCGAATTCGAGAACCTCGCTGAGGACGCGTCGAATCATACAGGCAGCGATCGGGTGATCCATCACGCGGACAATCCTGAAGAGCTGCTGACAAACGAGCAGACAGCGGGCGATGTATCGCTCGCGTTAAAGCACGCGATCGAGGCCCTAGACGCCGAAGACAAACTTGTTATGAAGCTGTATTATTTCGACGATCTAAAGCTGAAGGAAATTGCCGCGATGTTCGGCTATCACGAAGCCACGGCGAGCCGGAAGATCGTTCGAATTCAGACCGAGATCAGGAAGAACGTCGAAAAGAAATTGCGAGACCGGCACGGATGGAGTGAGATCGAGGTAAAACGATATCTCTCGGAAACCGCGTCGAAACTGGGCATTAGCGTCGAAAAATTATTCGCTGTATCGCTGGTTTTTATGATGTTGCAAGATATGTGGTTTTAGAGCGTTCCGTAAATGGGCTACGAAACCCGTAGCCACAGAGAACACGGAGGTTCTCTGAAGGTCTTTGCAGGGATTTCCGTCGATGTTGCAGACAATGCTGTTCCCTGTATTTGATCCTCCAAAACCTCTGTGTCCTCTGTGGCGATAAAGAAATGGAAGTGGACTTCGACAAAGAAATAGATACGCTCTTGCGCAAGGCGCAGCCCGGACGGCCCGTGTACGTGGGTGATCTGGCGTCGCACCTTGATGCTGACGAGATATCCGCCTTTGCCGAGAATGCGATGCCCGAGAAATCGAGAGCGTTGCATCTGGCGCATATGGCGGACTGCGACAGGTGTCGAAAAATTCTTTCAAATCTTTTGGTAATGAATGCGGAAGTGGTCCCCGCGGCCGCTTCGCTCGGCGCTATTACGATCGCCGAACGCGCGCTGCCGTGGTATCGCCGATTGTTACTGTTCCCGAATCTTGCTTACGTCATGGGAAGCCTCGTGCTCGTTTTTGCCGGATTTTTGGGTTACACGGTCGTACGTAATTTCGGTAACGCCGATCTCGTGTCGCAAGTATCCGATACCGAAGTCCGGAAGGGCGGGCCAAACTTCCAGGACGAGCCCGCTTATTCCGAAGCTCCTGTTGCTTCCGCTAACAGCGGGGCAAATGCTGCCGCCAATACGACCAGTTCCGGAACGTTCGCGGCGAACGCTAATTCGTCAAGGGTGATAGCGCCATCGGATGACAAAGGGCCGGCGGATAACCGAACCGACAATGACTTTGCCGTCGATGGAGTTACGTCCGCTGACTCATCGCTTCCGGCTCCGCCCCCGGCCGCCGCGGCCCAGCCGGCTCCGAGAGATCTGCCTGCGCGTGAACGCGATGAAGTCGGAAAGGCAAAGAAAGAAGACAAAGCCGCCGGTGGTGTCCAGCTTCAGGAGCTGTCAAAGAACGACTCGACACTGAAGATGCAGTCTCCAGGTGCGGGCAGCCAGAGTCAGAGCCAGAGCGGCCCGATGAATAGGAATGAGCGCCAATACAACCGACAGCTCGAAAACCTGGATCGCCGAGCCGCCGCAAAGAGATCTGTGAAACGCGTCGAAGAAGGTTCATCGGGCGGCCAGAAGGTTGTCGGCGGCAGGACGTTTGAACGTAAAGAGAGTGTCTGGTACGACACTGCTTACCAGGGCCGCCCGACGATCAACGTCCGGCGCGGCTCAGCCGAATTCGACCGGCTTGACGGTGGCCTGCGGTCGATCGCCAATTCGCTATCAGGCACGCTCGTCGTCGTCTGGGGCACGAAGGCGTATCGGATACAGTAGTTTCGCGGGGGGCGCTCCGTTAGGAGCGTCATGTTTGTAGTAAGACATTCAGCAAAGACTATCCAGCTCCATCGGAGCGACATCTATTAGGACCTGCCGCTCCTACGGAGCTGGATTTCCTCTCTCCACACCCACTACAAACATGACGCTCCTAGCGGAGCTGGAATTTTTTTTCTTAATGTTTCGTGCCTTTTCGTGTGGATTCGTGGTTCCGGTTCTTAAACTTGAAGAAACTGAAACCACGAAACCCACGAATCAACACGAACGGAAATCTTCCCTTTCAATCTCTCCTGACGCTACAATCTAACCATGAAGATCGCACTCGTATTTTGTTTTGTGTGCCTCTCGGTCGCCACTGCCGTCGGGCAACCCGCGTGGCAGGCGAACCTCGACTCTAAAGTACGTTTTTATCAAACAACTGATTTCGGCATCGTGCTCGCCGGCACGGAGCGAAGTCTCTACGCCGTCGACGGTAAAACCGGCGAGCGGATGTGGCGTCGCGACACTGGTCGGATCGAAGAGACCGCCGTCACGCCGGTTCCCGATACGGATGTGATCCTCTTCTCGCGCGATCTTGGCAGCAAGTCGCGGCTTGAGGCGGTCGATGTCGCAAGCGGTGCCACGCTGTGGCAAAGCGAAAAGGTGAAAGGCGACGTGCTGCAGCTCGCCGCTGATCCGGCAAACGATCTGTTGGCCGTCATACTCGTGACAGATCCGCGCGGTAATGCTGCCGAAGGTTTGAAACGAAAGCCGATCGTCCACGTGCTTCAGCTTTCAACCGGTGAAGAGCTGTGGAAAAAGGAATTCGACGGCGAGATCGAGATGATGCCTTCGCGATTCGGTGAGAACCTCGGCGAGATCGCATACACGCTCGACAACTATCGTGCTCCGCTTCTTCTCGACGGCCGCTTGTTCTTGTTCTACGAGGGCGCTACCAGTTACGACGCTCGGAGCGGGAAGGAAAAAGAACGTGAAAAATTTAAGGTGAACGAGAACGGTCTCGCGCTCACCGAGGCTGATCCGGTTTTCGACGACGCTCGGATTTATATTTCGGGTCGCGGGCGGATCCGCGCTGTAAATCGGCGAACCGGCAACGTCGAATGGAAGGCGGATGACCTTGGCAACTGTGCCGAGACGGCCCTTATCGGGACGACGCTTTTCGTCCGAACCGGCGGACAGTTCACGCGTTTGAAAGACGGCGAGACGGAATCAAAAGGACCGTACGGCGTTTCCGCCATTGACACACGAAACGGTGAGACGCTTTGGCGATTCAAAGGAGCGGATAAAGGACTCACCAACTTTGTCTTCGCCGATGCGGGTACGATCTTGATAGCTGACCGAGACGACCTGATCACGATCGACGCAAAGTCGGGAAAACGCCGGGAACGGATCGAACACAAGATCGAGAAGGCTCAGTTCGTTCTGCTTAATGAGCGCGGCGACGCCGTCGTGGGTGGGCGTGATGAGATAGCCTCTTTTGCGATTTCGGATATGGGATTTCGGAATTCGGATTTGCGTGGCTACCAACTCGCGTTTTCGTTTTTCCCATCCGAAAAATCCGAAATCCGAAATCCCATATCCGAAATCTGGAGGGTCCGTCACAAGGCTCCGTCTCGCGGCGCGTTTCGCATCATCGCCGGCATCGCGCTTCGCGCGACAGCGCTTTATTTTCGATACGGCGGTTTGGCGACATCGGCGATCGGGCTTGCACGCGGTGGATTTAGTCTCATGAGCGCGGCAAATTCATTTCGCTGGTCGGGGTTGCGATCGCGATTCGCGTCGTTGGATCTGACGACACTCGCCAGCAACTCGGCCCGGAACTATGTAACACGCCGGATCTACTCATTCGGTTCATTCGCCAGACTTCCAAACGTTGCCGGCCGCATCGGCGACTTTCAAGTGATAACGCCGTCAGGAATTCGCGGTCGGATCACGTCGGGCATCATCGATCGCGCCACGCCTTCGCGCGGCGACGTTCGTGAGAGTATCCTCGATCGGCTCGATCCTGTGCGGCAGGCAGAAAAACTCTCAAGCTATCTCCTGCGCCGAAAACGCCTTGCGGAGCTCCGCGGGTCGCATATGTATTTCTTTACGGACTTGCCAAAGCCGCTGGACCGCAAGGGCCTGATCGGCGTGAACATTCACAACGGCCGAGATTCGCGCGTAGTTCTCGTTTCCGACCCGGATGCGCAATTCGTGACGGATGAAACGGTGAATCTTCTCTACTCGGCTGACGGAAATCGACTGCAGGCTTTTGAGGTGATCAAAACGTGCCGCGTGAGGAGTGACGTGTTCAAGAAATCCTCATAACTTGTCACTTGACACGCGCCACTACCTCACTTCTTCCCGTACAACGCTTCAACGGTCAGCTTTGTGTCGGATCCCAACCACGCGCTTTCAAACTCGCGACGCACAAGCTCGGCCGAAGTCGTCTTTCCTTGTTTGTTCAGCGCTTCCGCGAGACCGAACAGTGCGCGTCCATTTCGCGGACTCCGCTTGATCTCTTCGCGATACGTTTTTTCCGCCTCGGCGTACTGGCCGTCGCGAAGAAGCGCTCGTCCGAGCCATTCACGCACCGGAAGGTCCCAGTCCGGCGGCTCTGCATAATTGACCTTCGCTTCGGATGCTGCTGCTGCACGTAGGAGCTCGATCGCTGCTTTCCGGTCGCCGCGAGCCTGGGCGATCTCACCGGACAGCAAATCGTCTCCAACCTTCAATGCAACGTTGACCGGTGTCGTGAACAACGTCGCTTCGGCAGGAATTTTCTTCGCGACTTCGCGCATCGCAGCCAGTTCCTTTTCCGCGTCAGCCGCCTTACCCGTGTCGGCGAGTGCCAGCCCGCGTGCCGTGTGCCAAAACGCTGTCGTTGTCAGCATCGTCCCGTCCGGTTTCGGATACTTCATCATCTCGTCCCACTTCTGAAACCGCGTGATCGTCACGATCGTGTACGGCATAAACATTTCAAGCATCGGCATTGCCGCGACATGCGGGCGAACATTCGTCTCGAGCTCACGCGCAGCCTTTACGGCACCGGCGTAATTACCATGGGCGGCGTGCGATGACGCGAGCATGTGGACGTTATGGTTGTAATACATCACCGGATACAACCCGGTAGCTCCGCTCTTCGCGATGTAGTTTCGGTCAGCGATTATCGCGAGGTCGTTGCTCTTCACCGCGTCCGCCCAATCTCCGGTGCGCAAATAAATGTGAGACGGCATGTGAACGAGGTGGCCCGCGTTCGGTGCTAAACCACCAAGCCGCATCGCTGCCGCGGCGCCGCGTTCCGGAGTCGGACTCGCCTCGATTGCGTGAATGTAATAGTGGTTCGCGCCGGTGTGACTCGGATTGCGTTTCAACACGCCTTCGAGGACACCAAGTATCTCAAGCGTTCCCTCCGCCGGTTTGCCGTCGAGCGACCAAAGCTGCCACGGGCGCAGGTTCATCATGCTCTCGGCGTAGAGGGTCGCGGCATCGAGATCGTCCGGGTATTGCTGCGCAAGGTTTGCCATCGCCATCCTGTAATCGCCGGCGAGTTTTGCCTTGTCGGCGGCCGGATCTTTTGAATAACGCTTTGCCAGCGCTCCGATGTACGCACGGTCAGCCTCGTTCGCTTTTGGAGCGAGCTCGACGGCCTTTTGCAAGTATGTGTATGCCTGCGCAAAGCGTTCCGGGTTTGCGGGGTCGTTGTAGTTTGCTCCGAGCCCGAGCGACATTCCCCACTAAGCCATCGCGAGATCGGGGTCGAGCTCCGTCGCATGTTTGAACGATGCGATGCCTTCGGCGTGATTGAACGCGTAGAGATACGCGAGCCCTTGATTGAAAAACTTCTGGGCCTCCGCATTCTTCGTCGTTACCGGATGGTCAACATTCCCGAGGCCGTTATCCAGCCATACAGTGCGCTTTTCAGGCGTGGCTTGCGTGCCGTGCCCGTGCTGAGCGTAGGCCAGCGAGGTCAGAATCAGTATCAAAATAATTGCTTTCATTTAATTTGCCTCCAAAAAATCGGTAAACGGCGACGCGAGATTTGCACACACTGCCCTTTTAGCCGTAAATATATAGCGCAACAGGAGAGTCTGTCGAGCCGTTCGAGTCTTTCTGTGAATTTCCATGTGTTCCGTGTTTTCCGTGGTTACCCAGTTAGCTGAGGAGTGCCGTAACCACAGAACACACGGTAAGACACGCAGAGATCCAAAGGGTTAAGAAAAAATGAAACTCAAATTTTTGCTTACAACGTTAGCATGCCTCGCTCTCATTATCGCCGCCGTCGGACAAGCGCCGCGATCGAAACCCGATCCGGAGATCGCCAAAATGGTGAAGGAAGTTTCGGCGAAGAATATCGAGGCATCTATTCGGAAGCTCGTCTCATTTGGTACGAGAAATACGCTTTCTGAACAAGACAATCCGACACGCGGGATAGGGGCCGCTCGGGACTGGATCTTTGCGGAGTTTCAGCGCATCAACAGTGACTGCGGTAATTGCCTAGCGGTCGAAAAACAATCGTTCCTGCAGGCGAAAGCCAACCGGATTCCGGAACCGACGACGCTCACAAACGTCATCGCGACGCTAAGAGGCACGACGAACCCTGAGCGCGTCTACGCTGTCTCCGGGCATTACGATTCGATGTGCACATCGCCGACCGACGCGAAATGCGACGCACCCGGGGCGAACGACGACGCTTCGGGAACAGCGGCGGTCATCGAGCTTGCACGCGTGATGTCGAAGAGAAAGTTCGACGCGACGATAGTTTTTATGACCGTTCCCGGCGAAGAGCAGGGTTTGCTAGGCGCCACATATTTCGCACAGCAGGCGGTCGAGAAAAAGATCGACATCGAGGCGATGTTCACCAACGACATCATCGGCGGCGTGACGACACAAAAGAATTCGCCGAACCGAGATCGCGTCCGCGTATTTTCGGAAGGCGTGCCGTCCAGCGAAACAGAACAGCAGGCCGGAACGCGCCGCAGCGTCGGCGGTGAGAACGATTCCGC
>JBKKAS010000179.1:0-4887 GCA_046714595.1 Pyrinomonadaceae bacterium | reverse complement strand
GATGGGACGCCGCCTACGAGCACGAGATCGCGATCATGCGCGAAAGCGGCAATATGGCGACGCCCTGGATCTTCCGTTATGTTCCGTTTGCGAATCTCTATGACCTAAGTCTCGCGTTTGCATTCGGGGCGGGCATCGCGACTTTGCTACTCGCGCGCCGAAAAAACTTTCAGGTACTCAGCGCCTTCACGTTGCCGCTTGCGGCATTGATCCTGACCCTCGCCCGCTTTATCGGAAACGAATTCATAGATCTTCCGCCGGTGCTCGATTCATACTGGCGGCCGATCCACGTCGGAGTAGCGTCGTTGAGTTACGGGGTCGCGCTGGTGTGCTTCGCGATAGCGGTGATCTATCTGCTGAAAGATCGCGTCAAGGTCGAGGCGATGGCGATCTGGGCGAGCATATTCGCGATCGGCGTCATCGGTTCGATCAGCAAGTTCTCCGTATTCACCGAATTTGTCTACCGCGCCGGATTGTTCGTCGCAAATCCCGAAGGTGGAAAAGCGTTCTCCGCTCCGTTCAGATTGGAGATCCCGTATGCCGGGTTTGCTCTCGCATTTTGCGGTTTGCTCTTGGCAGGCGCTATCGTCTCGTTTCTCCTCTATCTCTATCGCCAAAGCGAAACGGCAAAGAACATTGGGCATGTCCTCTTGAAAGTCGCATTGATCGCGCAGATATTGACCGTTGGGTTCCTGGTTTCCGAAATTCGATCGACGACGACAAACGTGCCATCCGCGCTGAAGACACAGATCAGCGAGGAACCTGGTCAGCTAGTTACGGCCGGACGTGCGCTTGCGGAAAGGCAGCGTCTATCCGCCCTCGAGTTTGCCGCCATCACGCCTATCCAGTTCGAGCAGATGGGGCGTCAGTATCTGCAGGCAAGCGGCGATAAACTGTTTCTCAGTTTGAATACTAACCCGGTGGAGATAGCCGGGCTGATCACAGCACTCGCCGGAACATTTTTTGTAGTGCTTTTCGGATTCAAGACTGAAAAGCTACGCGAGCGCCTGCCGAGTCTGGAATCGCTTGACGGGCTTATGTATCGGACCGCCTGTCTTGCGTTCGCTGGCCTTGCGATGCTGCTTATAACGGGCGCGATCTGGGCGAATGAATCGTGGGGCAGGCCATGGGGCTTCGATTCGAAAGAAACCGGTGCACTCGTCGCCTGGCTAACCTATGCCGCCTTTCTGCACACGCGGATATCCCGAGGTTGGTCGGGTCGCAGCTCGGCCTATTTCGCCATCATTGGATTCTTGCTTGTCATCTTCACATATCTTGGCGTTAGTTATCTGCTGCCCGGGCTGCACAGCTACGCATAACGAATGCGGAAGAGTCTTCCAATAGGAATCGTCGGACTCGTAATCGGGCTGGTCATCGGGTTTTTCGGTGCGAACGCGATAAACCGAGGTACGACTGAACCTCCGCAAAATGAACCGCCGCGCTCCGCAGATACCTTAGCTGCCCAACCGAACTCCGAGATGCTTGCTGACGTTTCCGAATTGCTGAAAAAGGCGGAAGGCGAGCCGGCGAACTTTGCTGTTCAAATGCGGGCCGGCGACATGTATTCGCGAATCGGACGGTTTGAAAAGGCGATTGAATTCTATAAGCGGGGCATCGCCCTAAAGCCAGGTGATCTTACCGCCAACATTGTCCTGGCGAATGCGTATTTCGATTTCGGCCAATTTGAATCGGCGGCGGATCACTATGCGAAAGCTCTCGAGATCGATCCGAAAAACATCGACGCCCGAACCGATCTCGGCACAACATTCGTCGAAAGAGAGACTCCGAATTACGATCGTGCGATCGACGAGTTCAGCAAGGCCATCGCTGTTGCGCCTGACCACGCACCGTCGCTCTACTATTTGGGAGTCGCGGAATTCCGTAAGGGAAATCTTGCCGAGGCGCAGAAAACGCTGTCCAGGCTGCAGCAAACAAACCCAAACAGCGAATTAGTAGAACGTCTGCGGAAAAATCTTGAATCGTCTGCTACTCGATAGTCACCTTAGCTACATCCAGCATCGAGTATCGGCCGATACTTCCGTCCTTCGCGATCACTGTCAGAACGCCCTTATCGACGGTAAATCGAAGTACCCGGCTCAGCGGGCGCTCCAGGGTCGTCCCGTCTTTGAAGATAATAACCAGATTGATGTTCTCGAGCGGATCGGGACCCTTCGGCTGAGACAAAGTGGCCGTCGTCCGTCGACGACGCTCAGTCGCCGGCGGTGAAGTTGTCGCACCTTCCTCCGGCATCACTGGCTTTTCGACCGCGGCGGTTGGAGGTGTAGTTTTTGGCGGTGTCCGGCGCCGGCCGCGGGCGGTTCGACGAGTGGCGAGCGGTGGCGAGATTGTTTCTCTCTTTTCAGGAATGGTCTCGGTTACGACCACTTCCATCTTCTTTTCGGACGTGTCCGGCGAGGCTTCGTTCGCTTTTTCTTCGGTCTTCGCTCCGGCTATCTGATCGGGTGTTTTATTTTCCTTCTCCCTTTCAGCTTCCGGCACCTCGCTCCTTTCATCAATGATTCCAGAGACCGTTTCTACACCCACGGGTGTCGGGGTCGCCTTTGGGATTACCTCGACGATCGTGCCTACCGAATTAACGCGGATACCGCTTTCGTTCCGAGCCGCTAACGTGGGTAACTCGGGTTCCGGCGGAGAGGCTGCCTGCGTCGAAGCGACAAAGCTGCCGGCAAACTTGATCCGAAACGCAGCCGGTTCGTCTCCGGGTGTGCGTCCCTGAACGCGGAGAATCATCCTTTCCGGCTTTCTGAAATAGAGAACGCGTCCGGTTTCGGTTTCGGCGAGGTCAGCGTAGACCACGATCTTGGTCAATGGCCGCAAACCGTTCACGGTAAAGATGTCGATATCGCCGGTTAAATTCCGCGTGACGATATTTACGAACAGGTCGCCCTGGGCGCCATCGAATTGATAGTAGTACGACGTGAGCCGTGCATCGCCTACATCGCGGGCTTTGATCGTCCCGCTGATCTCATTCGTTGTTATCGGTGTTGGGTAATCCTGATTCGTCGATTGAGCCGTCAGGGAAACAACTCCGAACAGCATTAAAAAGGCCGTCCCGAGCGCCAAAATCTGTCGATCGATCAACTTCATTTCAGAGTTCTTTGCGAAGATGTACAAGTCTGGAGGTCACTGCGTACCCGAGATTCAGATGTGCAGCGAGGCTCACATCGTTGCCGAGTTCCGCATCCGATGCCATCTCGGTGCATCCCCTGTCATGGGCCCACGCCTCGGCATGTTGGACGAGCTCGCGCGCCACGCCGCGTTTACGATGATCTTCCTCGACAAACCAGCCCTCGAGATAACCTACGTGATCGGTCTCACAGTCTTCGACAAAGGGCCGGATGCTCACCTCAAGAAAGCCGATCAGTCGGCCCGAGCCATCATCCGCGAAGAGCACGTATTGAGAGTCCGGATGATCGAGTATATCGAGCATTTCCGACTTGTGGTCGTCGTCACTCGTAGCATCCCAAAGGAGCTTTCGCAGTCGAAACCATTCGTTGAGATCGCTTTCCCGCAAGGGGCGTACGGTAAATTGCTCGGGGGTCATTCAAGGGTGATTGTAAAGTAAAACGGAAAAAGTAAAAAGGAAAAAGGCCAAGACCCGTTCTTGTCTTAGCCTTTTTACTTTTTACTTTAATTATTTATCTACGATCTACTCTCCCGACTTGGCCGCCTGCGACTTCTCCTGCAATATCTCTAGTGCTCGTTTTAGCTGCAGATCCTCGAGGACGGGCTTCACCACGGGCTCTTTTGTCGGAGCCGGAGCCGGAGACGCCGCCGGCTGCGGGTTCTGATTCTGCTGATCCTGCTGGTCTATCATCTCCTCAACCTCCAGAGGTTCCGGCGTGTCGGGCCGCTTCACCTCCACGGACGGCTTCACGCCCATCGTCGCGCGGTCGTCGCCCAAGAAAGGATTTCCCGAGGCAGATGCCCACTTAGCCGTCGTCAGCAATAGACCGTCGCCACCGCGAAGGGTGAAAAGCTGCTGTTCGGTTCCCGAGCCGAAGCTGCGTTCGCCGACGACCTCGCCGCGTTTGCGGTCCAGAATAGCCGATGCGACCACCTCGGCCGCTCCCGCGGTCCCGAGATCGATCAATACCGCGACCTTGCCGTCAAAGATCGCCTTTGCCGGATCAGCCGCAAGTGTTCTCAAGATCTTATTATCACGGCCGATGACCTTTGCCAGTTCGCCGTCTTTGATAAACAGGTTCGCGACAGCAACTCCTTCATTCAGGGTACCGGTCGCGACGCCGCGAAGATCAAGCACGATCTTCTGTACGCCCTGCTTCGCTAGATTCTGAACCTGTGCTCGAATGTCGTTCGCCTCTCCTTCATCCAGGCTGTACACCTTGATGACGCCGATCTTTCCGGCTTCGACACGAGACTCGGCCTGCGGAACTTTATAATTGCCACGGGTGACTTTGAGTGTCTGCGGTTTCTCTCCAGCCCGGAGAACTCGCAAATTCACGACCGACCCCGCATCGCCAACAAGCATCTGTCGCGCATCGTAAAGCGAAATGTCACGCGTCGCCTTGTTCTCGATGTATTCGACGACATCGCCCGCTTTCAGCCCGGCTTTCTCGGCATTCGAACCTTTTATCACCGAGACCACATAGAGGTACAAGGACACTTGCGAGAATTCCGCTCCGATCCCAACCTTATTCGAGCTTTTGTTCGCATTAAATTCCGCCACTTGCTGAGCGGTCAGGTACGACGAGTAAGGATCGAGACCGCCAACCAGCCCGCGAAGTGCGCCGTAGCGTACCTTCTCGAGATTCGGCTCGTCGACGTAGTCGTTCTGAATATGTTGCAATACCGATTCAAAGATCCGGAGCTGCGCACCTGAATCGTTGATCGGCTGTTGTGCCC
>JBKKAS010000178.1:0-12147 GCA_046714595.1 Pyrinomonadaceae bacterium | reverse complement strand
TCTTTCATGTTCAGATAACCGAGCACGCTGGCGTATTCGATCTTCACATCGGCATGCTTCTTCTGCGTATCTGCGACTACGCTCTTAACCAGGTCTTCCTGAGCTTCAAAGCACTTGATATAAAAATCTCGAAGCAAGATCTTAACGGTCGAAGTTTCGATGTCGAGATTGCCGACGTAGGGGTGGATGAATCCGACGCGCCCCTCCGTTGTCTCGGGACGATTCTTCGCAACGTCGGGAAATCGTCCCAGGAAATCGCCCGCGGCATACATCGAATTGACCAGGATGCCTTTCGCTGTTCCAGGATGCGTCGATTTTCCGCGGAACGTTACGGTTGCCGTTCGAGCCGACCATGTCTCGTTCGAGATGTCGCCGAGCTGCTCACCATCGACGGTGTATGCGAACTTCGCTCCCCAACCCTTGATGTCAAATTTGTCGATGCCGCCGCCGACCTCTTCATCCGGCGTAAACGCGATCGCGATGTTGCCGTGCTTGATGTTCGGATTCTGTTTCAGGATATCGATCATCGTCATTAATTCGGCGATGCCCGATTTGTCGTCCGAGCCAAGCAGCGTCGTTCCGTCGGCCGTGATAATGTCATCACCGATCAGGTTCTTAAGATCGGGATTTTGCGCGACGGTGATGATCTGAGTCTTATCGTTTGGCAGAACGATGTCGCCGCCCTGATAGTTTTTGTGAATTATCGCGTTGACGTTTGCACCCGAAACCGCTGGCGACGTATCCATGTGCGCGATGAAGCCGATCGTCGGGACCTTTGTATTATCAGCGAGGTTTCCGGGAACCATTCCGTACACAATTCCCCATTCGCTGACGCGGACGTTCTGGACGCCGAGCGCCTTGAGCTCGGTTTCCAGCAGCCTCGCCAGATCGAGCTGCTTCTTCGTACTAGGCGGCGCCGGTTGATCTTCGGCTGACTGCGTGTCGATCTTCACATAGCGAAGAAAGCGATCCATCGCCGATTCGGTCGGCGGTGTTGTCTGGCCGAGGGCGGTGGAAAGTGAAACCAATACTAAAAGAATTGCGCAAAATGATCTCATCAAGTCCAGAGCTCCCATTCAACTAATGTGAATTCGTCAAAAAGACTGAAAATACTTGCATTTGCAAGCATCCGTTGGATGCCGCCATTCTACAGCAGTTTGGCTTGAGATTTACTTTCGGTCGAACTCCGATTTTGAAAGGACCGTTTTGGCGCTAATGAAGTTCTCCGATGCTCGTTCCTTCGATGAATTTCCCGGCGTCAAGATCCCCAATTGCCACAATAGAAAAGTTATTTGATCCGCCCTTAGTTCTCTTATCTGAGCGCGGGTCGATCCATATTGATCGTGGCCGGCCTCGGGGTCTACGCGAAGCAGAACGGGCCTCTCGCTGCGTCCGACATTTTGGAGTTTGGCCGCCATTTTAGCTGACTGCCAGACGTCGACGTTAGTGTCCTTCATTCCGGCCGACACCAGCACGGCAGGATAGCGCACACCCTGTTTAACGTGGTGATATGAACTCATTTCATAAAGGTGCTCGAACCCCGTTTTTTCTTTGGTGGTGCCGAACTCGACTACGTTCGCGGGCCCGTTCATCTGAAATTCCGCGCGAAGCATGTCGGTAGTGGCGACACTTATCAGGGCCGCAGCGAAAAGTTCGGGCCGCTCGGTAATGGAACGGCCGATCAGGATCCCACCCGCGCTCAAGCCGCCTCCGGCGAGTCGGGCCGGACGCGTATATTTTTGATCGATCAAGTACTGAGCACAGGCAATAAAATCCAGCCACGTGTTCCGTTTCTTCTCCTTGCTGCCGGCAAGATGCCACCACGTTCCCAATTCGCCACCGCCGCGGGTGTGGGCGAAAGCTAATATTCCGCCCGCCTCGAACCATGGCACAAACGAATTATCAAAGCCTGGATCGAGCGTGGCGCCGTACGATCCGTAGCCGATCATGTAAACCGGATTTGAAGAATCCCTTCTCAAGCCGCGCCTATAAACCAGGGTAAGCGGGACCGAAACCCCATCGTGACTTCGTACGGCGGCGGATTCCGCGATGAGTTTCAGATCTTTTTCCAAACCAGTCGATACCTGGAGCCTGGAATCTCGCCACCCCTCGTCGGGAACGTAACGGTAGATCAAAGCGGGACGCGTCCAACCCGTGATCCTAAATAGTCCGCCCGGTGTCGTAGCGGAAGCCAGCAACGGTTGGACCATCCCATCCACGGGTAGCTTCACTTCTCGGGCGACGCCATCGTATGTAACCCGAAAAAGTGCTCCTGACGATCCCTTTCTTGCGGTCACGTAAAGAGCATCAGAAGCCGTCCGAATATCCGAGATCAAGGCGCCCCCGGTCGGCAAGCCCACAACCTTCGCCTCACTGAAACTTTGACTCAGCGTAGCGCGAAGCAACCGCGTTTTGGAGTCGCGACCTTCCGCGACCAAGAACACCTCGTTTCCGTGAATTGCCGCCTTTATGACGTCGTCTTCAAAATCGGCGATCTTCTTCCACGTGGCCTTGCCCGCAAGAACTTCTGCACGCGGCGCGACGAAAAAGCCGTGGCCTCGCCGAGAGCCGTCCTCGATCCAGGCGCTAAGAAACTTTCCGTCCGCCGTCGGGTAAACGAAAGCCCAGTACGTCGGTTTCATCGCTAACCCCGCATTCTCACCTTGGGCGAGGATCAGTTGATCTTTGGTTTGATCGGTACCTACAGTGTGACGGTAAACGGTGCTGTTCAGAAGAGCGTCCGACGCGGGCATGCCCAACCGCAGTGGCGGCAGCTTCACAATGAAGACGCTTTTCGAGTCAGGGTCCCAGTCCAAACCAGTGAAGTCAAGAATGTTGTCGACGGGTTTACCAATGAGCTGGACACTCGCCGTCTCCAATATGTAAAGCCTCGAGCGACCGATGCCTCTTCCGCGAAATGCGACATAACGTCCGTCCGGCGACGGCGATATCCCGCTCACCCTGAGCGGCGGCTGGCCCGGCGACGCGAGTGTTTCCGGGTCGATCAGTAGCCGCTCGGCACCCGTCTTTGGATCAAACACGTGGCCCTTTGCTACCCCCGAAGGAGCTGTCTTGTAGTAATAAAGACGGCCGCTGCTGTCGCGTGAAAGTCGGGTCAGCGGAGGTGGCGAGGACTCATCCAGCTTACGAATCCGTTCGAGAATGGACGCCCGTTCAGGAACTCGGTCAAGTACGGTATTGGTATAGTCATTTTGGTCCTTTAGCCACTTTATTACTTCGGGATTCTTTACGTCCTCGAGCCAACGATATGGATCGCCGATCTCTTTACCGAAAAACGTTTCGTAGACGACTCGTACTGGTGTATCGGGCGGCTGTTGAGCGTAGGATCCAAACTGGATCTATAGAAGAAATACCTAAAGGAAAAAACGACCGGCGAAGGCATCTCGCATAAGGCTCCTTGGGTGGGATTTCCTTGTTCTTATAGAATTATTATCGTACTTAAGCTCGAATTCTTACGCAAACATTCTTCTCTTCCGTAAAAAACTTCAACGCCTCGAATCCGCCTTCGCGACCCATGCCGCTGTCTTTCACCCCGCCGAATGGCGTTCGCAGATCGCGAAGGAGCCAGCAGTTCACCCAAACTATGCCGGATTCGAGCGCGGCCGATACACGATGTGCACGTGAGAGGTTTTCGGTCCAGACGGTCGCCGACAAACCATAGCGAACCGAGTTGGCATAATTCAAAACTTCGTCTTCGCTATCGAACGGCATGATCGTAACGACCGGACCGAAGATCTCTTCCTGGTTCGTGCGGCAATCGTGTGGCAGCCCTTCAATGATGGTGGGTTCCATGAAGAAGCCGTTCGCACACCGGGCAGAAATGCGACTGTTAAGGAGCGTGCCTCCCGCGGCATTGTCAGCACGCTCGTTAACACTCGCTTTTCGGCCCGTAAGAATCGTCCCACCTTCGGTTTTAGCGAGATCGATATACGACATGATCTTGTCCAAATGCTGTCGCGAGACGATCGCGCCGATTTCAGTGTCCGGTTCCAGCGGGTCACCGATCTTCATTTCTAAAGCCCTTGAGACAAGATCATTCTTAAACCGTTCGTAGATCGGGCGCTCGATAAATATTCGGGAACCGCACAGACAGATCTGGCCCTGATTTGAGAAGGACGATCGTACGGTCGTCTCAAGCATCTCGTCGTAGTTGCAGTCGGCGAAAATGATATTCGGGTTCTTGCCGCCGAGCTCGAGCGAGAGTTTCTTGAACATCGGGGCCGCTGTGCGCGCGATCTCCTCTCCGGTCTTCGTTCCGCCTGTGAACGAGATCGCTTTTACGTCGCGATGCCCGACCATTGCCGCACCGACTTTCGGCCCCAGTCCATGAACGATGTTCAGAACACCCGCAGGCAAACCGGCTTCGATACAAAGTTTCGACAACAGATACGCCGTCATCGGTGTGACCTCGCTTGGCTTTGCCACGACGGTGCAGCCGGCGGCGACCGCCGGTGCGATCTTCCACGTGAAAAGGTACAGCGGCAAATTCCAGGGCGAGATACAGCCGACAACGCCGAGCGGCTGTCGGAGTGTGTAGTTGATCGCCTGTCCAACGGTCTCGTGTGATTCGTTCGACATGTGCATCGCCGCCGTCGCGTAGAAACGAAAGTTTGCCGCTGCCCGCGGAATGTCCATCACACGTGCGAGCGAAAGCGGCTTCCCGTTGTCGATGCTTTCAGCTCGTGCAAGTTCTTCGGCATCCCGCTCGATGTAAGAAACGAGCCGCATCAATGTCTCAAATCGCGCTTCTGCGGAAGTGTTCGACCAAGCCGGAAATGCCGCACGTGCCGCGTCGACGGCAAGATTCACATCGCGATCGTCCGAATCGGGAAGCTGAGAGTACACCGCTCCCGTGGCAGGTTCGATATTGTTCAGGTACTCACCTGAGGCGGGTTGGACCAGTGCGCCGCCGATGTAATTTTCGATTTTGAGCATCTGTAGGATCCGCTATCTTATCTTGCCGTATTTTCTCAAAAGTTCCTTAACGAGTTCCAACGGCAGCGCTTCAATCGTACGTTTCTCCTTACCCGTTACGGTCGTGGCTTTGAACAGTGAATTGTAGATCGCTTCCTCGGTTGCTTCGTTTGCGGCCTGGAACAGCGGCGACATTGCGTCATTGCCGACGAGCTGTAAACTACGGATCTTGTCGGACGCATTCACCCGGTTTGCGGTCGAGAACGCGATCGCATAATCGCCGCTGCCGTTCGTCATGGATGAACCTGTTCTCGCCAGGCCGGACATCGAGCGCGCCGCCAGACGCCTCAGCTGCCGATGATCCAGCGGCGCGTCGGTCGCGATCACGATGATGATGGAACCGTCAGCCGATTTTGGATTTTGGATTTCGGATTTTAGAGTGTTCGGGGCAAGCGCGTCTTTTAGATAATACTTTCCGAGCTCGACGCCAATCGGCGCGCCGTCGATCGTTAGCACGCCGCCGAAATTCGTTTGAACGAGGACGCCGATCGTATAGCCTCCGAGCGATGCAGGAAGTTTGCGCGACGAAGTGCCGATGCCGCCCTTCCATCCAAATGCTACCGTGCCTGTCCCGGCGCCAACTGAGCCTTCCTCGACCGTGCCGCTCTTCGCATTCTTTAATGCGGCGAAGACATCATCTCGCATGATGTGACGCCCACGGATGTCGTTCAGGAAACCATCGTTGGTTTCCGCAACCAGGGCGTTCACCGACTGGACGTTTTCATTTCCGGGAATTGCAAGCATGTAGTCCAGAAGAAAATCCGCGACCTTTGGAACGCTCAGTGTTGAGGTGAGAAGGATCGGTGTTTCGATCTCGCCGAGCTCATTGACTTGGGTTGACCCCATCAGCTTTCCGAAACCGTTTCCGACGTAAACCGCGCCCGGGACCTTTTCCTGAAACAGATTTCCGCCATGCGGAACCACGGCCGTCACTCCCGTTCGCATGTTGTCGCCCTTTACGATCGTCGTGTGCCCAACAGAAACGCCCGGGACATCCGTGATCGCATTCAGGGAGCCAGTCGGCAGAATGCCGATCTTTAGTCCGATGTCTCGAGCGCGCGGACGCTGGCCAGGATCGCCGACCTGGGCGGTCGCAAGCGGGCACGAGCTAAGCCCTATCAAAATACAAACAATAAGTCCCCTGATCATTTTGCGAGATAATAATGGGTACGGCCGGACGTTCTTCCTAAAAGGCTGCGTATCTGTTCCGGAAGAGTTTCTAGACTTTCGCGTAGGTAAGTCCGGTTTGCCCCTGGTACTTGCCGCCACGATCGTCGTAGCTGACGGCGCAGTCTTCATCAGCTTCGAAAAACAGGATCTGACCGATGCCTTCGTTCACGTAAACCCTCAGCGGAAGATTGGCGAGATTCGCGATCTCAACGACTAGTCGGCCTGTCCAGCCGGCCTCGAGCGGCGTCGTATTGACCAGCAAACCGGCCCGAGCATAGGTCGATTTTCCGAGCGCGATGCCAGTCACGTTTCTCGGGATGCGAAAAGTCTCGACCGTCACACCGAGGCCGTAGTGATGTCCCGGCAGCAGATAATATTTCGCGCCGTCTTCAGCCGTACGCAGAGGAGGCTCGATCAGTGACGATGCTTCGTCGAAACGCTTCGGATCGATCTCGTCGCCATAAACAGAGGAAAAGATGCGAAAGCCGTCATCCGCTAAGCGCATGTCGTAACCATAGCTCGACGCACCGGCTGAAATGATCCGGCTGCCATTCACCTCGCGGAGAAGTTCCGGAAGAAATGGGTCGATCATGTGTTGCTCCTTTGCCATTCGACGAAGCCAAAGGTCTGATTTAATCGTCATATAAAAGTAAAAAGGCGATAAGCAAAAATAACTTATCACCTTACAAACTCAATTCCAAAATGTATAAGTTCAGGTGCCCGAACCGCTGATCGTCAGCGTGCCGTCGCCGACAGTGAACTTCAGCGAAATTCCGCCGGTGCCGGATTTCGCGACGATGGATTTTTCCGTGAATTCTGCTTTCCGGACGCGCGGCGTGAATCCGATATAGCCGTTCTCGATCTTCCCGGTGCGCAATATCGTAGCGTCGACCTCGGCATTCATACCGTTTGGCAGGTGAACATTCATATCGCCGGTTGCAAGCTGGACATCGGCAAACCGGCCACGCCAACTTGCCCTCGGCACAACAAAATCGACGCTGCCTTTGCCAAAAACCGCGATCGCGCTGCCACCGACGAGGTTAAGCTTCGCATTGGTTTCAAGGTAATTCAGCCGCATCGAACCCTCAACGCCGCTTATCGTCAAATCGCCCTTACCGCCGTCAATTTGAAGATCGCAGTATTGCGGAACTTTGATGACGTAGTCGATCCGGAACGGCAGGCCCAGCAGATGTTTTGGAAATTTCTTTCCCAGCTTTTTCATGTACTTTTTGTCATGGGTGCCGATGCTGATCACTCCCGTCCGGCCCAAGCTCTCTTGCAAAACGAACGAAGTGACTTCGCTCAGCTTCGCGAGGTCCGCTTCCGAGTTCGCTTCCAGCTCGATCTCAGCAGTTATCTCGATCTCCCTGTTCTTCCAGCCTTCGATGCGGATCGAACCAACGGGTGCACCGGTCACAGCGAGCGTGCCTCCGACGCCGAAATCCAACCTGTCGGTTTTCGTTGTTGTCCGCTTATACAGCGGTCGCGTTTGAGAAAAGATAGAGAACGAAAACACCGTGACGAACAGTGTCAGCAAAAATACTCTGTATGTTTTCATGTGTTGTAACCAGGAAGGAAAGTCCGAGGAGGCCGTATTTATCTTACGTTTAGGCCGCGGGTGCGGTCAATAACTATTTTGTATGCTAGCGGCGGTGGAAGGCGATTGTCCCGCGCTGGTTGGTGACGGTTATCGAAGAATTGCCATCTCCCACCTGCCCTGTAACACGCCGTCCGTCACCGAAAAAACGCATGTTGCCCATGGCGAATGAACCTAAATTGATGCTCCGCGTGGATGGTGCAGTCGCGACCAACTTGAACGACGAATTGAAAGGAACACGAAGGTTAATATCGCCGCGCATCGAGCTAAACCGGTAGCTCCCGTCTGGTTGTATGTCGCCATCGAAAAAGATATTTCCAATACCGTTCTCGGCCGTGACCCAGCGAGCGTTTATGTTCGTGAGAGTAATATCTCCGTCGCTCGAGATCTTCGCTCGAACCAAAGTTCCTCGAACGCTGCTGACATTCAAATTGCCGATCTTCGTTTCGATATCCACCGAGGCCTCGAACGGAACACGTATGGTGAAGTTCACGCTTCCTATATCTCCGCGTCCGTAGTTGTCCTTCACCATATTGATGAAGATAGTGCCGTCAATGATCTGCGGGTTGATTGCGGCGGACGGCGATTCGAGATAAGCCTGGATATGGACCTCCGGGCGATTCCAGCCTTCGACAGTGACGGTGCCGGAGCGGTTGGTGAGTGTCAGTCGAACATTTCGCGTGGCAGGATAACTTTTTGAAAAACGCTTCTGCGCGGATGCCTCGGTTGGCGCAAAGAAAAAAACTACGCTCAACAAAAGAAGAATCGTAGTTTTTCCGGTGAAGAAATAACGGAACCGATTTTTCAAAATCCAGGCCATTTGCCAACAAACTAAAGATCGGAAAATTCGCGAAGAAGGTCCATCTTATCATTCAAAACCGTATCGAGCATTTCACCTGTCAGATCGTCCTCAGGATTCTCCTGCAGGATATTCGTGTACTCGCTGACCGACTCGTCGATCAGATTAAGATTGCGGTCGAACGCATCGCGCATTTTGGCGTCCCATTGACCACGGCGTTCCTCGACGCGTTTGGTCCAGTACTGGATGGCCGCTTGCTGTTCTTTGACCCGCCTGTCACGCGCCTGTTGAGGCGTATCGGCGAGTCCGACCTTGCTTAAAAGCTTTTCGAAAGTCGTCTGTGAGGCGTTTGATCGGGACGTGAAGTCTTCGCTGGATGGCTCGAAATAATTCCGGATGCCAATTACTGTAAGCAGCGAACTGATCAACGCAATTGCGAGCACGCCGGCTCCGGCCTGTGAAAACGTGAGATTCCATCCGCGAGAGAGCCAGCCTTTCCGGGGTTCTTCAACCGGGACCTCAGGCTTGATGTCACTTTCGATGAGATTGTTGATGCGACGCCAGAGGGCTTGCGAATTCGGCGGAACTATTTCTGAAGGAACATTATCGCGGACGGTTTCAAGGATCACTGAAAAATCTTCACAAAGTTTCGCACACCCAAGGCAGTCGGTGAGATGTGTTCGCACATCGACCGACGCGGTTCCGTTTAGCTCACCATCGAGATACAAGCTAAGATTTTGCTGACATTCCTCGCAGTTCATTGTTCAAAAAGACAGGTCGAAAACCTCGTCGCAATCACGTCCCGCCTTGTTCGCTATTTCAATCTAGATAGATTAACCGGCGTCCAAAAGGGTTGCCTTTACAGGCGAATTGATCGGGCTTACTTTCCGGTCGACTTCGCGTCAACGCACGACTCGGCAGAAGCGGTATCGATCGACGCCTCGCCAATAATCCACCCTAAATTCTTGGTTAATCTTTTTCCTTGATCAGCAACCCGCGCAGTTTCAAACGCGCCTTATGGAGTTGCGACTTGGACGTGCCAACCGAAATTCCCATCATCCGAGCTACTTCTTCGTGCTCATAGCCCTCAACGTCATGCAGGATGAAGACATTTCGATAGCCGTTCGGCAGTTCGCCAATTGCATTCTTAAGCGCGATCCGATCGACGACCGGCATCTTGTTGGGATTGGCGGTCCCGTGCACGGTTTGCTCCGGCATCTCGCCATCATCGGAAACTTTTTCGTTCTTCACGCTCCGCCGCCGGAAATGCATGAGTACCTGATTGACCGTCAACCTGTGAAGCCATGTCGAAAATGCCGAGTCGCCACGAAAGCTCCCCGCTTTTCGAAAAAGCTGGATAAATACCTCCTGGGTGAGGTCTTCAGCTTCGGATGTGTTGTTCGTCATTCGCATCGTCAAGCTGAAAGTTCGACGATGATAGCGCTGATAAATGATCTCAAAGGCTGCCAGGCTTCCGGCCGCAGCAAGCTGACACAAGGCATGATCTGACGCACTCGGGTCAACCTGGACAGCCGGGGTCAACGGAGCGATCTGCGACGCGGTGACGGGGCGTGCAGGAAGTTCGACCGCATCCTCAAAAGCAAACGCGGCTTCTTGTTCAACAGCTGCCGCTGTGCTTGAGTCCATCGTTACTCCTGGAAAACTATTGGGAATTAATACTTCGTCCGCGTCTATGATGAGGTACCTCCAGACACCGTTGCATAGTCACGCGAGAATTTTATGACGAATCCACAAAAAGGTAAAGACAAATATGTGCTAGGTTTGCGTCCTTAATGCCTTAAGCGCAGTGCCCCAGGCGATAACCTGGTCGATCACGTCATTCAGGCTCTTTTCATGGCGCTCGTTGGGTTTGAATACGCTGAAGTTTTCGAAGTCGGTAAAAAGCGAAAGCATGACCTGTGCCCGGACGTCCGCGATCATTATCTCACCCATAACCAGACGGAGACTCTCTACTGCCCGGACGCCATATGCGCTGCCATATCCGACAAACCCGGCAGCTTTGTTGTTCCATTCCTTGAACAAAAAGTCGATCGCGTTCTTGAGCGCAGCCGACGTGCCATGGTTATATTCGGGCGTTACAAAAATGAAAGCGTCGAGCGCATCGATCTTCGTTGCCCAGCGTTTCGTGTGTTCCTTGGAGTACTGGCCGCGAGACGGCGGTACCGGTTCGTCTAGCAGCGGTAGATCTTGGTCCACGAGATCGACGAGCTCAAACTCAGCATCGGCCCGCCGCGAAGCGACCTCGTATGTCCAGCGGCCGACCGCTTCACCGCTTCGTCCCGGACGCGTGCTTCCAATGATTATTCCTATTCTGATCATATTTAATGGTGCCCCCCGGGAACCGCCTGGTTCCCGCTAGCTGATGTACATACAGTTTCTTCAAATGTAATCCATCGAACGAACTTTGAAAACATTCAAAACAAAGGGACGGGCATTGCTGCCCGCCCCGTCCGTGAAAGCATGTGCGAGAAAGTTTACTTCTTGCAAAAACCTTCGCTGCCCTTTGTCACGACCACACAATTGGTTTCTTTCTCAAAACCTTTCATGCCGGTTTCGGCTCCTGACGCAGCTTTTATAGTCTCCGTCTTGCCGTTACGAGTGAATTCGATCATGTCGCCCTTAGCGGTACCTTCGAAGGTCTTGGGTCCGTCGAGGTTCGCTATCTCGATCGAGTACTTATCACCTTTCCGGGTGATATTCAGGTATGTCCCCGCGGCCCCAGGCCAGCGTCCGACGAGTGCGTCCGCCTTTCCCTTGTCCGCAGTCGCTGCAGGGCTGCCTGAAGGTGATGCCGCGGGCGACGTCGCCGGACTCGCCGACGCAGCCGGACTCGGCGATGCGGGCGGCTTTACTTCCGGTGTGTTTGTGCACGCACCCAGCCCTAAGGCCGTAAGCGCAAAAATTGTTAACAGCACTGATCTTCTCAATTTATTGATGTTCATTGTATTGGTCAGAGCCACCTTACTGATGGATTGACCGGCCGCAAATCCGCGGTTCTTTCAGCCGAAGCAGCCTGTATTCCGGCCCCGCATCCGTTAATACTTCTAAGTTTGTGATCGGGCGCAGATCGGGCACTCACGCGCTTTCGCGCAACTGACTTCGTACTTCTGCGATCTGATCACCGCCCATGAACGGGGGATCAGAAAAAACTTGCAGCGAGTTTTTGAATTGTTTACGGTGGGCGAGTTTTGAAGACTTCCGGACAGCTGAAGCCTGCCACGCTGTTCGAACCATCTTGCGGAAAAGATGAAACGTAGGGGCGCCGCGAAAGCGGCATACGAAAAGGCCTGCTCCGGCTAAGGCAACAGGCCTGTTCATCTTATTTCTACCCTATTTCAAGTCAAGAGCATTGCGCCGACATGACCTTCACGAGTGTTCCTATCAATCGTTGCTCTCGAGGCTACTTTCCGAGCCGGTTTTCACCGCGAGCGACTAATAGGCCCGGAAACGGGGCAAACCGTTCCCTTTTTTTGGCTACTAAAAAACGTTTTTAGTGGGACAATATTACCTGAGCAGTTCGGCAAAGTCAACAATTTTTTCTGCCTCGTAATTGCATGTTCTAGTC
>JBKKAS010000177.1:0-17175 GCA_046714595.1 Pyrinomonadaceae bacterium | reverse complement strand
GAATGCATCGAAGCTCTGGCCTGAGACCGAGCCCGCGGACGACGCGAGATCGATCACGCCGTTAGCGTCGTCAGGGAGGCCGGTGATGTTCACCGTTCCGGACGTCTGCGCGTTGAAATCGCGGATACCGGCCGGCAGATATTTTTCGATAGGAAGTGCGGCGATCAAGTTTGCCGCGTCGATGTTCGTGAGAGTCGCCTGAACACTTGTGTTGTTCGTACCGCCTTTCGGCCTATTCAAGTTAAAAGCGACAGTTCCACCGTCGGCTTCTCGCAGCATTCCGTTTCGCAGCTCGGTCCCGAGCGGCGAATCAAAAATATCGGTCGTGACCGATCCGAGAGTCCGTCCGCGGAGCGCGATCTGATCGAGCGAAGCCCGGCCGCTGATCGTCGGATCGGTAAGATTGCCGGTCACGGTCGCGTTAAAGACAAGATTGCCGCCGACCGTGACTTCAAGAGAATTCATCTGCTCTTCAAGCGCGGGTAAAAATCCGGTGACTCGAATTAACCGTTCCACTTCGCCCGCATCGCGCGAGTTTAATGCGATGTTAAGATTCGACGCGTCACTGGCGAGATCGAACCGCCCGGTTGCAGTAAGCTCACTGTTCGGCGTGTTCAAGCGCGCGACGTCGACATTGAAAAGACCATTCGTCGCCGAAAGCTCGACACGTCCGGTCACGGGAACAAGCCCGCTGTCGGCATCACCGGCGCTCGCCGTGATGTTGGCTTTGACGTCGCCGGTCGCGGTGCGAAGGTTCGTGCCGTTGAAGGTCAGGTTGACGTTGCCGGACGTTTGTCCAACGAGAGGAATTACCCGACCGCCCTGCAGAGAAAGCAGCTTCGAAAGATCAAGATCAGAAAAGTTTGCGACGATGTTCGACTGCGTCCGATTGTTAAAGGCAAGTGTCGCGATTCCGTTGAGCTGGCCGTTCATAACGGACGCGGTCAGATCGCTGAGTTCAGCGCGATCGTTATTCACGTTAACGGCGGCGCGTGCGGCCCCGAGTGGAATGCTGCCGAGTATCCCGCTGCCGATACTCATATCCGCGGTCACGCGATAACGGCCCGAGGGTTCCACGACGAACACGGGCTTCGCTATCCTAACGGCTTCAAGCGTGCCCCCTTGATCGAGTGCGGACGTTTTGTTGAGCGTGACTGTTCCGGCCTCGACATCGTTCGAACGTCCCTGGATCGTTCCCTGTCGTATCGTCAATCGAACGCCGCCGATATTCAGGCTTCCCAGCGTCGCGGCATTTGTATCGATCCGCGCGACCCGAACGTTGTCCGAGTAAACCACGGTTTCCGGACCGGTGTCATGGATCTCTACCAAAGCCGTTTCGACTCCGGAAACCACGGCCCCACTGCCTTCGACCCGGTCGGCACGGACTCCGACGAGATTCAGATCCGTCGAGTTCGGCCGATCGGTCAATGCAAAACGTTGAGCCCTGAGATTGCGAACACGATTGCCCTTCACATTCGCGGAATCAGCGGTGACATTGTCGAGAGCGACATCCGTTGTTTTGCCCGCATCTTTTACCCTCAAGTTGCGCCCGGTTAGGCCTTGCAGTTGATAGTCCTTTGTTTTCATCGTCGCCGCGCGGGCGGTCGGCGCCGAAAGATTCGTCACTCCGTTGTTCCGCGAGAACCTGAGCCCACTTGCATAGAGATTCTCGAATTCCGCTTCGGCGACAGAGAACCGCTGGGCCCGGCCGTTTCCAGCCATTGCTGTCAGTTGCTTGTCTTTGTATTCGGCGACGGCGTCGGACAGGAACAGTCCGCCTAAGGAAAGTGATTTCGTTTTTGCCGCAGCGGCTTGCAGATCACCGACCCACCGAAAATCCGTTCCTGAGCCACGAACGTTTCCCGTCAAGCGTAAAAAATCGATCCGAAAATCTTCGAACGTCAAAAGCTCGGCGACGGCTTTTCCGTTTGCCTCGTAATTCGAATTCGTTCCCTCGACCGTCGCCGCGATGTTGACCGCCTTAAGATAGATTCCCTCGGCCGTGAGCGCCTGAGAATCAACCGTTCCGTCGATTCGGTAATGTTCGCCTTCGCCGTTAACCGTACCCTTAAAATTGCCGACACCGCGCAGGCTGGCGCCAAGAGGAAAGATGTTCGACGTCTGCGTCAGATCTACCGTCGATTCGATATTGAGACTGTATTTCGGTGCCGCCCAGTCTGCCAGCTTGCCGCTTAGCGTGGATATGCCGATCGGTGTTTCGATCTTCAACTCCGTGATATCGGCACCGGTCCGGTCGGCGATACCGCGTGCACGGATATCGATGTCCTCAAGCAGCCGCTCATCATAAGTAAAGGTCGAATCCGTAGAAGTGAAATCGATCTTGTAACGCTTCTCTTCATCCGGAATTTCGTAATTCTCCGGCTCCAGGAAAAACTGGACGTTGTTGGCTTCGGCGGAGATCTTTCGCGAGACATCGCCGAAGTGAATGACGCTGTCCTTGAGTGCAAACTTTATTGAGTCGTATTTGAAATTAACGCGCTGGCCCTGTTGATCCTCGACCAACGTGAGATTCGAAAAATTCGAGCGGCCGTTCGCGTCAAATCTTACCCAGACCTCGGCACCGTTGATGTCGGTTGAATTTACCTTGAGGTCACGGCTTAGCGACCATGCATACAGATTATCGACCGTCAATCCGATTCGGGCGTCACGGATGAAGAAAAGCTTCTCGCCGGAAACGCGGTCTATGAACGTGGCGTTCTTTAGCTCAAGCTCTAGCGGGTTAACCGCCAGCCGGAAAACATCGGCTTCGAAAACGATGCCGATCTCGGCCATCTTAACGACAAACTGCGTCTTTACGTACGTATCGAAAACACCGTTCCGGTAAAAGACGACCGTCAGCAACACCAAAACGACGGCAAGGATCGCGACGAGCGCCGTCGTGAAAGCCGCATTCCGGCGCGTAAGATACCGTCGCCGCCGCGGCGTAACTTCGTCGTTAACCTCTTCCGGCGGCCGCGTTTCCTTGTTGTCCCGCTGTTCGTCTTGCTTTTCAGGCATTGCCTTCTAATACGGCGTGCTATCACAGACTGACTGTCTCGGTAATTTCCAGGTCGAACGCCTCCAGGGCGTTTATCCGCGGCGGATGATTCGTGAGGAGGCGAATCTTTTTTACCCCCAGGTCCTTTAAGATCTGGGCTCCGATGCCATAATCGTGGAGCTTTCCATATCCAGTTTCCCGTTTCGCCGCCTGAAAATCAATACTTTTTTCCTGCATCAGGGCATATGTCCTGAGCTGATTAACGAGATCCAGATTGTTTTCCCGCTGGCGTAAGTAAAGCACAACGCCGCGTTTAGCCTTGGAAATTTTTTGGAGAGAGGCCTGCATGGCCCGGGACGCTTCGCCAAGCGTCGAACCGAACATCGCAAAGGTGACGTTCTCGGTTTGGACGCGTACCAGAACGGGCTCGGTTGTCTCAGAATCTGCGGCAATATCTCCCATCGTCATCGCCACATGCGTTTCGCCGTTCATTTCATTCTCGTAAATTATGGCCCGGAAGACTCCGTAGTCGGTCGGCAGATCGGTTTCGACAACCCGCCGGACGAGCGTCTCTTTCTCGACGCGATACCGGACCAGGTCGGCGACCGAAACGATCTTGAGGCCATGTTTTTCGGCAAACGCTTCGAGCTCCGGCATGCGGGCCATCGTGCCGTCGTCGTTCATGATCTCGCAAATAACAGCGGCCGGAGCAAGGCCCGCGATTCGCGCAATGTCGACGCTGGCCTCGGTCTGCCCGACGCGGACGAGCACGCCACCGGGTTTCGCACGCAGCGGAAATATATGTCCCGGACGAGCGAGGTCGGCCGCCGTCGATGACGGATTTACCGCGGTCAGGATCGTTGTCGCACGATCGGCCGCTGAGATGCCGGTCGTGACGCCATGGCGCGCTTCGATCGAGATCGTGAAAGCCGTACCAAGGTTCGACGTATTGTCGGCCGTCTGCGGATGCAGCTGCAGCTCGTCGCAGCGTTCTTCGGTCAACGGCAGGCAGATCAAGCCGCGGCCGTGGATCGCCATAAAACTGATGATCTCCGGCGTTACGAGCTCGGCCGCGCAGACGAGATCGCCCTCGTTCTCGCGATCTTCATCGTCGACAATTATGATCATCCGGCCGTTTCGAATTTCGTCGACGGCCTCATCGATAGTGGCTAGTGGCATTTCTTCAGAGTTCTTTCGTGTGTTTGGTGTATTTCGTGGTTCGTCTTTGGAAAAGCAGAACCACAAAATACACGAAACACACGAAAAAGATCTTTCTACAGTTGAACCCCTCGCAAGTATTCTCGAAACTCATCACGCAGGTCAGCACGCTTCAAGGCAAATTCAACAGTTGCGATCAGGAAGCCAAGCTTGTCACCTACGTCGTGCCGTCTTCCTTCGAGCTTTACCGCGTAGACCGGTCGCTGTTTTAGCAACCGCCGCATCGCATCGGTGATCTGAATCTCGCCTCCCGCACCGGGCTCGGTTTTCTCTATCGCCTCGAAGATATCCGGCGTGAAAATGTATCGGCCGATGATCGCGAGATCGGACGGCGCTTCAGCCAGCGGCGGCTTCTCGACCATATCGCGGATCTTGAAAACATTCGGCTCGATCTCTTCAGCATCGATCACTCCGAACCGCGAGATTGCCTCGCCCGCGACCTGCATTGTCGCGATCACCGGGGCGTCGTATTTCTCGAATACGTCGATCATCTGCTTGATCGCAGGCGTTTCGGCATCGATCAGGTCGTCGGCAAGCAGGGCCGCGAACGGTTCATCGCCCGTGAAATCTTTCGCCTGGTAGATCGCATGACCCAGACCGAGAGCTTCTCGCTGCCTGGTGTAGCTGATCCGAGCCATTTCCGAGATCGCCCGGACCTGCTCAAACAATTCGGTCTTGCCTTTCTTTTGCAGAAGCTGCTCGAGTTCGAACGAGATATCGAAATGGTTTTCGATCGCCGCTTTATCGCGGCCGGTGATGATCAGGATCGAGTCGATACCGCTGGCAACGGCTTCCTCGACCGCGTATTGGATAAGCGGCTTGTCGACCAGTGGCAGCATTTCCTTAGGCGAGGCCTTCGTCGCCGGCAGGAATCTTGTTCCGAGTCCGGCGGCAGGGAAAACGGCTTTCCGAATTTTATTTGCCATAGCGCTTTTGCTAAATTCAATAAATCTTTAGCTGTGATGAATTATAAATTTTAGTGTAATGGGCGTCACGAAACAAACTATCAAGGTAAAGCTCGAGAAACCCCCAGAGTTGGACGCGACTGGAATCACGATCCCGTTCGATGTCGAGGCAGAGTTCGGAGCCAAGCGTGTTCCAGTAAAGGCGGCCGTCAACGGCGCCGTATACCGCGGATCTATTGTTCGGATGGCCGGTGCGTATATGCTCGGGATCCCAAAGGTGTTTCGGGAGGCGGCTGGGATAAAGGCGGGTGACAACATTGTGGTTACGCTCGAACTTGATCGCGACGAGCGGACCGTCAGAATGCCGCCTGATCTGGCTCGAGAGCTTGCGAAGGATAAGAACCGACGGGCCGCCTGGGACAAACTGAGCTTTACCATCCGAAAAGAAAACGCACGCGCCCTGGAAGAAGCAAAGAGGCCCGAGACTCGTGAGCGACGGCTGGAGAAGACGCTCGCTATGCTGCGGAATGCGGCGAAGCAGTAAGTATGCTGGACATTAATTTCGTCAGGGAAAATCTCGAAACCGTTCGAGCGGCACTCGCCAACCGGAATTTCGCCACCGATTCGCTGGACAAATTCACGGAGCTGGACGCCGAGCGGCGCCGCGTAATTGCCGAGGCTGATGCGCTCAACCAATCTCGCAATACCTCCAGTAAGGAGATCGGCGCGTTGATGCAGGCGGGGAAGCGGGACGAGGCCGAAACGAAAAAAAAGGAAGTCGCCGGACTCAGAAACCGACAAGCCGAGCTTGAAACGCTTCGCGACGCAGCGGATGCGGCGATGCACGGGCTTCTCGCCGGCTTGCCGAACATTCCCGCGCGCGATGTGCCGGTCGGTGTCGATGAGTCGGCGAACAAGGAGATCCGCACGTGGGGCGAGCCGCGTGAGTTCGATTTCGAACCGAAAGATCACGTCGATCTGGGCGAGAGTCTCGGTATTCTCGATCTCGAGCGCGCGACAAAGATCGCGGGATCACGTTTTGCGATCTTAAACGGTGCCGGGGCACGGCTCGAGCGGGCGCTGGTAAATTTCATGCTTGACGTGCACACGACCGAGCATGGATACACCGAAACGCTGCCGCCGTTGATGGTTAACCGGACAGCGCTCTTCGGCACCAACCAGTTGCCGAAATTCGAGGATGATCTTTTCCACATTCGCGACGAACGCGGGTTTGCATTGATCCCGACCGCCGAAGTTCCGGTCACAAACTATCACGCCGAAGAGATCCTCGACGCGAAGGATCTGCCGAAATACTATGTCGCATACACGCCGTGTTTTCGCAGCGAGGCGGGCAGCTATGGACGCGATACGCGGGGATTGATACGTCAACACCAGTTCGAAAAGGTCGAGCTTGTAAAACTCTCGCTGCCCGAGAACTCCGAAGAAGAACACGAAAAGCTTACGGCAGATGCGGAGCGCATTCTGCAGCTTCTCGGGCTGCCTTATCGAACCGTTACGCTTTCGACCGGGGATATGGGATTCGGTGCGAAAAAAACTTACGACATCGAAGTGTGGCTACCGTCGCAGTCGACGTATCGCGAGATCTCAAGCTGTTCGAACTGCGGGGATTTTCAAGCGCGTCGGATGAACCTGCGTTTTCGCCGGGCGGGCGGGGCAAAACCCGAATTTGCACATACTCTCAATGGGTCTGGCCTCGCGGTCGGGCGAACGTGGATCGCCATCCTCGAAAACTACCAGCAGCCGGATGGTTCGATAGTAATTCCCGAGGTCTTGCAGCCCTACATGAATGGGATCGAAAAGATCGGTTGACTAGGTTTAGTATCGTAATTACGATGTAAGCATGAAAGCCCAGATCATCAGAATTGGAAATTCTCATGGCATCCGAATTCCGAAAACGCTTCTCGAAGATGGAAAAATAAGCGGAGAGGTCGAGCTGGAAATTCATGACGATGGGATTCTTATTCGCAGCCTTCAAAAACCCCGGGCGAACTGGGAGGCCATGTTCAAGGCGATAGCGGATGGTGAAGACGATCAACCGAGCGTCGAAACACCGACCCAGTTCGAGAAAAAAGAATGGCAGTGGTAAACCGCTTTGACGTGTACCTCGTGAATCTGGATCTGTCACCTTCCGGCGACGCGAAAAATACGCGACCCGGGGTCGTGCTGTCTCCGGATGAAGTGAACCGCAACCTCGATCACGTGGTGATCGCGCCCCTTGCCTCGACAAATGCCAGGTATCCGACTCGTGTCGCCGTCGAATTTCTTAACGGAGAGCGTTTTGTGATCCTTGATCAGATCCGTGCCGTCGATAAAAAACGTCTGGTAAAGAAGATCGGCGAGATCAGCGAGCACTCACATGATTCGATCCTTGACCGTCTCTGCGAGATGTTTGCGAAGTAGTGAATAGTGAATAGTGAATTGAAAGAAGCGTCGTCGATCGAAGGAACCTCCAAAAAGAAAACGCTCGGGCACCCGAGCGTTTTCCATTCACTATTCACTATTCACTATTCACTACTGCGTCAGCGTTCGTGCTTCTTCTTTGATCGTTTGCCCGGCTTCACTCGCGACCTGCTTAGCCTTATCGACCAATGAACCGGCCGCGTCCTGAGCACGCTGCACCAGATTTTCGCGGGCGTCGCCCATTAGTTTTCCTTCATATTTCGTCGACGGAATCGCGAAACCGACCGCAGCTCCGACCGCCAAAGCCACCGCTCCAAGCGCAAGCGGATTTTCCTCGAGATACTCATCGTACTTTTCATGTGCGATCGTTCCGACTTCGCCGACCCGCTCGTACGCACGGTTGGTCATCTCACCCGCGCTTGAGTACGCGGTGCCGAGCTTATCACTCACGTTGTCGTAAGCATTAGCCGCTACACCTTTGACACTCTCCAGCGCGTTACCCGCTGTATTGCTTATCCCGTCGAAGGCCCGGCCTGCGGAACCAGAGATCGTGTCGCCCGCCGACCGAAATCCCGAATCACCGCTGTGGCCATAACGCCCGTCAAAGTCCCGCCCATTGCCTCTGTGCGAAGACTTACCTTTAGCGTAAGCCTGATACGCCAGCAATCCGGCACCGACGCCGATCAGCGCGAGGGGGAGTGGATTCTTTCTAAGAGTTCTGAACGCACCTGAGTGTGTAACTTCATCGCCAACATTCTTCATAAAATTCACCGCCTTTCCAATTGTCGCGTCGTACGCCGTATCCTTGGCCGTTTCGATCGCGTTGCTTACCGTTTCAGAAACCTGTTCAGAGATATTCGCAAAGCTCAGCCTTTCCTGGATCGCGTCTATTGTCTCGCCCATTTGATTTCGTGTTTCCTCGATCCGCGCCTTTATCTGCTCGGTCTCTTCCGGCGCATCTGCAACCGCCGATAGAGTTCCCATTCGGTTCGAACCGGTTTCCGGATCATCTTCGTTATATCTTTCCAGGAACTCGTCGTTTCGTGCACCCGCCGATGTAGACACTGGGTCTAACCGGTCCACGCTTTTCAGCTCACCTGATCTTTCAGCCATCTTGCATCCTCCTTGATCGATTCAACAGTTTCTTCCGGTTTGAGGTTCGTGTCTTTAAGCGCCGTGAGCGCTGATGAGATCAAAACAAAAGCTGCTATTCCAACAACAGCGCCGACCAAAATGGCGGCGATCCACCCCGGAATAAAATTCGATAGTCCGAGAATGATCCCGGCAATGATCGCTAGCACGGCCGCATAACCAACTGCTGCGCCGACCGCCAGGAATCCGACATTCTTACCGACACTCGCTGCTTTCGTAGTTAGCTCAGCCTGTGCGAGGGCAACCTCTTGTCTTACGAGCGTGCCCGTCTCGGCCGCCAGTTCAGAGAAAAGCTCCCCGATACTGCGCTCGTCCTTTTGCATCTGCATTTGCATTTGTTGCTGTGCCATAAATTCCCCTTGCTCCCAACCTACAGCGGCTTCGCCATCGATCTCGGGGCCGAAGGCGTGTTCCTATCCGAGGAGCCGGACGATTGCGGCACGTTCGCCTTGCCGTCAGCGCCGGCCGCTGACGCAAATTCACGCCCCGCTCCGGTTCGATAATTACCCGAAGGCGTGCTCTTTAGAAATCTTGCAGCGAGCAGTCCCAGGCCAAAAGCCGCGCCTAAAAAAACCACGGGATTGCGCCGAGCGAAGGTCTCGAGGTCGCTCGCCATCTCCCTAACACTCTTACTGTCGAAATATCCGGCGACATTCTCGAGCTTTTCGGCCGCGGTATTCGTATATTTCGCCGCCGCTTCGGCTAGGCCACTGTCAGCTTTCGACGATTCCAGATTACCGCTAACCTGTCGAACGCTGTCCGCGACCGTTGCCAAGCCTCCCGAAAGCGTCGACTTTTGTTCGTCAAGCTTGGTTGCTGCTTTGTCGGTTACGGCCTCATAAGCCTGTCCTGCCGTCTCTTTCGCCTGATCATAAAAACTCTTCGCGGTCGCCGTGGCAGCTCCGGTTGCCCCTTCAGCTCCTGATCCCTTAGAGGTATCAAATTTTACGCTGGATAGTGCGCCGGTTGGTCGGCTTGATGATTGTGTTTCCGTTCCGGTATTCGTCGTCTGTTTGTTCTCTTGATTCGCCATAATCTTAAATCTCCTATCGTTTTGTCGCCGTCTAGTCGACAGTATTTCCCGGTTTATTTCGCGAACGTAATAAACCCGTATTGTTCCTGAGGCTACTGCAATAACCATACCGACAGGATCGACCGTAGTTTTGGAAGATTTCAGCGCAGTAATATCGCGATTCGCGACAGTCGAATTTATTGTCGTGTACGGGAATACGGCAGACGCCGCACCGTGCGCATAAAAAGGACGAGGCGTTTCACCTCGTCCTTGTCCAGAAGGGAGAGAGACATCTACGGTGCCGGTGTATAGGTAAAGACCGAATACACGCGACTGGTCGGCATTGCAACATCCGCATCTTCAGCCGTCACAAACAGACCAAAATCCGCAAGCGCCGTTTCACTCTTGATTTCGGCTTCGTCGCGCTTGCCTGAGTTTATGACCGAACCGAGCTTCGCATACTGTCCATCGGGCGAGTAGGTCCACAGTGTGAACCGCTTGCCTTTGGGGACCTTGTTCATGTCATCGAAATGCATCTTAACTTTAGAGACGCCCTTCCCGCGCTTTACGTATGCTTTCCCCTCCAAACCGCTCAGCTCGCCGCCAAACTTCATCTTGACCTCGCGTTCGGAATCACCAAAAGTGCCTACGTTAAGTAGAGGCACCTCATAAAGTGCCGGATCTCGACTGATCACCGAGGGCGCGACCGCGACCACGCGATTCTCGGAAACTCGACGCGGTACGACCGCGTAACCCGAAGGCAAAGAGCTGCGGTAGAACACTGGCGTAGCTGTTTCGATCGCCGTCAGGCCTTCCGTCGGCGAAACCACGAGCATGAACTGATTCAACGGCGTCGAGAATTCTGCCTTTGCAACTCCGTTCGCCACCGAGATCGGACCCAGTAATGTGGGAACTCCAGTGGGATCCACGGCATACGCGTACATGTTGGTCGCACCCGCTGGAACACCCGAGAGATCGACGTACACTTTGGTTCCGTCAGCCGCGCGCATAACGCGTGCGACCGCGGTAGAACCCGTGACGGTCGTCACTGGGGCGAGGATTATCGTAACTTCCTTGTCAACCGGATATTCGATAACCGTATAGGTACCGTCGGCGTTCTGAACGACTTCGGTCTTCTTTGTAGTAACCGTAACGTCCTGAGCGGCGGCATTCATCATTAGGCCGAATGCGATCATCACGGCGAACCCAAACTTAATACTTTGTGAAATCATTTAATTTGCTACCTCCTTGTAGAAAACGAATATGTAAATAAATTTTCCCTTCGAATATAGAAGGCGCAATGGCCGTGCCAACAAAGATAATGTTCAGGTGCTGCACCCTTTAGAGAGTCAGCAAAATCGGATGATCTTGGCTGGAAGCCGTAGTGTACTACGTTGGAACAGTGCAAAAAATACGATCGCGGTTGGCTTAAATAGTCCATGCGACAACCGGGACCAGGCAACAAAAAAAGATCCTCGATGTGAGTCGAGGATCTGAAAATCTAACTTAGAATTTTTATTCGGTTATCGAACCGGGCTTACGTCGTCGTCGTCATCATTCAGAACTGTAAAGAAGAGAACTGCTCCAATGGCACCGCCAATAATGATAATCGGCACCCATATATTGCCGTCGTCGTCGTCATCATCGTCGTCATCATCGTCCTTCATTGAGGACAGACCGTTGTTATAACGGACTACGCCGCTCTCTGCAGCAACGCTGGACTTATTCCCAGCGACATTGATCGTAAAGCGGCTGGCAGAGATTCCTTCGTTCGTGATCATGTCATCTGGCGTTTCGATCTTGACCGATACGCCATCGCTGTTCGAAACCCGGATACTCCCGGTAGACAGCATTCCTGTAATATTGGTTTCCGAAACGCGCAAGGTTAATGTCGAGTCGGGCCCTAAATTGATCCTTCCGATCTTCCCAAAATCGATACTTGCCGAGCTTGCTTCCGGAGTGGTGATTGTGCCGTCAGCGAAGAATGTACGACCGCTGAACGCCGGGTCGCCATTTATAAGAACAAAAGGTTTTTCGCCGGTTTTGGCTGTGCCCGTCACGGTGACTTCTCCCGCGGCGAAGCTACCTGCGGGTACCGCGAAAACAAACATCGTTTGGCCAGTGAGGATGGCGATGGTCAGTACGAAAACTGTCACGTGCGACAACATCGAGCGATAGTTTATGCTCTTCATCAGCAAGTTCCTCCTAAATCTTTATAAGACTTTTTAACCGAAGATTCGATTCTGTGACGTCTGAGCGAGAATCAATTTGCTTTGGCGATATTCCAGAGACTATCCATCTCTTCGAGATCAGACTCCTCAAGAGTCTTGCCCGCAGCTTCAAGCTCCTTTTCGATAAATCGGAAACGCCTTCGAAATTTACGATTAGACCTTTTTAGAGCCGTTTCGGGTTCGATGTCAAGTCTTCTAGCGAGATTAACAATAACAAACAGCAGATCACCAACCTCTTCCTCAATGTTATTCGTGTCGCCTTTTTCTAGCGCATCCTTCAGCTCGGCAACTTCTTCATCGATCTTTGCAAAAATATCTTCCTTGTTTTTCCAGTCGAATCCAACCGTTGCAACTTTTTTTGTGATCTTCAGCGCCTCTAGCAGCGCGGGGAAATGAACCGGCACTTCGTCCAGTACCGAGTCGTGATCTTTAACTTTTTTCCCCGATGCCTTTCGCTCGTTGGCCTTAAGCTCGTCCCAGTTGTCCAAAACGTCTCCCGCGCTCTCGAGCTTCAAATCGCCGAATACATGCGGATGACGCAAAACCAGCTTTCGGGTGACCCCCGCCGCTACATCGTCGATCGTAAAATCGCCCTTCTCGGTGCCTATCGTTGAATGGAAAACCACCTGTAGCAAAAGGTCGCCCAGTTCTTCTCGCAACTCGGTTGTGTCGCCGGTAGCATCCGCTTCCTGGATCGCCTCAAACGCTTCATAAGCTTCTTCAAGCAAATATTGCGAAAGCGACGCATAGGTCTGTTCGCGATCCCACGGGCAGCCGCCGGGTGCTCGTAGTCGAGCCATCACCGAGACAAGTTCATCAAAGGAAGTGGACATAATAGTTGGCTGTCGAATCCTGATTTTGAATTCTTTTTCGGCAAAATGCTACTATCGATGCGGAAATAAACTTTATGATCGGAAGAGACGATAACGCGGAAGAAGTCACCTTTAAGGTCGCCGACAGGCGTAAATTCAACTCCGACGGCTCTGTCCGAGAAGGTGTCGTGCTTGACGAACCGAAGCCACCTGAGCCTACCCGTGCAGAAGCGAAGGCAGCCCCGGAACAGGTTGCGGCAGGTGCGTTTGAGCCGTCATCGGCAGAAATCCCCGGCATGGATGATGAAGCCGAGGGTAGTGGCGAGGACGATGAAGAGATCCCGGGTGCAGAAGATCCTGCCAGCTTTGTAAATTTCCTTTCAACCCTGGCCACGAACGCCGCGGCCTCGCTTGGCGCCGTGCCGCATCCTTCGACAGGGCAGCGTTCACTAGATCTTGAAACCGGGAAATACTGGCTCGACGTCCTGGGAATGCTCAAGGAAAAAACTAAGGGTAACTTGCACCCTCAGGAAGCCCGGCTTCTCGACGCCCTGCTAGCCGATCTGCGAATGCAATACGTAACGGTCGTCCGTGCTACGGAGGAAAAGCTGAAATCACAGGCGGCAAAGAAATTCTCGGGCGCCGATATTCTAGGAAAGAAATAAATCAGCCACAGAGCACACAGAGTTACCTCAAAGGCGCTTGAGAATTTCTCTGTGAGCTCGGTGGCTAAACTTTTCAATGAAGCTTACATTTCTAGGTACAGGCACTTCGACTGGCGTTCCGTCGATAGCCTGCGACTGTGAAACGTGTTTGTCCGACGATCTGCGTGACAAGCGGCTCCGCGTCTCCATTCTGGTCGAGCACAACGACAAAAAAATTCTCGTCGATACTTCGATCGATTTTCGCCAGCAGGCGTTACGCGCAAAGATCGATCGCCTCGATGCAATTCTGATCACGCACTGCCACGTAGATCATGTGTTTGGTCTCGACGACATCCGGCCGCTTAACTTTCGTTACGGGGCGATGGGCATCTTCGCTAATGAGATCGCATGGATCGACCTTCGCCGGATCTTCCAGTACATCTTTCGACCTACTCATTTCGGCGGCGGTCTCCCGCAGCTCATTCCCCATACGGTTTATCCCAAGGCCGCGTTTTGCATCGGCGAGGACCTTGAGATAACGCCGCTCGAGGTGATACATGGAAAATTGCCCGTCGTTGCTTATCGCTTCAATGACTTTGCCTATGCAACCGACCTGAACTTTATATCGGACGAGACAATTGAAGGATTGCAAGGGCTCGACGTTTTGGTTCTCGATTGTGTCCGGATCAAACCGCATTCAACACATCTCGGGCTGAATGAGGCGCTTGCGTACATTGAAAAGATCAAGCCCAGGCGCGCATTTCTCACGCATTTGAATCACGATATTCTGCACGAACGTGATTCGAAACTGCTGCCTGACGGCGTCCAGTTTGCGTATGACGGACTCGTCGTCGAATGATCGCCGAAAGAGCTCGCCTGCCTGATGCTTTACATCATCGCCAGCGCGCTAATCGTTGACCTGCGTCAAGTTAGAAAGTATTTTAAAAACCACTACATTTTGTGTTGACAAAGCCTTACTACTACCATATAGTCAATATCCACTAAGGAACGCTCGGAAAATTTTGGTCTTTAATAAGTTAATTTCAAGGCATATAGCCGCTCCGGCCCCGCAGCTGTAATGGGGAACGAAAGCTGTTGAATCACCGATTTCCGTTCAGAATGCGGACGGGCGACAGCCGGTAGGAATCGCCTTTAGATAAGGCCCTTTTCAACACCACACACTAACAAGGGGTTAGACCGAAGCTTGAGAGAAAAGCATGCGGGCTCGCAGAAGTGTCTGCACATCGCCTGCATTTTCTCCGGGATGTTTTGTCGACGAAATTCGCATTCTTGTTTACCAGAGATGAACATGGACACCTACATCGGACAAACCTCAACCGCAACCGCCCGCCAAACCGAAGATACTACCCAAACGACAATGCGAGTCCGCAAGCGAAACGGATCGCAAGAGCCAGTCGACATAAACAAGATCGTCCGCGCGATCTCGCGCTGCACACCGAACCTTCCCAACGTCGATGTGATGCGCATCGCGACGAAAACTATCAGCGGTCTGTATGACGGAGCGACTACACGAGAGCTGGACAAGCTTTCCATTCAGACCGCCGCGAGCCTGATCTTCGAAGAGCCGGAATACTCGCGTCTGGGCGCACGGCTTCTTAATCAGTATGTCGAAAAGGAAGTCCGCAATCAGGAGATCCACTCATTCTCACAATCAATCGCTTTTGGCGTGCGCGAAGGACTCATTGGAGAGCGCGTCGCCACCTTCGTTTCGGAAAACAGCCGCAAGCTGAATGACGCAATTGACCAGAACCGCAACGACTTGTTCGAATTTTTTGGAATCCGCACGGTTTACGATCGTTATCTTCTAAAAAATCCGGTAACGCGAGACGTTATCGAGACCCCGCAGTTCTTCTGGATGCGCGTTGCTTGCGGCCTTTCCGAAACGCCGGCCGAGGCAGTTGAGCTTTACGGTCTTTTTTCGTCGCTTGAGTATGTTCCGTCGACGCCGACACTTTTCAATTCCGGAACGCAGCACGAACAGCTTTCAAGTTGTTTCCTGCTCGACTCGCCGGAAGACAGTCTCGAGAGCATCTACCGAAAATACGCGGACGTCGCGATGCTCTCGAAATTCTCCGGCGGTATTGGCATCGCGTATCATCGCGTCCGGGCCCAGGGTTCGCTTATACGCGGTACGAACGGCCACTCGAACGGGATCGTGCCGTGGCTCAAGACGCTCGACTCGAGCGTCTCGGCGGTCAACCAGGGCGGTAAGCGAAAGGGTGCATGCTGCGTTTACCTCGAAAGCTGGCACGCCGACATCGAAGATTTTCTTGAGCTGCGTGACAACACCGGCGACGAAGCTCGGCGGACGCACAACCTGAATCTCGCGAACTGGATCCCGGACATCTTTATGCGCCGCGTCGAGGCGGACGGCCCGTGGTCGCTGTTCGACCCGAAGATCGTGCCGCACTTTCCCGACCTCTACGGCGAGCAATTCGAAGAGGCGTATATTGAGGCCGAGGAAGCCGGCAAGTACACCAAGCAAATAAAAGCACGCGACCTGTACGCAAAGATGATGCGGACAATGGCGCAGACCGGGAACGGCTGGATGACGTTCAAGGACGCAGCGAATCGTAAATCGAACCAGACAGCAAAGCCCGAGAACGTCGTGCATCTTTCGAATCTATGCACGGAGATCATCGAGGTCACCTCGGACAAGGAGACCGCTGTCTGCAATCTCGGTTCGATCAACGTGTCCCGGTATGTGAAGGACGGTGAGTTCGATTACGAAAAACTGCACAGGAATGTCCGGCTTGCGGTCCGCCAGCTCGATCGCGTGATCGACCTCAACTACTACGCGATCCCGAGTACCGCTGACTCGAACAACCGCTGGCGCAATATCGGGCTCGGCGTAATGGGTTTGCAGGACGTCTTCTTCCAGATGCGTCTAGCGTTCGACTCGGACGAGGCGCGCAAGATCTCGGCGAAGATCCAGGAAGAGATCTACTTCGCGGCACTCAGCGCTTCGTGCGAACTGGCCGCGACAAAGGGCTCGCATCCGGCGTTCAAAGATACTCGTGCGGCGAACGGCGAATTTCAATTCGATCTCTGGGGTGTGACTCCTGAGGACACTGTTCGCTGGGACGCGCTCCGCGCGAAAGTAAAAGAGCACGGATTGCGAAACTCTTTGATGATCGCGATCGCCCCGACGGCGACGATCGCGTCGATCGCCGGCTGTTATGAGTGCATCGAGCCGCAGGTATCCAATCTCTTCAAACGCGAGACGCTCTCCGGCGATTTTGTCCAAGTCAATAAGTATCTCGTCCAGGAGCTTAAGGGCGCGGGGCTTTGGACCGACGCGATCCGAAACAAGATCAAGTTGAGCGAAGGCTCTGTCCAGGAAATCGAAGAGTTCAACGACGAACTGAAAGCGATCTACCGCACCGCATGGGAGGTCCCGATGCGATCGTTGATCGACATGATGGCGATGCGTGGTGCCTTCATCGACCAGAGCGCTTCGCTGAACCTGTTTATGGAGAGCCCGAATATCGGCAAGCTTTCGTCGATGTACATGTACGCCTGGCAGAAGGGACTAAAGACGACTTACTACCTGCGTTCGCGGCCCGCGACAAAGATCAATCAGGTGACGGCGGAGTATAAAGCTCTGGAAGTAGTGCCGAACGAAGTCGAGGCATATTCAGATGCAGAGGCGATGGCGTGCTCGTTGGAAAATCCCGAGTCGTGCGATGCGTGCCAGTAGTCTACAGGAGTCGCGTATTTACACGTGATTCGAGTGCCGCATAGCGGCAGATGCCTTTAGC
>JBKKAS010000176.1:0-11157 GCA_046714595.1 Pyrinomonadaceae bacterium | reverse complement strand
CTCCGGGAGAGCGCGTCAGCTCGTAGTTATCCAGCTTTATTCGTCCGTCCTCGAGCTTGCCGAAATCGACCTTGCCGGGATCGAATATGTGCTTGCTCAGGAACTCCTGAAACTCACGCTCGTCCGTCTCGGGGAAAGTGAAATACGCTTGCCTCTCCTTCCACGCATATTTAGCGATCCGTCCTTTCCCTAAAAGCTGCTCACGAAACTCTTCGCCGGAGAAGCTTGTTTGAGCAAGCATGAAAACCATGCTCTCGCGTATCTCGGACGCGTGTATTCCCGCAACGTCCGGCGGCGGTGGTGATGAAAGCCAGTACGCGCCATAACCTGCTCCGGCAAGCACAATAAATGCCGCAGCCGCGATCAAGACCAGCTTAAAATCAGGCCCGGTTTTTGTATCCGAATCAAATAAACTTCCTGCAGACATTTCTTAATTCAATAACCTCACATGCGAGTTACGCGATAAGGACTTGTCGATCCCCCGCGATGATGTTGCCGATCTTATAGCCCGTTTTTAGATGCGACGAAATAGACTCCAGGGCGCCCTCCGAACAAACGACGACCATCCCGATTCCCATGTTGAACGTCCGGAACATCTCGTGATCCGCCACATTCCCAAGCTTCTGCATCACGCCAAAGACGGGAAGCTCGGGCCACGTGCCGCGTTTTATCTCGACCGATACGCCTTCCGGCAAGATGCGCGGAATGTTCTCCAGAAAGCCGCCGCCGGTTATGTGCGCCAGCCCTTTTATCTTTCCAGAATCGAGCAGCGGTCCGATCTGCGGCAGAAAACTTTGATGGGTTTTCAGAAGAGCTTCGCCGACCGTCTCGCCCAGCTCGTCGAGATACGTGTCGGTTTTGTATCCGCCGACCTCGAAGAAAAGTTTTCGAGCGAGCGAGTAGCCATTCGTCTGTAAACCGTTCGATGGAATTCCGAGCACGATATCGCCGGGCAGTATCGTCTTTCCATCGATCACTTTTGACTTGTCGACGACGCCGACGATGAAGCCGGCCAGATCGTATTCGCCCGGCGGATAAAAGTCCGGCATCTCTGCAGTCTCACCGCCGAGGAGAACACAGCCGTTCTGTTTGCACGCGATCGCCATACCTTCGACGACCGACGCCGTCACATCCGGTTCGAGCTTTCCCGTCGCGAAGTAGTCCAGAAAGAATAGCGGCCGGGCGCCCTGGACGAGGATGTCGTTAACGCAGTGATTTACGAGATCCGCACCGACCGTATTGTGGATGCCGGTTTCGAATGCGAGCTTAAGTTTGGTGCCGACGCCATCCGCTGATGCCACCAGGACCGGATCGGCCATCTCGGGAAATGCCCCGGAGAACATCCCACCGAAACTGCCTATCTCGGTGAGTGTCCGTTCGTTGAACGTGCTTCGAGCAAACTCGCGGATCTTGGCCACGGCGCGATTAGCGTTGTCGATGGAAACGCCGGCATCCGCATATGAAATTGATTTGCTCATAAAAATCTAGCTTAAAAGAGATCCGAAATCCAAAATCCCCAATCCGAAATCTAAAATCAAGAGTACCGGTCGTGTTTCTGCCTGATACCAAACTCGCGCGTTAGAATTTCGCCGAAGTGCTTTTCCGAAGTCACCTCGGTTTCCGTCTTCGCCCCGTTCATCGTCACTATAAAACTCTTGTCCGTCAGGGTCTTTCGTCCATTCTCGATCATTATCGAACAGAGCTTTCCTTTCGTAAAATGCGATTTGGGCGAGTACTGCTGAAAATCACACATCTCTGTGAACTCGGAAAGGTCGCGGCCGACATCCTTGAAAAGGTATTCACTTCGCCACGTGCCGTCTTCTTTCTTCATTACTTCAAAATAGCCGTCCTTGCGTTTTCGCATAACGAAAGCTCCCGACGGATCGCGCTGTTCATCGTCCAAAAGAAAGCGAAGCGGCTCGGCCGTGAAAGCGCCAAAGCCGACGTCGGTAAGATACTCGTCATCGCCGATCGTCACAATAATGGCAGCATGGTCGTATTCCGGACCGTGTTCGGTGCCGTTAAAAACCATTGCCGAAACAAGCCGGGTTTGAAAACCAAGGGCACGAAGCAGTTCATTGAAAAGTCCGTTCAGTTCGTAACAAAAACCGCCGCGTCGCTGGCTCACGATCTTGGTGTAAAACTTTTCGGTGTCCAGAACTATCGGTCGCTTCCAATGGATGTCCAGATTCTCAAAGGGCACCGTATGCAGATGCGAGCGCTGTAGCGACTGCAGTACATCGAGGTTTGCAGTGGGCGCCGGCTCGTCGATCCCGATCCTTGATAAATATTCGCTGAAATTCATTTTCCGACGACCTTCCATTCAAGCCCCTTTACGCTTGCGCATGTCGGCCCACCGTCCCGACCGACGCCGGGCATCGTAGTCTCGAGCCGAGATCCCGGATTCTCGAGAATTGTCTCGATGTGTTTCATTGTGATCGACATCAGCGACAGTTTCGCTCGCCGTGCGCATTCGGTGTTAGTTTGCCCGGCGGAAGTTCCGGAATTTACATACACGAATCTGGAGTCTTTTGGCCCCTGGGCGTACTTACCAAGGAAGTTCAATGAACCATCCACCACATCCACGGTGATGTCGAACTCGAACGAGATCTCAGTCTCCGAGACCGAGGCAGGCGGCAAAAGTTCGTCTTTCCCCCTTTGCACCTTCATCGTCACCCCTGCGACCGGTTTGGTAACAACCACCTGAAATGGGATCTGATATTTCATTGCGACGGTGAAAGAGAATTATAGTCACTGCCCTATGCGTTGACTATCGGCGGCGCCCATGACTAGCATTTTTTCTTGAGGAAGATAAACTTTACGCTTGTAAGCGATCAAACCTTTCGACAAACTAATGGGGACCGTACATTTTAATTATGAGCTTTACACTACACGATCTCGGGTCGGAGAAATTCGAATTCACATCAAACGTATGGACCTGGAAGGCCGCGCTTGAGGTCATAAAAAGCCTGGACCTCGTCAGTGAAGGGATGATCCGCCAGATGGGATACAACGCAACCGGCATGAAAGTCGACGTTGAGGACGCACATGCCATCGGCGAAGGCATTCGGAACAAGATCTTGCCAAAGCTTTCACCTGCGGGTCGCATCTTCGCCGACCTTCGCGTAACCGATGAGCCTGACGACATGACGCTTCACCGCGACGAGGACGAACAATGGAAGAATTACAGCGTCACTCGTGAATGGCTAAACGACTTTTCGGAATTTTGCATACGGTCGAAGGGATTTCAGATATTCTGACCTCTCAGCGTGGTTGAATGGAATTTCTCAACGAAATAGCGAACTCCCTCATACCATTTTTTAAGAGAATTGAGGTTCAGATCGTTTTGCTGATCGCGTTCGCCACGGCACACGGCTACGCCGGCGCCTGGCTTGCCGTTCGGATGCTTTTTCGCCCGAGATTACCCTTCAAAATTCTAGGCATCACGCTGTTTCCCCAGGGAATGATCCCGCGTCATCGCGATCGTCTGGCAAGCGCTATCGGCAAAGCCGTGGGTGAAGAGCTAGTCTCGCAGGAAACAATAATGGAGGAGTTGCTCGGCAAGGATTTTCTTCGTCGAAAGATCCACGGCATTATCGATTCCTATACTCAGGACATCGTCTCGCAAACATATCCCTCGCTTATCGAATCGTTGCCGACAAATCTTCGCGCGCCGATTCTCGAAGCGATCACGTCCCTCCAATTCAAGGTAGCGGAACACATCGAAGAGGTTTTGAAAAGCGAAGAGTCGCTTACGACCATCAGCGGTTTTGTCGAGCGGCGGGTGGACGAGGTTTTGTCACGCCGGGTCTCGTCCGTGATCGACGACGAAACATTCGAAAAGGTTGTCGGCTTTCTCGAGGAGCGAATTCAAGCGGCCATCAACTCGTCCGAGCTCGAACAGAAGGTTCGCGGGTTTATCAGTCGTCGCGTAGATGATCTTGCGAACACAGCGACTCCGGTCGGCGATCTGTTTACCGCGGACGCCGTTTTACTTTTGAAAGAGAAGGCCGGCGAACAGATTACCCCGATGGCACATCACCTGACGGAGATCGCCGCCGCCGAACGAACTCGAAGCCAGATCGGGGCGCTGATAAAGCGCGAGGTCCACGATTACTACGAGGCCCTTCCGTTTTTCAAAAAGATATTCGTCTCGCGGGAAAACTTGCTGGGTGAGGTGGATGACCTGGTGAACGAGAGCCTGCCTCGGCGTATCGAGGAAACTCTGAAGGGCGATTTCTTTGCCGAGGAGGCTCGCAATTTTATAAACGCAAGCATCGATGCCGCGCTCGAGCGGCCGATTCCGGATGTAATCGGTCAGATAAATCCGGACCAGCTCGAGCGCCTGAAGGATCAAATCACGAAAGCGGCACTTTCCCTACTGCGGGGTGACGAGATGATGCGCCAGGTCTCGGCTTATCTGACCGACACGCTCGCACAGTTTCGCCCGCACAGCATCGACTCGATCATGCGCGCACTGCATCCGGAATCCGAGGCGAAGCTGAAGGAAATGCTGTCCAGCGGACTGCTAAACGTCGTCACACGCGAGGACACATCAAAGATCATCAACGCGATGCTTGCCACGCAGATCGATAATCTCCTGGCCGCACCCATCGGCCGCTTGTCCGACAACATTTCCGAAGAAAAGCTTAAGGCTGCGAGTGAAAGCTTCGCCGATACGATAATTGCTGCGATCCGGGAAAAATTACCTGAAGCGATAAGGGAATTCGATGTGGGCGGTGTGGTACGGCAAAAGATAATGGCTTATCCGGCGGAGAAACTCGAGGCCCTTGTCCTTTCGGTCGCGAAGGAACATTTGCGAACGATCGAGTTGTTCGGTGCTCTTTTCGGCCTTTTCATCGGCATTCTGCAGGCGATCCAGTTTTATATCTACGCCAGGTAGTGAACGCTCAAATATCTCCGAACTTTTTCTACGAGAGAAGCGTTTCCCCTCATCAGCTAATCATTTCTCTCGGAGGAAATCATGAAAAAAGTAGGAATTATAGTATTTATTGTAGCGATCTTGGTCGGTGTCGTATTCGCAAATCTCTTTTCGTTTGGCAAAGCCTCGGGGAAGTTATTTAGCTTTTCATTCGGCTCATCGGTCAAGGGTTCGGGTGTTTCGGCATCCGAAGCAAGGAGCGCTGACGACTTTCAGGGCGTTGACGGCGGCGGCGTTTTCCAGGTAGAGATCACGGCTGGAAAGGAGTTTAAGGTCGAAGTCGACGCGGATGACAACCTCCTTCAATACATCAGGACTGAGGTAGACGGTGATGTCCTGACGATCTCGACAACCGAGAGCTTAAATTCAAGAAAACCGATGCGCGTTCTCATATCCGACAAGAACATTAATACTGTCCGTGCGTCAGGAGCTTCTCAGGTTTCTCTGACGGGTGTGAAGAATCAGGCCCTTGAAATAGACACAAGCGGTGCTTCCAAAATAAACCTCGTCGGGGAAACGGTTGCTTTGACGATCGATGTCAGCGGTGCTAGCAAGATCGACGCAGAAGGATTGAAAGCCGAAACCGCATCGGTACACGCCAGCGGAGCGAGCAATGTAAGCGTATTCGTCACGAACCGGCTTGTTTCCGAAGCGTCGGGTGCGAGCAAGATCGCCTATTCGGGCAATCCGTCGAGCGTTGAAAAAAATGCATCCGGTGTAAGTAAGGTTTATCAAAAGTAGAACGATATATACTCAACTCTAAAGCCGCGCGGATGCTGATGTCACCGCGCGGCTTTTTTACGATCCGGGTTTCCGATTAATATTCAGTAGATGTTTAATCTGCGCGGCATAGAGAAGCGATCCTGGAGCTACCGTTGGCCGGTGACCCTCATCGTGGTGGCAACGATTCTGGCCGGCATGCAATTACTTCGCGTCAACCGACCAAGAAGTAACGGACCCTCAGAGCCTCAAACTATTTACTCGGCGGAAGGACCTGTGGTCGTTGGTCAGATCACGATCCCGGCGAGAGAATATTACTCGCGTCGCATCGACTTGAATCACCGGTCAAAACTTATTGGTTCCTTCAAAACGCCGAACGTCCGTTCGAGGGTGTCCGTGATTGTGATGATCGAACAGGAATTTGAACGCTGGAAGACCGGGGCGGAATTTCGAACTCTCGCGCAAACTGGCCTTGTCCCCGGAGGTAAAGTAAATCCTGTTCTTGAACCGGGGATTTACTTTCTTGTGATCGATAATTCTCAGAGCGAGACGGCGCAGCCGGTCGATGTGGATTTTAGATTGGAGTAACGCGCCGCACACGTTTTTACTTTGCACCCGTCTTGTTTTGAAATTCTGTGTACCATTCGTTTACTTTTTCGATTCTTTTTAGAGCGTCAGCTCGATCACGCCCATCGCATCCGATTTCATTTCAACATTCGGCTCACCTCGCGGTGGCGAAAAAGAAAGTAGTTTGCTTTCCGTTACTCAGTATGCCAACCCCGCCTCTTTCATTAACCTAATCAGATCGCTAGCGTGATCGTGGTTTTTTTAACATTTTGTTCATGAATTTTCCTAAAGACAGTGTTTGCATTTCCTGTCGATCGGTTCTTAACCGACAAAAAAACGAGGTCAAGTGGTTGCCGCGAAACACCTTTACGAATGCTAAAAACTCTTCCAAATTTCTGTGGATTTCTGTTTGCAATGGGGATTCTTCTATGCTAATCTGTCACCCGTTTCAAAATAAAGAACCCTGTAAACTATTGAAAACAAATAGCTTAAAGTGTCACTTTAGAGTTTAAGCAAGCTTCCACAGGTCTGTGGAAAACCCTGTGGATAACCAAGAGTTTAAGCTTTCGTTAACGTCAACAATGCCGAGAAGAAAACGAGTTTCCGGCTGTGAAAGACGACCGCGACGAATCCGCTTAACCGGCTCCAACGTATACTCCTGCTTAATTCTTTTCTCTGATTTTTAAACAGCGACCTTTCGGAGGCCTCACGTGGATTCTCTTTTGGAAAAAACCGAAGTATGGAACGACGTCCTCAACTTTGTAGAGAAGCGTCTGAACAAACATATTTTCGATTCATGGTTCCGGCCGATCAAATTTGACGGCCGCGACGAAGCAGATAGTGTGCTGTATCTAAGAGCGGGTCAGGTGACGAAGGACTGGGTCACACTCTATTACACTGATCTCCTGGAGCAGGCCTTCAGTGCGGCAAAGATGGAAAACTACCGAGTCGAGTGGCGAATCGACACCTCGGAGACCGCCGAATCGAAATTTTCGGAAATGCCGGACCCTGACCGTTTTCAAACAAACGCGCAAAGTTTTGCGGCCGCAGCCACTGGCGACGTGCGGGTCCAACCAAAAACCTCGTCATCTACCGGAGGCTCGACAAACTTTCTGGATCTGGAGCCAATTGAAAATTCGCTCAATCCAAAATACACGTTCGAAAAATTTGTTGTCGGCACGAGCAATCAATTTGCGCACGCTGCGAGCCTGGCCGCAGCCGAGACGCCAGGCAAAACTTATAACCCGCTTTTTATATATGGCGGCGTCGGATTAGGAAAGACGCATTTAATGCATGCGATCGGGCATTCTATAAAAGAGAGTAATCGTCACCTGCGCGTTTCGTACATTACATCCGAAAAATTTATGAACGAGCTGATCAACGCGATCCGCTACGACAAAACTCAGAGCTTTCGGGAAAAGTACCGCTCGATAGATGTGCTGCTAATGGACGATGTCCAATTCATGGCCGGGAAAGAGCGCACGCAAGAAGAGTTTTTCCATACTTTCAATACGCTGCACAACGAACAGAAACAGATCGTTATCACATCGGATTGTCCCCCGCGGAATATTCCAACGCTGCAAGAGCGCCTCCATTCCCGTTTCGAATGGGGACTGATCGCCGACATTGAACCGCCGGACCTCGAGACCAAGGTTGCGATACTCAAACGCAAAGCGGATCTCGATGGCATTCACCTGCCGGACGAGATAGCGATTTTCATTGCAACGAAAATTCGTTCAAACGTCCGCGAGCTGGAAGGTTCGCTTGTTCGCCTTGTTGCGATATCGAGTTTGCGGGGTGTACCGATCTCGAAAATGCTCGCCCAGGATGCTCTTAAGAACATTATCGACAGTGAGCGCCCCGAAGGTCTGACAATGGATCGCATCGCCCGAATCGTTGCATCACACTACAAACTCACAGTCGAGGAGATGAAGTCGAAGAACAACTCTCGCGCCGTGGCCGGGCCCCGGCAGGTGGCGATGTATTTGTGTAAACGGTTGACGACTCACAGCTATCCTGAGATCGGAAGGGAGCTTGGCGGAAAGCATCACACGACAGTCATGCACTCGTACGAAAAAATCGACAACCTAGTAAAGCAGGATAATGTTTTCCACAACACAATCAGCGGCTTAATCGACAGCCTTTGCAGTTAGTTACTTGAGTTTAGGGAACCCATGAACGAAAATAATTTCCACATCAGGTTTCGCGACGTAGCCTCGATATCTCTGTTATTTGCAGCACTTGAAAAAAGTTTTCCACTTTTCCTCAGCTCAATCGACGAAAAGGTTGTGGACATTGGAGGAAAAGTAGCCGACGAAAAAGTTTTCCAGACGCTATGGGCCTTTTCCACAAGTTTTCCACAATTACCTGTGGACGCCGAAGGTCAATAGTAATAAGAGCTTTCGCCACTTTCGCACAAATTCACAGGCCCTACTACTACTACTAGATTTAATATTAAGGTTCTGTAGTATTAAAAACAGAATATCGGCGGCGGCAGATCGTAGCAATAATACTCAGGAGTTGGATCAGAAAATATGGAGTTTACAATCAAACAAAGCGTTCTCAAGGAAGAACTGGGATTCATACAAGGCGTCGTTGAGCGAAAATCTACCATTCCGGTTTTGTCGAATATCTTGATCGAGAGCCTGGGTGAAAAGGAGATCAGGATACTGGGAACCGATCTCGACGTGACGATTCGCTGCGATGCCGAAGCCGAGATAAAAACTACCGGCGCGATGTGCATCCAGGCTCGCAAGCTTTTTGATATTGTTCGCACGCTGGAAGGCGGTGACATTCATTTCAAGAAACTCGAGAACGAGTGGGTACAAATGAAGGCGGGCCGGGCGAGCTTTCGTCTTGCCGGCGTCAGTCGCGAACAGTATCCGGAGATCCCGATCTTCAAATCGGCTCCGATGAAGTTATCGAGCGAGATATTCAACTACTTCATTCACAACACAGCATTTGCTATTACGAACGAACAGAGCCGTTTCACTCTCTCCGGGGCAAAGTTCATGATCGCCGACGGCAAGGCTCGTATGGTAACGACCGACGGTCACCGCCTGGCGTATATCGAAAAGGCGCTCGATGACTGGGGCGATGAGAAGATGGACGCGCTGATCCCGAAAAAAGCCCTCCTCGAGCTGGTAAAGATCTCGCGTGATTCGGACGGTGACGTGCAGTTCGGAGAAGATCAGAATCATATTTATTTCCAGACCGGCGGCAGGCTGCTTATTACCCGCAAGCTCTCGGGCAATTTTCCGAATTATGAAATGGTAATGCCGAAGGATAACGACAAGAGCGTCGTTTTTGATCTGCTCGAAATGAAGAATGCCGTTCGGCGCATCTCGCTAATGGCAGACGAACGCAACCGCTCGATCCGAATGACGGTCCGCCCGGGCGAAGTAGAGCTGACCGCGCAGTCAAGCGAGGACGGCGAAGGGCAGGAGTTTGTTCCTGCAGACTATTCAGCCGTGGAAGAAGTCACACTCGGTTTCAACTGGCAGTACCTTCAGGAGTTTTTGAACAACGTCGGAGCTTTCGAGAGCATAGCCACAGCGTCCGAATCTGAATCCGGACCGACCATGTCGACCTCAGACGACACAACGCTCAAGGAGACGGATGGCGACAAGGTGCGCGTGAAAGAATCGAAAGGAGCGACAAGGATCTCGTTCGAATTCAAGGACGCGAACGCGGCTACGCAGATCCGGTTGGCTGGCGACACGAACTACGACTACAAGTACATCGTCATGCCGTTGAGGATATGATTTGAAAGCGTGCGGTTTCAGGCTCGGTCGCACAACTCACGATACTTACAAAACTTGCAGAACGCCTCGTGCGGTGTCATCGGGAACGATTCTTTAGACAACGGGAAGTTCGTCTCCGGGATCTCGCAGTACTCGTACATCTCTTCGGTTTGCACCTTTACCAGTCCGGCGAAATCATCGATATCGTATAGGTTTAACTCAACGGAATGTTCGGTGTATTCAGGAAGAAGGTAGGCGACAGTTGGTCTGATACTCGAAACGTCGGCACCAAATTGAAAATTCGCCCACCCGGCGTAACCTTTCAATTGAATACTGTGTTTCGAATAATCGGATTTTCCAGTTTTCCAGTCGATGATGTGTAACTCATCGCCGATCGGGAACATGAAATCTACTTTGCAGAACGCCTTCCATGCATCAATACGGCACTCGCCAAAGTTCTTTGGGTCTTCGTGCTCGACGTACCAATCGTCCTTACTGACCAACGCTTCTTCGAACAGCCATTGCAAGCGATCGCTTTTAAGAAAGTTTTCCATCGCGGCGGAAACTTTCTGAAAGACTGCGAGCCTAAAATCTATCTCCTCCATCTTTCCGAAATAAACCTCTTCAAAGGTCTTCTCTTTACATATCTCGATAGTCTTTCGTTCAGCGTATTCGAAGAACTTTTCCAGATCTATCTCGTCCGAAGTTTTTTGTAGTCTTTGAAGCAGTCTGTTGATCAACTTATGACTGATATTTCCCACTTCGAGCGGGATCGTGGTCAGGCTCCTTAAAAACTCGATCTTCGGACGGTTCGCAAGGTCAAACTTTCGATAGTACTCGTAGAAGTATTTTCTCTTACACTCGCCGAACGTGTTATAGCGCGTGTAAGACCAGCCAAGCAGGTCGGTGTATTCGAATCGGCGGAGCTTTTCTTTGAAGGCGGACATGGAAGATCTCAATCGAAAAAGGAATGATCTATTTTACCCACGCTCGTAGTATAAGGAAATCGGCGCGGAAATCTTTTTCAACGGTCTCTTCTTCATCGTACGAAAAAATTTCGACAAAGATCGGGTGTGTATTAATCTCAAAGTTAATTATTTTAACAATTAGCTATATGGCATAACCATTGCCTTTGTAGGGGGCGTGGTGATTATGAATTAATTTCAATCACCGACATAAAAAACA
>JBKKAS010000175.1:0-3376 GCA_046714595.1 Pyrinomonadaceae bacterium | reverse complement strand
GGACGAGCCAGAGCGCCGTGTCCGATTCAGCGACCTACGGCGGCCTTTCGTGGGTGGGGTGGGCGAGCGTAACGACGATAGTTCTTGTCGCCGGCATAGTTTTCATTTTCAACGATTCGGCACGTGCATACGCTTTTTTCCGCGGGTATAGCGGGCGAGGTCTCCGATCTGACGCCGCCCGTAGCTTGACGTCATCTGAACTCGCGGAACTTGGGCTGGACAAATATCGCGGTCCCGCCTATCCGCATCCCGTAATTTTTCGCGATCGCTGCATCGGATGTCAGGCGTGCGTCGATGCTTGTCCGCATGATGTCCTGGCGATCGTCGACGGAGTGGCCGCGGCCGTCGCTCCCGACCTCTGTATGGAGGACACCGCGTGTCAGGCCGAATGTCCTGTCAATCCGAAAGCGTGCATCGTCATCAACACGGCCAAGCCGGTTGTTTCGCGGCCTGCTCCAACCCGTGACGGAGCAAGCTACCAGACCAACGTTCCCGGCTGCTATATCATCGGCGACGTTTCAGGAGTTCCGTTGATCAAGAACGCCGTCAAGGAAGGTTATGAGGTTATCGCGCATATCGCGGCCGAGTTGGAAAACGCCGCCGCGGAACCAAAGGCCGAATACGACATTGCGATCCTCGGCATTGGGCCCGCCGGTGCATCAGCGGCCGCGGCGGCGTCAGATAGGCAGCTGCGATACGTGGCGATTGAGCAAGACAAGGTATTGTCTACGATCGCCGCGTATCCCAAGGGCAAATACATCTTCTTTAAACCCGACACGACGGATTGGTTCGGCGGACTTCCTGCCGCCGGTTTGGGACTGACGAAATCAAAGTATGCCGCGTCGAACGAGCGTGACGATAAAGCGGTCGCGCAAGTACACGACCCGGCGCTCGAAGCCGCGATAACGAAACAGTCCGCGATCCTGCTCGAACACCTTGTGTCGAAGATACCCGTAGCATTGCGCTCCGAGCTTTCCCCGTTGCTTATTAAGAAGATCGACGTGGAATTGCGAAAAAGGATCGCCGCGAATATTCAGTCGAAAAAGTCCAGTGACTTGATCGATGCTCTGCCGGAATTTGGCCGCGACGTCGCCGAACAGATCGTGGGGCGCGTTCCCGGCGATCAGCGTGAGAATATCTTGCAAGTGTGGCTGAACTCTCTCAATGAGAAAGGCGTCCGGGTAAACGAATTCGAAAGCTGCAAATCGGTCACGCGTGCGGGGGACGGCGATTACTTTGTGGTAGAAACGCTACGGCAAGGTGAAACACGCAGCCAAACCTATCGCGCTCGAAGGGTCGTGCTCGCGATCGGTCTTCGCGGCGCCCCAAACCGGTTACGCCTGCCGAACGAGGAAATGAAGTTCACTATTGACGGGCGCGAAGAGCAAAAGGTTTTGTACAGTCTGAGTAATCCGGCCGATTTTCGTGGACGGCGCATAGTTATAGTTGGCGGCGGTAACGTTGCCGTCGAGGCGGCTGTCGATCTGGTCGCAGACCGGATCGGGTCGACGATCAAGCCGCGCGTCCCCGGTGAGATGAACCATGTCACGCTGCTTGTGCGAACGTCCCTCGCACCGACCGTTAAATTTGGAAACAAGTTTCAAATGTATCAATGCTCTGACGATGGAATTCTCGATCTTCGTTTCGGCGTTGCGATCAAAGAGATGCGCGAACACGAATTGGTTTTGGAGGATGTCAGGACCGGCACCGAGCTCGAGACGATCGCCAACGACTACGTCTTCGCACTCATCGGAGGCGAACGTCCCGACCGTTTTCTGCAGTCGATCGGTATTACGCTTACGTAGAACGAACGCGCGAAACAATAGAAAGCCCGGAACGTTTCCGATCCAGGCTTCATAACTTGGGAGACCGCGTCGCGGTGACTCGCACCAACAACAGCCTGCCCAATAACGCATCTACCGTGACGACGCGACACTCGACGTTGGACGCTTCGTACTTCTCATTTATGTAGGTGTAAAAAAGCCGGAGGCAGAAGGTTGGGCTGCCGTCCGGCTGAAAGGTAGGTAGGTTTATGCGATGACGGGCGTTACTGAACTTCGACCCAGTCACCGGTGTGAATTTCCTGAGCGGTGCGCGTAATGACGGCCGTTGCCGTACGCTCCTTAACATTGAGGATCACCATTTCGCCGACGACCTTCCTGATACGCGGACGGTCATCCTTTGCTCTTTCGGTCGTCACAACGCGGCCTTTTGCTTCGTTGCCCGACTTCCGTGCGGCCTGGTTCGAGAAGCGTCCGCCACGATATTCGAAGCTTTGAAATCCTTCGTCACGTGCGCTGACCGATTCGCCCCAGTCACCCGAAAACGGATTACCCTTGCCGAGGCGTCTGAAGACCGTCAGGTAATCGCCTACCTGTACATTGTCTTCGGCGCCGAGGTCGATGTATACGATGAAGTCGCGGGTGAGTACTTCGGCGTTGTCACGGGACATGAAGACTCGTCCCACCGCTTTACCATTCGGGTCGGCGTAAAGATCCATCGCGGGTCGCTGCCGGTAATCGGGTGCGACGCGTGTCTGCATCGGCTGGACTAGATCGCCAAGGTAGAGGTTGTCGCACGAGGTTTTTACCTTTGCAACCGAGACCTCGTTCTTAACACGGATCACTTCGAGTGCGCCGACTTCCTGGACATAGAATCCCAAATCGCCCTTGCGCGTCCAACGCGTCGTGACCTGACCGCGCGGACGAAGGACCGTCAGCACATCTCCGACCCTAACGCCCTTGTTGGCGCCGGCGTTGATGTAGACGACGTTATTTTCGGAGTAAAGGAATTGCTCTTGTTCCTCGACACCACCGACGATCTTTCGGCTTGTGTCGATGGGCGACTTTTGCACGTACCCCGCGCAATATACGTTGTTCCGCTCCGCTACGCGCATGTTTCGTGCGCTGGGTGCGACAAAAACCGGCGTCGGCTGTGGCCGTTGGGCGACGGCGCTGGTAACAAAAATGGTGAAGGCTGCGAATATGCCCGCAGCAACTTTTTTGCAAACAATTTGAAAACTCACGATTTTCTCCTTTAACTTCGTGTGAATTGGTAGGAAAGGTTACTCCGGATGAAGGGGCGGAGGATTCTGAAAGATGGCGGTTCCGGCTACTTTGGCCACTGTTATCGTAACCTTTTCGGCAAAATAGCGTCAACAACTATTTTTCATTGTTTAACACGTCGCGATCGACGATCTTTGGCGGTGCGGGCGTTTGGTTTGCGTATAAAAGAACCGTTTTGCTAGTATCAACGTTTGCCGCGTTCCCCGCACGCCTTGCCGGTGTAGCTCAGTTGGTAGAGCAGTTGATTTGTAATCATCAGGTCGTAGGTTCAAGTCCTATCACCGGCTCCATTTGAATCTAACTAAACCCAG
>JBKKAS010000174.1:0-3883 GCA_046714595.1 Pyrinomonadaceae bacterium | reverse complement strand
TTGATGATGAAAAAGTCCGCATCCTGTCCGCTGAGGACCACCTTCGAGTTCTTTGTGTCCACTGGCTGACCGATGGTGGAGAAAACCGCGAACGCCTGTGGGACATAGTTTATGCGGTTCAAAATCGTCCGGCAGGGTTCGACTGGGATAAATGTCTTAACGTCGTCAGTGAAAATAGACGCGGCTGGATCGTTGCGACGATCGGGCTAGCTCATAAGTATCTGAATCTCGAGCTTGAAGGACTCCCCTTCGCCGATGAGGCTCGGGCGCTCCCGACATGGCTCACCCGTTGCATCGAAAAGACGTGGGCGAGTGGAATTCGGCAACGGCCATTACACTCGGCGCTCCAAAGCCCGCAGATCTTTTTCCAGCAGCTTCGAAGGCGCGTCCCGCCAAATCCAATACAGGCAACGATAGATTGTGAGGGAAGCTTTACCGCGAGCAGCCGTATTGGCTACCAGCTACGCGATGCGATCAAGAGGCTTGGGCCGTCGATCAAGCGAGTATTTCCTGCATTAGTTAAAAAATGAGATCAGAGAAGCTTACTAAAACTCCCGATACGATTCTGGCGATCGAGTGTGCGGTCGGCTGGGGGAGCGTCGCCGTGTTGAGTAAGAGATCCGTGATCGCTTCGACGACGGGCACCGACTTCCGTCCGTCCCGTGCTGAGGAGATATTGCAGGTTATCGATCACGTATTAAAGCTTGGAGGCGTCTCGCTCGACGAAATTCGCACGATCGCGGTCTCAACGGGTCCTGGAAGTTACTCCGGGATTCGCATAGGCATGGCGACCGCGCTTGGGTTAAAGCAGTCGCTGGGTGTTGACTGTATAGGCGTTCCCGTACTGGATGCGATGGCAATCTCCTGCGCTGAACTCTCAAATCTGATTACCGCTATTCCGGTCGGTAAAAAAGACGTGGCATGGCAGGCGTTCAACGATGACCCGGACTCGACTAGCCTGCCGGAGCTCGCGCCGGAGGCGGATTTTTTAACTCGTTTAGATACCGGCCCGCGTTCGGTGCTGTGTGCACACACCGACCTGACGCAACGCTTTGCCCATCGCTTACCTGAAAGTACCGAATTGATCGATGCTGGAACCGCACTGGCGGAGTATATCGGCCGGTATGCAGCGAGTAACCCCGAAAACACTTTGGCTCGGCCGATATATCTTCGCAATCGGAACCATACGGGGCGACTTTCGTCATGACCAGCTTTCAGATCGCAGCCGCCCGACCCGAACACATCGAGCATCTCTGCTTGATCGGTGCCGAATGCGGGCTTAGCACCTGGACACCGCAGGGATATGAAAGTGAAATGCAGAGGGCGGATGCGGTTATCCTCATAGCACAGGACGAGCCCGGACAGATCGTCGGTTTTATCGCCGGCCGGTTGGTTGCTGCATCAAACGAGCCGCAAGAAGGGTCTGCGGAGATTTACAATATTGGAACGCGGGCGTCTTTCCGAAATATCGGCGTGGGTTCGGAGCTCCTTACTCAGTTTCTTAATGCGTGCCGACGGCGGGGAGTTTCTCAGGTGTGGCTTGAGGTTCGGGCCTCTAACGAGCCGGGAATCGCCTTCTATCGCGTGCACGGATTCGTCAGGACCGGTACCAGGAGAAACTTCTATGCGGCACCAGTCGAAGACGCGGAAGTCATGTATTTACAGCTCAAGGATCGAGGCAATCAATAAAACTGTAAAGATGCTTGAAAATTGGCGCGTAGTTGGTTTAACATCGTGGTTGAACCCAGACTAGTCCGTTGCGAGCCTGGACTGGGGTTCGAAAAAATTGAAAAGTGAGGAACAACACGCTATGGACATGTCAACGCCGGATGCTGTAAGAGATGAACTGATCAAAAGCAATCCAGCTTTTAGAGATCTGGTTCACCAGCATCAAAGCTTCGAAAACCGGTTGAGCGAATTGGCCCACCTTACATATCCCAACGACGACGAACAGATCGAAGAAAGCACACTCAAGAAAAAGAAATTACTGATCAAGGACGAAATCTATGCAATGATGCATGATTATTCGGTTTCACATTAAGATTCTTCGCCCTCTCAAGATTATCTAAGACGGTACAGCCAAGTGCCGTCTTTTTATTTGCCCGGACATTTGGCCTGAGTATAAAAGGAAAGTCCAGTAGAAGTACTCACGACGAATTCTCCTTGACGAGTGGTAGCTGCGATCCCGGGGGCGTTTTCGTCACCCGTTTCGATCCTGGATACGATCTTCCCGTTTTTTAGATCGATAATGTAAACAGTCCCGTCGCCGACGATCGAAACGATAGCGGTGTCATTTATGATCAAAGGCCTGTTCGCAACCCTGCCCGACAGTCTTCGCTTCCATTCCACGTTTCCACCGCGCGAAAGTTTGTAAATAAAGTTGTCGAAGGACGATGCCAGAAACCCGGAACCGTAAGAGAGTACAAAAGAGATCCGCGCGCCATTCTTAAACTTCCAGCGCCTACTTCTTGCCGTACCCGAAACCAGATTGCCGCGCTCGTCGCCGATAAGATAACGCTTTTCCGGACCGATCAAGACGGCGCTTGGCAAATGCTGCAATGTAGAAACGACCGCGGTTTTCCCGTTGGTTCCTGCGACGGTTATCACTTCCTTCTTGTCGGTCCCGATTGCTAATTCCCCTGCGGTAAAATACGGCTCCGTCGTTACACGTGAGCCCAGATGTTTGTTCCAGATCTGCGCTCCATCGCTCGAGCTATAGGCAGCAATAACTCCCCCGCTACCGACCGAAATAATATTACCGTTCAGATTGCCCAGGAAAACGCGCGGCGAGTACGGCACATCCGTGCTCCAATTCGTTATGCCAGTCTGCTTGCTGAGCGAGCGGAGAAGCAGTTTACGCTCGATCGCGTTCCCTAGAGGCGGACTAATGGTTACGACAAATACCGAGCTGTCGCTCGCGAACAAGTTCGAGATCACCTCGCCACCGAGTTCGGTAGACCAACGTTTGGCTGCAGTGTTCAGATCGACCGCCTCCAACCTGTTATCCGAATTTAGAAAATAGAAACTCGCATCGTTTGAAGCGGCAGACTTCGTTAGATCGGGACTCGATTTATATTCCCAACATTTTGTAAATAATTCGGACTGGGCGGCGGCATGCGACCTCGTAACCGCAGCCCTTCCGGGGAGTCCCGAACACGCCACAATTATCGCGGTGAGAACGACAACAGAGCCGAAATTTTTCAGTGTGTTCGAGTGAAACATCAAGCAGCGCAAACGGCCGAGCGAGGCGAAGAAAGATTCTAGCACAGCAACTTGACCGCAATGGATTGATGAGGGTAATATCCGGGAACGTTGGCTAAAACTTAACTAATAAATTACACGGAGACGCGAATTATGTCTTTCAATAAGATCATTATTGTCGGGAACCTCGGACGGGATCCCGAACTTCGTTACACCCCGCAAGGAGTTGCGGTGTGCAACTTTTCTCTCGCCACTAATGAAAAGAAGCGCGACAAGTCAGGCGAACTTCAGGACGTAACCACATGGTTTCGAGTGACGCTGTGGCGCAACCAGGCTGAAAATGCCAACAAGTATTTAACGAAGGGAAGTCCGGTCTACATCGAAGGACGACTTGGACTTGAAGAATGGACCGATCGTGATGGAAAGAGTCGATATACCCTGGAGGTGCAGGGAACTGAGATGCATTTCATAGGCGGTGGTGCACGGAACGAAGAGTATTCAGGAGATTCGCCGTCCGCGGCCGAATTTGCGGGCCCATCCGACAGATCGGGCGCCGCGACCGCATCAGCACCGGCACCATCACCAAGCGGCGATGACGATATTCCGTTCTAGACTTCGCTAGTATCTTTATTCTTGAGACCGAGTGATCGACGAGACCTCGGTCTCAATTCTTTTTAAACCG
>JBKKAS010000173.1:0-3170 GCA_046714595.1 Pyrinomonadaceae bacterium | reverse complement strand
GATCGGAGCCGTTCCGCCAACGGCAGAAACCGGGATAAGTCCGGCCTGAAGAAGCTGGGGTGTAAAAACGTTCAATGTCTCTTGTGAAAAACCCGAGAAAGTCATCGGCGTCGCGATCGGTTGGAACGACTGCCCGGCCACCGCCATCAAAAGCGAGTTGTTCGCAACACCCGATAGCAAAGCGTTGGCAGCGTGACTTTTTGGAAAATTAGCCGTCCAGTTTGTCGAGGCCAATTCCGCGAACGACACCGGCTTCGGTTCCGACGCCGTTGTTTTGGCGCCGTCCTTTCGCTCGAAGATCGCGATCATCTGTTCAATGGGTGTAATTCCGCAGATCGGCTCTTTCGAGAAGGGGAAGCTATACGAGATAGCTCCGACAAGTTTCCCGTCGATGTAAACGGGCGAACCCGACATTCCTGCGAAAACGCTCGTCCTGTCCGCTCCGCCACCGCTCAGACGCCCAACGATAAGGTCCTGCTTCGGTCCGATAGCACCCGGAACGATGCCGAGGATCTCAACGTTGAACTCTTCGGCTTGACTCCCCCGGAAGACGGTTAAGGCCTTTCCACGCATTCCTTCCTTTAGCTCCGACAGCGGCATAAAGACGGTTGCCGTCCGAGGCGAGGGGTAATTGATCTTAGCGGCCGGCACCTGTCCGGCGATATTTAGCGAAATGCTTGAAAAGACTACAATTAGAATCAAGAGTTTAGGGTTGGACATCTTAAATATATTCCTTACGGATGCGGAATTATGGTACCATCTTCGTGGCACATATCAGAAGCCTTTTCCTTCTGGCTTCTCTTAAGAATCCCTTCATCCGAGCCTGGTTGTATCCCATTCCGAATCACTTCATATGGCAAAGAGCATTCGTCTTATTAAGAGTCTTACCCGTCTTTTGTTTCCGGTTGCTGTTCTACTTCTGCTCGCGGTCGCGACTGCGTCGATCTGGCTGGTCCACGAGACCTCACATCCGGTGAGTGCCGCATATCTGATCACGCCCGAGGTTTATGGAATGTTGAGCGCACGAGGTGCTCAAGTCACGGACGAGACATGGGCAAACAAGGATGGAACCTCCGCACGCGGGTGGGTGCTGCGGGGAGCTCAGGACGCACCGGCTGTCATCCTTCTGCACAAATACGGGGCTAATCGCTCACACGTTCTGAACTTAGGCGTAAAGCTTAACGAGGCCACGAATTTCACGATCCTTATGCCCGACCTGCGCGGCCACGGGCAAAATCCGGCGGTCGAATATACGTCGTTCGGCGGCTGCGAGGCAGATGATGCCGTCGCTGCAATCGAGTTTCTCCGCAGTTTGAAAACGCCCGAGCAATTTCCGCTGATCGGCAAGGATATAGGGATATATGGATTGGAGATGGGCTCGATCGCCGCTCTCGCCTCGGCGGTGCGTGATCCGAGTGTGAAGGCCATTGCCCTCGACTCGGTACCGCAAAGCGCCGACAGCATGCTTGCTTCGACAGTCGAAAAACGTTATCCGTTTGGAAGTTCGGTGACTGCAAAGTTCGCGCAGCTTGGCACTCGACCTTATTTTTTTGAGGGATGCTACATGCGAGAGTCGTCGTGTGACATGGCGAAGTTGCTGACCGAAAGAAAGGTTTTGCTGCTCGGCGGGTTGGATGCCCCCGACTTTCAGGAATCTACATCGAAGCTTAGCAAGTGCTTTCCCGCCAATTCGACGGTCGAGTCAAAGACCGACCTCAGCCCGTCGGGCTACAGCATCATTAACGCGTCGCTCGAGCTGTCGGAAAGCTACGATCAACGAGTGATCGATTTTTTCCGTCGGTCGCTTGGGCAGCCGGCGAGCTAGTTTTCTTACAAGTCAATTTTCTTTTTCGTATGGCCGTTCGTTTGAGCGGCCTTTATTGTGTCCGCGTTCGATTCCATCTTATCTACGGCCTCGGTCAGAATGCCGTGCAGGCTGGTCAGTCGTTCGTTTGTCGAGGTCAGCTCGATCATCTTGTACTTGATGTCATTGCCCAAATGGAATGCGGCAGTGACCAGAAAAGAAAGTTGCTCGGGCTCAGTCTTCGGAATCTCGGGAAAATTGCCCGGGTTGCCGCTGAGCCTGAACGCGGCTTTTGCGATCCGCTCGAACAGATCGAAGACCTCGTCCGCGATCGGCTGGACCAACGCATCATCCTCGTCATCATCCTCAAAGAACTCGACCGCGCCGGTGAGATATGGCGTTTCGATGTCGACATACTCAAGCAGGCGATAGCGAATAACACCCGACACCAGGATATTCGACCGCCCGTCCGGGAGCGTGTTCGTTTCGCGAACTTCAGCAGCGCATCCAATGGTTCCGACCGGCGGCCCGTCAAGAAGATCTTTCTCCTGATCGAAAAACGTAATTCCGAAAAGATTTCGCCGCAGCTCGATGTCGGTTAGCATCTGGCGATATCGCGGCTCGAAAATATGCAGCGGCAGCACCTCGTTCGGCAACAGGACGAGCGGCAGCGGAAACAAAGGAAGTTGTTTGATACCGAGTACTTTTTCCGAGGCCTCCGACATAGTTCGTCACAGTCATCCGACCATCGTTCCGAGAAACTCGGCGATCTTCCCGGGTTCCTCATCGCTGAGTGCGAGACGCTTGGCCCCGATCACGGCATCCGAGATGCTGGTAACATTCGCCTTGAACCTGTTGTCGCGCATGATCAGATCCTCAACCACGCGGCGTTCGAGCTTCTCGCGGCCGGCGTCCTCCGGCATATCATCGGCTATCGCGTACTGGACTGGTACCGAAATATTCTTCCAGCGAATATGGAGAGCACCGGTCAGTTTCTGGGCTTCATCACGGATCCTTTGCGATTCGATCAGCGAGTTCGGGAAGCCGAGCTGGCCGCGCAGTGTGATCTCGACAATCGGCGCGGGTTTATCCGCTTCCGCGACCCTCACGGTTTCTCTGACAAGGTCCAGCACACCGGCAGTTACATCCGCCGTGGATGCTACTCCGGTTACTTCAAAATGTATCCGTTGGAACGGACGCTGCCGATAATCCTGGATATGTTTTGCGCGGACGCCGTTCTCTTCATCGACGTCGACGAGAAATACGCCGCGCGTTTCACGATACTCCGTGATGTTCGTTACCTCGATCGATCCCGGATTGAAGGCCCTGTTGTCGATCTCGTAATGCATGTGCGTGTGGCCGAGAC
>JBKKAS010000172.1:0-5098 GCA_046714595.1 Pyrinomonadaceae bacterium | reverse complement strand
GCGTAGTACACGGCATCCTTCCTGATGGCTTTCAACTATCAAACAGGTTTCGGAAACGAGTTCGCTACCGACGCGATCGAAGGTGCGTTGCCCGTCGGGCGGAACTCACCGCAGAAGGCGCCGTTTGGACTTTACGCCGAGCAGTTTTCGGGAACGGCATTCACGGTGCCGCGCGCGCACAACAAACGCACGTGGACGTATCGCATTCGTCCGAGCGTCCTTCACAAACCTTTCCGCCAGATCGAGAACAAACTACTCAGATCGACGCCGTTTGATGAGATCGTCACGACGCCAAATCAACTTCGCTGGGACCCGATACCGATACCTGAGATCGAAACGGATTTCGTGGACGGTCTGATTACCATCGCCGGAAACGGGGAAAGCTTCTCGCAGATGGGAATGGCGGTGCATATCTTTGCCTGCAATGCACCGATGCGGGAACGCCTGTTTTATAACGCCGACGCCGAGATGATCGTCGTCGCCGAGATGAACGATGTGCGCTTCGTGACGGAATTGGGAATTATCGAGATCGAACCGGGCGAGGTCGCGGTCATTCCCCGAGGTCTTAAGTTCCGTGTCGAGCTGCCAAACGGCCGGGCTCGCGGATACATTTGTGAAAACTACGGCCAACAGTTTCGTCTGCCCGACCTTGGACCGATCGGCGCCAACGGTCTCGCGAATGCGCGAGATTTCGAAACGCCGGTCGCGTGGTACGAAGACAAAGATACGACGTGCGAGATCGTCGCGAAGTTCGGCGGAAACCTATGGGCGTGTGAGACCGATCATTCGCCGCTCGATGTTGTCGCGTGGCATGGCAACTACGCGCCGTACAAGTACGATCTTCGCCGCTTCAACACCATCGGCTCGATCTCGTTCGATCATCCCGATCCGTCGATCTTCACGGTGCTGACATCGCCGTCTGCCGAGGCCGGCGTCGCGAACTGCGACTTCGTCATCTTCCCCGACCGCTGGCTCGTCACCGAAGACACATTCCGCCCGCCGTGGTATCACCGCAATGTGATGAGCGAATACATGGGCCTGATCTACGGCGCGTACGACGCGAAGGAAGAAGGTTTCGTCCCCGGCGGCGGATCGCTACACAACCAGATGTCAGCCCACGGACCGGATCTCGACGCGTACGAGAAAGCATCTAACGCTGATCTCAAACCGCAGAAACTCTCAGGGACGCTCGCGTTCATGTTCGAATCGCGGTACATCATCCGTCCGACGAAGTTCGCCATGGACTGCGCCGAGCTTCAACACGAATACAGCGAGGTGTGGCAAGGATTGAGGAAGAATTTCAAGGCCTAGCCTATGGCCCGACTCCCGTCGAGGCGGAAAAATCTTCTTGCCCTTTGATCGTCTTAGCAAGAGAATACTGCATACATCCAATCGGCTTTGCAAACTTGTGCGAGAGCACTCGTCCTACGTACTGCAAAGCCGAGTCAAAATTCAAGGAGGACGTATGCGTCTTACATTCCTCGCCCTGCTGCTTTCGATCACCGCGTGTGTCGGAACCAGTCTTGCGCAAGCAGATATTGAATCTTATTCAGACCGTGCATCTTTCACTTCGGCCGCCCAAGGCTTATCGACTATCGACTTCGAAGGGGTCGCGCCCAACAGCGGCTTTCAACTCTTTAAGCGCGAGGGTCATTTCGTTACGGCGGGAATTGATTTTCGACCGGGCGGCGGAGCGCGTTTCGGCCCCGGACACGTGACGATCGTCGGCGGCATGCACTACGCCGGCCCGGCCTTTGAAACTACTTCGGGCGCGAAGCTGACCTGGTCGCCGCCGAACCAGCCGGGTAATGCGTACCTCGATATCACATTGCCAAGCGGTATAACGGCTGTCGGCTTGGATCTGTGGGCGTTACAACCGTACACCTCCCCGATCGAGGTCGTCGTCAATACAAGCGGCGGCATTCGCACGGTGACGATCAATACTCCGGCGCGACCCGCAGCGGGGTTTGTCGGTTTTACTTCGAATACTTCGATCACATCACTGCGGATCACACCGGCGAAAGGCCAGACGGGTCTTGTGATCGATAATTTTACTTTGGGGCGACAAAACAAGACGGCCGCTGCGAAGAGCGCGAACGATAGTAGCCGTGCGCCTTCGAAAGTAACAAACGTTTCTCGATCCGAGTCCCCGACGCCCCAATCACCTGCTGCGACTGCGGAGCCGAAAGCGCCGATGGCTAGCCAGGGAACCGGACGCGAATTGCCGGCAGTAAATTCGGCCGGCACTATCGCATATATTCGCGGCGACACCGAGATCCGCGCGATCTCGGCCGACGGTACGGGCGACCGGCGTCTGTGGACGCACAAGGATCTGCACGAAGGACTTGGTCTATACGATCTGGCCTGGCGGCCCGACGGCAAAGAGCTCGCTTTCTCAAGCTCTCACGAGGCGGTCGCTTCCTTCTACCTCGCGGATATTTACACGATCCGTCCGGACGGCACCGGTCTTCGAAAGCTCACGAATGCGCCTGACCGCAGCGAGCTAGCACGCTACCGAAAGGGAACGGTTACCGTGACCATACTCAACAGCCAGCCCGCCGCCACGACGCCCGGGACATTCATCGTATATGTCGCCGGAGCCGACGAGCCGCAACAGGTCACAATTCTCGCGGGAACGTCAAAGACCCTGGTCTTCAAGTCGGTCGCCGACCTTGGGGCCCACCCCCAGCCGGTGATCGCGATGTTCGGCAAAAGCCGGTGGTTTACGCCCGGCCCTGATGTGCAAGCGGGGCGTAATGTGACCGTGCCGATCTTCAATATCAGTGGCGAGGGGATCGAACTCTCCGGTGCATATCGACCTACGTGGCGAAGCGACGGCTCTCGAGTCAGCTACCGGTCGGGCCTGTGCATCGTGAGCAGCGCATCTTCGAATCCGACTCCGGGCGAGCATAGCTTCAACCCGCTCTTCGGCGGTAAGAATCCGTTAGGCACATGCACGTGGGATTGGGGGCCAACGCCCGGTACAGTCAACCAGATCATCTACTCGGAGAACGGTTCGGGCGGCTCGAGCATTTACAGGATCACGGAGGGCGGCACGCACCCGGGAACAAAGCTTACGACGTTCACGGATCTTGATTACCAATTGCTCTCGGATCTTCGATGGCTGCCGGACGCATCAGGCTTGCTTTATTCAAATAAAGAGTTCGTTCTAGAGTCGGCTAACATTTACCGGTACGACTTCGCGACGAAGAGAGTCACGCCGGTGACCGATCTGAAAAACGAGTTTGCCCGCAAATTCAGCATTTCACCTGACGGCCGCTCTGTGGTTTTCGAACGCTGCAAGGACCGCGACGATGACAAAGGCTGCGACCTTTGGATCGTCAGTACAGACGGTGGCGGCTTGCGGCTTCTAGTGAAAAATGGCTTGGCCCCGTCCTGGGGAAAGTGACGCCAGATAGGGATTCAAGATTGGAATACACAACGAGCGAACTGAAGTTTCTTGCGACCCCCGAAAAAGGAGACGTTTCGGCGTTGCTTATGCGGGCCGAAGGCGCGACGCATTTGCTCGTGCTCGGCCATGGTGCGTCGTCAAATATGCGCACGCCGATGCTGCAGACGATCGCGGAGCATCTCGCGGAGCAAAAGATCGCGACGTTCCGTTACAACTTTCCGTACTCAGAAAACAAACGCGGGCGCGATCCGAATCCGGTGTGCATCGCGACGATAAGATCTGCGGTGAAAGCGGCGAGAGAAGCCGCGCCCGATCTTCCGTTGCTCGCCGGCGGACATTCGTTCAGCGGTCGTATGACGACGACCGCTGCATCGGAAGCGCCGCTCGAAGGCGTCGTCGGTTTAGTACTGTTCGCATTTCCGCTTCATCCGCCGGGAGCTCCTGACACAAAACGCGCCGAGCACCTTAGCAAGGTCACCGTGCCGATGCTTTTCCTGAGCGGCACGCGCGACGCGCTCGGCGAGCTCGATCTGCTAGAACCGACCATCGCAAACCTCGGAAAGCAGGCGACGCAGCATTTGCTCGACACTGCCGATCACAGCTTCAAAATATTGAAACGCACGCGAACGAGCGCCGAGGATCTGTTCGATGAAATGGCACGGGTTACAAATGAGTGGGCCGCACTTCTTTAGTCTTTCGGGTCTATCGGGTCTATCGAGTCTATTGAGTCTATCGGGTCGAACGAGTGTCGTCAGATCCTTCTGACTCGACAGACCTGACAGACTCGACAGACCTGACAGACTCGACAGACTCGATAGACTCGATAGACCCGATAGACCCGATAGACCCGACCGACTTGTCCCAGCTACAAATCGCTGACAGAATACGCGTGTTCACCTTGGAGGACTCCTTTTATGACAGCTACTGATGCGAAGGCGTTGTCGCCCGCACGAATAATGGAAGTCGGCATGGGGTTTTGGCCGGCAAGGACCCTGCTCTCGGCAGTCAAGCTTGGAGTGTTCAGCGAGCTCGCCGATACCGCGAAGACCGGGTCGGAACTGCGTGATGCGCTTGGTCTGCACGAACGCTCTACGCCGGATTTCTTCGACACGCTTGTCGCTCTCCGGTTTTTAGAACGCGACGGTGACGGCGAGACGGCGAAGTATCGCAACACGGCGGATACCAGCACGTTTCTTGACCGCAAAAGTCCGGCGTTGATGGGCGGGTTTCTCGAGATGGCCCACGATCCTCTATATCCTTTCTGGGGGAATCTGGTCGATGGCCTAAAAACGGGTCACGCTCAGAACGAGACGAAGGACGGGGGCAAAGGTGTATTCGAAGAACTCTATAGCCAGCCCGAGCGCCTTGAGCAGTTCATGGACGCGATGGCCGGCATCTCCGCCGGAAACTTTCAGGCGTTCGCGGAGAAGTTCGATTTCTCTAACTACCAGACAATGACCGACGTCGGCGGAGCCACCGGCTTGCTCTCGATGCTCGTCGCAAAGCTGAATGCGCACATGACCTGTACCTCGACCGATCTGCCGGGCGCGATCGAGATCGCGCGACGGAAGAACGCCGAAGCCGGAATTAGCGATCGTGTAAAAGCCGAGCCGATCGACTTTTTTAGCGATTCGATTCCGCCCGCCGATGTCGTGACGATGGGCATGATCCTTCACGACTGGAACC
>JBKKAS010000171.1:0-4624 GCA_046714595.1 Pyrinomonadaceae bacterium | reverse complement strand
TAGGGTACTACTTGGTTTGTTGGTGCGATGATACGCAGAAACGGCTTCGAATTACAAGACCAATCTTTAGCGGGAATTGCGGGGTCGTTTGGCCGGGAGGAGCGGGATTATCTAGAATTTTCTGACCGGGCCGGCGAGACGGGATCTATCGGAAGGTTTCGGGCCCGAGGGTCTTGAGCCTGGTTTTGCCTGGACCGCCTTCTGAACGGCAAACTCACGGCTGATCACCGGAGCATCGCCGACAAATATGTCTACTCGATATCGACCGGCTACCCATTGTCCGGTCGGTCTACCCGAAAAATTGACGCGGTCCTGATTGTCCCTGGTGGTATAGGTCGTCGACACGACCTTGGTTTCCGCCTTTACGCCCGGAACTGCGACTGCGATTAGGTTCATTTTAACCGTGACGGATTGCGACGAATCGAGCTGGACGACGCAATAGATCGGTATATCGGTTGTAACAAAACTTGTCGCCTGATCACCCGCTTTACCGCTGCCATCGTCCTTTGCGAGATAGATCTCGGCTATTCCGACCTTGACAGGCGCGCCGTCCGATTCCTGTGCAAACATCGCGGCGCAGGAAACGAACATAATAATCAGGAATATGGGGAGTTTGATGAACGGCTTCATACTTCGAATTACATTCCGTGTTCGGCTTAACGTTTGAGCAGATAACTCGGCATTTAGTTGCACGGGCTAAACATTTTCCTGGGTGTTCAAATCCTTTCGGATCGGTCTGACGCTAAGCCGCGTGGCCGGTTGCGGTGGTACAATCCACGTGATCCATGCGATTCGTTTTCTCGCCACTATTCTTCATTTTATTTGCACTCGGGCTCGTACCCCTTTCCGTCTCGTGGCAGGTCCCGTTTTTGCGCACCGCCGTTATCGCATTCGACATTGCTTTGGTAGCGGCCGCCCTGCTCGATTATTTCATCAGCCGGAAGTTACCTTATGGTGTCACCTCGCATCGTGAGTTCGACCGGCGACTCGCGATCGGCGACGCATCCGAGGTGCGGCTGGTCATCGAGAATGCAAGCGAACGCGATCTTCATTTCAAACTCAAGGACGAATATCCGTCGGCCATGCGTTTAAAGGACAAGCGTGAGGCAGAGATGTTTCTCGCTGCGCACGAGACGGCCACATTTTCATATTTTCTGACCCCGGTTCGGCGTGGGCGATACGAGTTCGGAAAAACAGCGGTACGTTTTAGATCGAGGTTGGGTCTCGTCTGGTGTCAGACCGAGATCGGTCCGGCCCAGTCGGTCAAGGTCTATCCGAACATGCGGCGTGCACGCGAGATCGAGCTCAAGGCACTTGGCGCACGATCCTTTCTGGCGATCCAGCGCCGGGCCGTCAGACGCGGCGAGGGACGCGAGTTCGAATCGATGCGCGATTATGTTCGCGGCGATGAGCTGCGGCATATTTCGTGGACGGCAACGGCTCGACGCAACCGTTTGACGACTCGGCAATATCAGATCGAACGTGACCAAACTGTAATGATCGCGCTTGATGGCGGACGTTTGATGACCGGGCGCATCGGCGACGAGACAAAGTTCGACACGGCGATACATGCGTCGCTCGCGTTGATATCCGCATGCGGACGCGCGGGCGATAATTGCGGGCTCGCTGTCTTCGGCCGGCGTGTAAAAAAATATCTGCCGCCGAAACGCGGGCTCGAACATATGGACGGGGTGCTCGAGGCGCTCCACGACATGGAACCGGAATTGATCGAGCCGTCGTACGCGCGTGCGTTTCAGTTCATCGCGTCGAATGCAAAAAAGCGTGCGTTCGTCGTGGTACTGACCGATCTTGTCGATAAGGAAAGCTCTAAGGAATTGATAAATTCGCTAAAGCTCCTTCGGCCGCGTCATCTGCCTTTGGTCGTCACGATCGGCGATCGCGACCTGAACGCGGCCGTCAGCAAATCGCCCGACAATATCAAGGACGTTTTCACGCAGTCCGCCGCCGAAGAAATTATCCACCAGCGCGAACAGGCATTGCGATTGGTCGAATCTCTTGGTGGCCTGGCGTTAGACGTTACGACGCAGACGCTGGGGCCGAAGTTATTGGAGACATATCTGAGGGTGAAGGAGCGCGGGCTCTTATGAACAACATGGGTTCTGCTCGAAAACTCCCCTCCTTCTAAAGGAGGGGTGGCCGAGTCTTCGAGGCCGGGGTGGTAAACCGGCCGAATGGCCGGAACCCATTTCAACCAACTGTAATCATGAAGCTAAACAATCTCCCACAGCTTCGGACGTTTCGTCACGATCTCCGTGCCAACCTCACGCCCGCAGAAGCTCGGCTTTGGTTAATGCTCAAGAACTCGCAACTCGAAGGCAGAAAGTTTCGACGACAGCACAGCTTTAGCGGATATGTCCTTGATTTCTACTGCTCGTCCGAGAAGCTTGGTATCGAACTCGACGGTGAGGTTCACTTCAATGAACGGGCGGCGCAATATGATCACGAACGAAGCTTGTTTCTAAAATATTTTGGTGTCCGGGTTCTGCGATTTGAAAACAAATCTGTGTTCGAAGCACCCGCGTGGGTTTTGGATCGTATTCGAGAAGCTTTCGGTTGGCGTCTTGAAAAGGGTAACTGGATAGATGAATGATTTTTTCGGTCTTGCGGCCGATTTACCACCCCGGTCGGGAGGCATGTTCTCGACGATGACGTGCTGCGCAAACCGCTCCGGCCATTCGGCCGATTTACCACCCCGTCATCCGCTTCGCGGATGCCACCCCTCCTTTAGAAGGAGGGGAGCCTTTTTTGTGACAGCCGCACAAACTGTAACAATCGCTCGGGCAATCTAACCATTCCATTCAAGAATAGGGACGAATGTCCTTATCCTTTCCTTACATCCACGACATCGATCCCGTTATCGGAACGATCTTCGGCATCCATCTCTGGTGGTACGGGTTGAGTTATACGCTCGGGTTTCTAAACGCATTTAATTTTATCGGGAAGCGGCGGATAAAGCTCTCGCTGACGAAGCTGCAGGTTTACGACCTTACTATCCTGATCGCGGCGGGCGTTCTCATCGGCGGGCGCTTCGTCGAGGTCGTATTTTACGAGTGGCCTTTCTACAGCGAGCAGCTCCATCTGATACCGGCGTTCTGGCTCGGAGGAATGGCGAGTCACGGACTATTACTCGGCGGACTGGCTGCCGTGTGGGTGTTTTGCCGGATCTATGACAAACCGTTTCTATTAATGACCGACGCACTCGCCGCTCCGGCTTCGTTCATTCTCGGCGTCGGCCGCATCGGCAATTTTATCGACGGCCAGATCCTTGGCAGTATCACGGATGTTCCGTGGGCCGTGAAATTCCCCGACGCCGAAGGGTTTCGTCATCCGGTCGTGCTTTACGACGGAATAAAGAACCTGTTGATAATTCCGGTTCTGCTATTTGTCGGAAGCCGATTCAATACGCCGCGTGGATTTATCACCGGCCTTTTCCTCTTTCTTTATTCGTTCCTGCGGATCCCGGTCGATGTCTTTCGTGAATATCCCACGAGTCTGCTCGGTCTTGCTAATGGTCAGGCGCTCATTATCGCATTTGCCGTTCTTGGTCTGATGGTCATGGCGCTCGCGTACCGAAATCGGGTTACAGACTCGCCCGACTACTCAGAACCCTCGGACGCGCCATCCCGTCTCGCCCGGCGAAAACTCGTGTTCGTTCTTCTTCTCGTTTTCTGTCTGACCATGCCCAGCGACTGGACACAAGACATACCGGTTCGATACGGAACGCGTCATCCTCGACTTGTTCATTCAACGATCTATCCGCAAATAGTCACTGACGATCTGGCCGTGGAATAAAAAACTGGTTGACTGAACCCGCAGGCATCCTTGCCTGCAACGCAGCTTGCCGCGTAACACCTCGACCGTTCGAAAGTCCGGGGAGCCTGCGCCTTTTCGTCCTTCGCGCTCATGCAGGCGGGTTGCCTGCGTTCCAGTAGGTCGGTGAGTTGCCGGCAGTCCGGTCGCACGTTCTTGTGCCCATCCGCTAACTCCGATAAACTCTCAGCGTTCGCATGCCGAGTCAAGACTCCACAAAAAGCTTTTCACTCGTCCTCATCAAGCCGTCACATTACGACGACGAAGGTTATGTCATCCAATGGTTCCGCTCGGCGATACCATCGAATTCGCTTGCCTGTCTCTATGGCCTTGCATTGGAATCCAAAGAGAACCGCGTACTCGGCGACAATGTCGAATTCATAATCCACGCCTTCGACGAAACGAATACGGTGATCAGGCCAGACGCGATCGCATCGCTGATAGACGCCGCGGATGACGGAATGGTAATTCTGGTCGGCGTGCAATCGAATCAATTCCCGCGCGCACTCGATATCGCGCGTCCGCTTCGCGCAAAAAATATCAAGGTTGCGATCGGTGGATTTCACGTGTCGGGAACGATGTCGATGCTGAAAGATCGCGATGCCGATGTTCAAAAAGCGATCGACATGGGCATCACCGTGTTTGCCGGCGAGGCCGAGGGCCGGCTCGGCCAGGTGTTGCATGACGCGGCGGGCGGCGAACTCAAACCCGTCTATAACTTCATGGACGACCTGCCGAATATCGAGGGCGTGGCCACTCCGCTGCTGCCGGCCGAGCGCGTATATCTCACGGC
>JBKKAS010000170.1:0-8173 GCA_046714595.1 Pyrinomonadaceae bacterium | reverse complement strand
CGTGCAAAACCCGTCGGGATGACATACGGCTGGCCATCGACGGAGAACCCAACGTGGCAGATAAAGCCTTCATCGAGGATCGCGTTGATCGTATCGCGGTCAAAGTTTCCGCGTTTCGGTAAGCGTTGAAGTTTCGTGCGTTCGGTTTGGATGATTTTTGAGTTCATTAAATCGCAATCGAATAGCTCCGTTAGGGGCGAAATGTTTGTAGCATTAATCTAAAAGTGGACGGCGAGCTCCGTAGAAGCGGCACCGATGTTTCGCTCCTACGGAGCTCGATCAAAAAACTGCGATCGCAAACTACAAACATTTCGCTCCTGACGGAGCTGTCTGTAAATCTGTCGCACATCTGTCGCACATCATCATTCTAAACTGAGCGTGAAGTAATGCGCTTCGATGTTCATTCTCTTTTTCAGATAGAAGCGATGTGCGTCGAATCTCTGCACGCCGGAGAGCAGTCGAACATGATCGCATTTCTCCGTCTGCGCAAGTGCGATGACCCAGTCAAACAATTTACAGCCGTAGCCTTTCGACCGTTCTCCATCTTTCGCGACAAGATCGTCGATCTCTAGATACTTTCCGCCGTGAAGCCACTCGCTGGTTCGAATCCCGGCGACGGCCTTGACCTCACCTTCATCGGAGAGATACGCGAGCCGATACCCGAATCCTTTCATCTGCTGTCGGACTCTTGGCAAGAAATCTTCAGCGCCTATATGCGGCCGCAGCTGCGACATCACGCCATAACAAGCCTCGATTTCTTGGTCGGTAGTGGCAAACTTAATCATTCTTCAAAAATCTTGTTCGCCGATACGTTTCAGCCACTTCATTTCGCATCCATCCAGTTGTCGCCGCTTCCGACTTCGACTACGAGCGGCACGTCGAGTGTTGCCGCCGCTTCCATTTCGCGCTTTATTATCTCGCTCGCGCGTTTTACTTCTGCCTCGGGAGCTTCGAACAAGAGCTCGTCGTGGACCTGCATTATCATTTTCGTTTCGAGCTTTTCTTTCTTCAATGCTTCGTGCACCCGGATCATCGCGATCTTGACGATATCGCTTGCCGTGCCCTGGATCGGCATGTTGATCGCCTCGCGCTCGGCCCGCGAGCGGACGCTGTAATTGCGATCGCTGATCGAAGGGAAGTAACGCCGCCGGCCGAACAGCGAAGCCACGTAACCTTGCTTGCGTGCGGTTTCCGGTATCTCGTCCATGTATGTCCGGATGCCTTTGTACGTGTCGAAATAATCCGCGATGACCTGCTTTGCTTCGGCTCGGCTGATGCCGACGCGCGTGCTGAGGCCGAAAGCTTCGACCGCGTACGCGATGCCGAAGTTGACGATCTTGGCGAGCCGCCGCTTTTCCTTCAACTCTTTTTCATCCTTCGCACCGAACACGAGCCGTGCGGTCTTCGCGTGGATATCTTCGCCGGTCTGATATGCCTCCATCATCACCGGGTCGTGTGTGATGTGAGCGAGTATGCGCAGTTCAAGCTGCGAATAGTCGGCGGCGAGAAGTTTATTTCCTTTCTCGGCCACGAATGCCTGCCGAATTCGTCGGCCAAGCTCGGTGCGGATCGGAATATTCTGCAGATTCGGATCGGTCGAGCTAAGACGTCCGGTTGCTGCGACGGTCTGGTTAAGACATCCGTGAATTCGGCCGTCCGGTGCGATCAACTTCGGCAGCGCATCGGCGTACGTCGCTTTTAGTTTATCCATCTCGCGATACTCGATAATGAATCGCGCGATGTCGTACGTATGGGCAAGTTCGTCCAGGACGTCACGGCTCGTCGAAACCTGTCCGGTCGCGGTCTTACGGCCGGTCGAGATATTAAGCTCGTCGAAAACTTCGCCAACCTGCTTTGGTGAACTGATATTGAATTCGTGTCCCGCCAGGGCGTAGATCTTTTCGCGAAGCTTCTCGAGTTCCGTCGACATGAAGGTAGAGAACGCTGTTAGATTTTCACCGTCAACTTTCATCCCGGCCATTTCGATATCGGCGAGAACCGGTTCTATCGGCAGCTCGATCTCGTCGTAAACTCGCGTCAATTCATTTTTGACGATCTTGTCGCGAAGGATAGGGGCAAGCTGGAAAACCCAATCCGCGCGTTCGGCCGTTCGAAAGTGCGCTTCGGAAAAACCGTCGGGAATTTCCGCTGCCGGTTCGCCCTCGAGAAACGCTTGCGCGAGGTACTGCAGCGAATAGTTTGCACGCGTTGAATCGAGCAGATACGCGGCGATCATTGGATCGTCTTTCACCGACGCCGGCTCGATACCCAGCGTCGCCAGAACGCCGAAGTTTCGTTTATGGTCGTAAGCGGATTTTTCGAGAAATCCATTCGCCAGAATATCTCGGAGCGGTGCGACGGCTGAATCCCGCCCTTCTTTGAAACTCTCAAGATCGATGTAATGCGAAACACCCGCGGCCGAGGCGATGGCGACGCCGACCGGGGGAACTTTGTGAAAGCAGCTCGATCGTTCGTCGGCGTTCGAATCGTCGACTTCAAAGCTCCAGTGCTCCGTCTCCCAAAGTTTCCTGACGAGTTTGTCCAGATCGTCGCGGTTGTCGATCACCGAGTATGTTTGTTCGACCGCAGCCTTTTTTTCACCTGCCGTCGCTTCGAACAGCGTTGCCGAGTCGGCAAACTCGCGGATCAGCGAATTGAACTCAAGCTCGCGGAATAATACGTATGCGGCTTCACGATTCGGCTCGCGGGCCTTTAGCTGGTTGAGATCAAGCTCAACCGGAACCTCGCAATGGATCGTCGCCAACTCCAGCGACTGCCGGATGATGTCTTGATTGTTCTGAAGACTTTCGCGATAGGTTTTGTGTGTCACCTTGTCGGCGTTTTCCATCGCGCCCTCGGCCGAGCCGAATTCCTGCACTAGCTTCAGCGCTCCTTTCGCCCCGATGCCTGGCGCGCCGGGAATGTTGTCGATCGAATCGCCCATCAAACCGAGCAGGTCGACTATCTTCGACGGCGGCACGCCGAATTTGTTTTCGACCCATGCTTCGTCACACCATTCGATCGGCGGAACGGCAACCTTCCGTTTTGCATTCTGCGAGTTTTGCCGCATCGCGATGACGTGAGGATCTGTTACCAGTTGGCAGAGATCCTTGTCGTTCGAGACGATGACCGCCTGCATCTCCTTTTCAGCCACCTTTTTGGCAAGCGTCCCTATCACGTCATCTGCTTCGTATTTGTCGGCTTCGAGGATAGGAATATTGAACGCCTCACAGACACGAACAATTTGCGGGATCTGGTCCGCCAGATCGCTCGGCATCGCTTCGCGGTTGGCTTTGTAGGCCGCAAACGAATCGTGGCGAAATGTCGGTTCTGTTGAAGATTCGAAAATGGCTGCGATGTAGTCGGGCTTCTCGTCCTTCAGCAGCTTGCGAAGCATGTTCGTGAATACGAAAACCGCTTGCGTAACTTCACCCTTGCTGTTGCGGAGCGGCTCGGCACGCGCACCCATCGGTGCGAAAAAGGCCCGATAGATATGCGACATCGAGTCGATCAGGAATACTCGTTTCATTAGTTAGATTCTGATGATAGAGGTCTGTCCCAAAGATATCAATTGCCGGTTCAGGGTGGTGGTTGAGAGTTGAATCCGAAGAACGTTGTCGTCTATAGCAAGAAGTCTTAGCGGAAGGCGCTTGATATCGAGCTGGCCCATCTTAAGCCAACGATCACATCTTGTCGCCAAAGGTGACAAATATTAAAGCCTAGGGTGGAATGAGCGAAGCGAGTGAAACCCTAGGCTGAGCGAGTCCGGAGGTTTCGACGCTGAAGGCGTCGGACAACTAACGCAAATTGTTCGTCCCTTTCAGGGACGTATTCGTATCGCTGGCAATCCTAGGGTTCCGCTCCGCTCCACCCTAGGCTTTAATGTTCGTCGCCGTTGGCGACGGGGATGCCGTTCGCTCAGCTGTTTGTCATCGCCCGCAACATCGCTGCCTTGGATCCGACGGCGAATCGTTTTTGCAGATAGCGTGCATACGGATAACCGAGCTTTACGAAAATATGTCCCGGTCGCGAGAAAGCAAAAATGTCGTACCACACGTCGCCGGTGTCGGGATGAAACTCGACGGTGAAGCGTTCCTCGCCGATCTCGACGTGCTCGGTCAGTGTTCCGTATGCAAACCCGAAGCGGCCCTTATCTTCGATTACATAAACGATCCGGCACGAGCTTAGGGAATAAAAACCAAGGTGGTGAGCGAGAAGGGCTACGTTGCGTCCCGCTTCGATCGGCGTGTCGGAGGGAAGGATTTCGAGTCCGGGAACGTCAAACATCTTCCACTCACGGATCGCCTTTTTCGCACGCTCAAAATCGGTCTCGCCGCGACCGAGCATGATCCGGTTGTGATCGATGTCATGGCCGGCCGGCGGCGACGTTCGCGTCGCGCCTTGTTCGCGATACGAATAGCTATCCGCCCGACGCTGCTTGAGAAAGGCGTCGATCCGCTCCTGGTTTGGTCTAAATGTGAGAAACATCGTGGATATGCTGAATTTATGGAATTACCTCGCCGGATTCAAGTTTGACAACGAAATTAGCGTCACGATATCCTTACAATTCATTTTGCGGCGAGCATGACCGGTTCGTCTAGGGGTTAGGACACCGCCCTTTCACGGCGGCAACACGGGTTCAAATCCCGTACCGGTTACCATCTTCTTAAGCCGTTCTAGCATCAGATCAGTTAGGTCGATTCGCTTGCACCACAAGCGAATTTTTTGTTTTGCAGGGGATTTTAATGCTGAAAAGAATAGTCTCTGTCTTAGCGCTCGCGTTCTTGCTGGGTGGAACTATCGAGGTCTTCGCACAGCGTGCAACGGACGTCGTGATGGTCTTGCCGTTCGAGAATACGTCTGACAAACCCGAATTCAACTGGGTCGGTGAGAGCTTTGCTCTTTCGCTGTCCGAGCTGTTGAAGGTGCCGGCTCTTAGTGTTGTATCCAACAGCGAACGAAAGATCATCCAGCAGCGCCTGCGGATCCCTTTGACCAATCTTCCAAGTCTTGCGACGGCGCTAAAACTTGCGCGTGAAAGCGGTGCGACCCTGCTTATTTCGGGCAGATACAACATTGTCCCGGCACAAGGCGACACGGCCGCGACACTAAATCTGACCGCAAAGATCATCCGCGTAAACGAAGGGCGGTTTTTGAGCGAGGTCGTGGACGGCCGGCAAATTCAACGGGACATCATCTTGAACGACGCGCTTGGAAACCTGCAGACGATGCAGGGCCAGGTCGCCTATCAAATCTTGTATCAAAGAGACAAGGCGTTGCCGTTCTCGCAAAATCAACTGATCGAATCGGCGAACAAGGTTCCTGCCCGCGCGTTTGAGGCGTATATCAAAGGACTGCTCACGCCGGCGGCTGAAGCGCGAGAAAATTATTTTAGAAATGCGATCCGGCTCTTTCAGGACGTGACACCCGAAGGGACATTCGCGGACGCATCCCTCGAACTTGCCCATTTATATCTCAGCCAGAGAAAGTTTTCCGAAGCGGTGGATTCGTTTGAGCGGGTTATCAACGCGAATCAACGGTGCAAGGAAACTGCTAAAAACGAGAACAAGATGGCGCAGTGCAACGACGAAAGCTTTGCCGAAGCTTCGTTCTATATCGGACTGATCAAATGGCAGCAGTCGAATTACGAGCAGGCTCTAGCTGTATTGCGGCCCCTCGCCGAAGATCTCAAGCTGACTAGTGTTTACAACACGCTCGGAGCGATCGCGGTTCAGGCGTCGCGGGCCGAAAAGAAAAACGACACTAAAGCTGCGGCCCTCTTAAAGGAAGGTCTGGATCTGCTCAAAAAAGCTGCGGAGTCGTCGCCCGAGGATATCAACGTTCGGTTCAACTATGGGCTTGGGTCGTTCCTGCACGAGAATTATGTCGAGGCGGCGTCGCAGCTTCGTCCGGTTATCGCTGCCAGACCGAGTGACGGTGAGGCTTACTACGTTCTTTCAAAGGCGCTGTCGCTGCAAAACGATGCGACCTCGACGGCGGTGGACAATCAAGCCCGGACGTTTTTAACGACGAGCAATAGGTACGCAAATCTCGAGAAGGAATGGACGAAGTCGAAGACGATCGCGGACATCCCGCTTCGAGTGGAACAGCCGCAGCGGAAAGATTTCGTCAGCGTTGTCCTGAGCAGGCGGAATGTTTCGCCGGTTCAGACTGCCGTCAATGAAACCGAAAATCTTTTGGGACAGGCTCGACTGCATTTCAAAAATGGCAACGACGATGAAGCGATGGCCGTGATCCGTCGCGTGCTTGCCGCCGAGCCGATGAGCGCCGAGAGCTATCTGATCCTCGGTAAGATCCATCTTCGCCGGGGCGATCTCGATCAGGCGGTCAGCTCGTTCAAGACCGCGATCTTTTGGGACAATCGCCAGATCGACGCACACGTTTCGCTGGGCAAGATATACCTGGAACGAGGAGATTGCCTGCAAGTGAAGAACTATTCGGCGTCCGCGATCGAGATAGACGCACAAAACCAGGATGCGGTCGCTTTGCAGCGCCAGGCTGAGCGATGTTCCAAATAGTGTAAGGCCAAAGTCCCAAGTCTCAAGTCCCAAGTCCCATCTTAAGCGCCCCCCGCAGCTCTCTCGATCTCCGAAACTGCAATAAAACAAAGACTTTTAGACGCACGTGGACGTGGGTCCTGGGACTTGGGACCAGGGACTTGGTTCGTGGCACGGTAGGTGCTAATAGGACAGCGGCTAGCTTGATAACAATATCGAGACCCCGCCGCCAACACTTCTCCGAGCGCGGTTTGCCACTGTGCTTGATCACCTTCCGAGCGTTCCTTCAGTTGTCCTTCCTAAATATGAGCCTGGTCGATACCGACCGGGCTCACCTGCTTTTAAACTCCGATAAATACAGGCCGATAAACTGTGGATAATGTGATTCGTTCAATCTGAGAAAGTCCGTCGGGCATTCCCTTACAACTCGATTCAATTTGACTGAAAGCTGAACGAACCATCCCCCCGGATGACAAATTACGTCATTTGGGTGCTGACAAAATTTGTGCAGGGTGCTTAACGGTTCATTCATTTTGGAAGTCGCTGACCGAAGTTTCGCGAAATTTGAACGAATGTTTTTTTGCCTGATAGACTGGTCGGCATGAACTTGCTGAGGCTCACACGGTATTTGCCATCCTGGACGAACGCCGCGCTCGCTGTTGTCTCCGCAATTCTACTGATCATCGCCTTTCCCGATTTCGAGATCTGGTTCCTTGCATGGTTCGCACTCGTGCCTTTGTTCTGGGCGGTCGGGCGTGAAAAGGAATCAGCCGTCCGGTCGTTTGTGCTCGGCTGGTTGTGGGGCTTTGTTTTCTTTACCGGGACATGCTGGTGGCTGACATTCGCTCCGATCACATACGCGGGCTTTCCATGGCCGGTCGCGTACTTTCTGCTTTTCTGTTTGACCGCGGTCGTTGGAATATTTCCCGGGATCTTAGCGGCAGTTCTTTCTTTGAATGTTAGACGAATGGGAATTTCCGGTCTGGGACTGGCTGCGGAGATCTGGGTCTTCACAGAATTCGTTCGATATTGGTTTACTGGCAACAACTGGAACGCGATCGGGTACTCGCAAGCTTTCGGCGCGATCGCCTTGCTGAGCCTGGCATCATACGGTGGTATTTATCTTCTGGGTTTTGTTGTCGTTGGCATCAACGCCGCAATCACTGCCGTGCTCAAACAGCTTCTTGAACCAGGCGTCGAAAGACGACCTTACTACGTGGTCCTCGGCTGCCTTGGCCTTCCTTTCGTTCTTCTCTACCTCTGGCAGTTCGTACCAGTCGATAAACAAGAGCTACAGGTTATAAATTCTCCGACGGTTATTGCGATCCAGCCGAATGTTCCCATGTCCGGCCTGACGTTCGAGAAATGGCAACAACTCCGCCAGAAGCACGTCGAGCTCGCCGAATCCGCGCTCAACCAACTGGCCACTGACAACCGACAACCGACCACCGTAATTTTCCCCGAATCGCCGATGAACTTCGCATACGAAGACGACGAGGAATTCCGAAACTTCGTCCACGCGTTTGCTGCGAAGCACGACGTCAATGTCCTCTTCAATTCCGCCGAGCCCGACATCGCGAACGATAAGTATTTCAACTCGGCCGTGCTCGTCGGTCCGCAGGGAAAGGAGATTGCCCAGTATGATAAGATTTACC
>JBKKAS010000169.1:0-3236 GCA_046714595.1 Pyrinomonadaceae bacterium | reverse complement strand
TCGGATCTCGAAAGGCTACTGCGGCAGATACGCATTCGGCACGGGCTTATCGCCGTTGAGGCCGAACTGCGCCGCAAAGAACCCGTTCTGGCTTTGCAGCAGATACCAAATGCCGCTTGACGGTCGGAACACCGCCGCATCGTCTTTCCCGTCGCCGTCGAAGTCGCCAGTCACGGGAACGTCACCGACGATTCCGAAGTTGAATTGGCTATAACCGGCTGTGGATTGCAGCAAGTACCAAACTCCGTCACGAAATACCGCGAAATCGTATTTACCGTCGCCGTCGTAATCGCCCTGTGCGGGCCGGTCGGTCGAGATCCCGAATGCGACTGACGTGTAGCCGCTGTCCGAGCTTCGCGCCACGTACCAGACGCCGGTCGAAGGACGCCAAACCGCGATGTCCGCTTTACTATCGCCATCGTAATCGCCGACAACCGGGCGGTCGCCCTCAAGGCCGAATTGCATGATCGTAAATGTTCCCTGGCTGTCGCTGTTCGCGATGTACCAGACGCCGGTCGACGGACGAAAGACCGTGATGTCCGTCTTTCCGTCGCCGTTGAAATCCGCAGGGGCAGGAATGTCTCCGGCCGTTCCGAAAGCCTTCGACGTATAGAAGCCGCCTTTAGTAAGCAGATGCCATGTTCCATCCGACGGACGAAATACTGCGTGGTCGGTCTTACCGTCGCCGTCGTAATCACCCGGTGTCGGGATATCCGTGCCCAGTCCGAACGTGATTATCGTATAGCCGGAGCCGTTACTTTTCTGCACATACCAGACGCCAGTGTCCGGCCGGAAGACGCTGATATCCGTCTTCCGATCGCCGTCGAAATCGGCAGTGCGATTCTTAGGAATGGCGAGTCCGGCAACCGGTCCGTCCGAGATGTTACCGTCGATATTGAATGTCACGCCGCCCCATGTTTCGTTGAACCCCGGACCTTTCCATTGCTTTATTCGCTGGTGATTTTCCCAAGCTCCTGGCGGAAACGCAGGAGAAGGCGAATTGTAAACCCACACGGACATCACAAGATCCCAGCGCGCCATCCAGATCGCGTCCATGCGGCTCGCGGCCGGCATTGGCCACCAATCTGGAACGGCGTTGCTGGGCGAACCGTAGACACCTGATATGTAACCGAGTTCATGAATTCGCTCGGTCCAGCCTTTTAGGAACGCCACTGTCGCGGTGCGGCAGCCGAGAGTGTCGGGGTTCGGCGGATTATATCGTTCCATATCGTAATAGAGAATCGAACCCGCAGTCAGCCCGATGCTGTTTGCGTCGGCGACCGCAATGTCGGCTTCGCCGCGTCCCTGTTGCTCCGCAATCGCGACGTCGTAGCTATGCTTGTGCGGCGTAGTCGAGACCGAACAAGGTGATTGATAGCCGACGATAGTCGGAATGAGTCCCCAGCCTTGGGCCGAAACAGCGTTTATCCATGCAGGATTGTTTGTGAAAGGCTGAGCGGGACACGCCCGCGCGCGACCGCTCATGTAGAGATTCGTGTCGTGGTAGGGCGAGTTGTCCCACCAAATCTGCATCTGCGCAATGCTCCCGGCCTGGCACTTGTCAAAACCGCGATTCAGGCTGATGCGTGTCGAACCGCCCGGCGGCAACGCGAACATCGGTGTCGACTCCGATCGTGCCTTTTCTTTTTCGATGCGCGAAAGCTCGGCGATCTTTGGCGGCGTGATGTCGACGCCACCCGCGAGAATTCTTGTTTCCTGTACGCAGCCGGTCTTGTAGCCCGAGCACGTACCATCCGTTTTGATCGTCCACGAGCCCGAACGCTTTTCCGTCGGTTCATCGGACGAGCCAAGCTCAACGCGCTTTTCAAGGAGCTGCCAGTTCAGACCGTTGTCATCGGATGCATACCGGATCGATCCGGAAAAGTTCGAACTGGTCGTGATCGGGAATGAAAGCGTCAGCCTTTCTCCGTTGATCTCCAGTGAGCCATCGCCAAGTTCGGCTTCAGCCTCACTCGCTCCGGCGAGTGTTATCCGGGTGCGTTGCCAGCTAGCCCCGCCATCGGTTGTGCGAAAGATCGCGACCTCGTCTCGCTTCGAACTCGACACGATCGCATACCCGCTTGCGCGATCGGCGAACACGGCCGCACTTATCGTTTCAGAGGGCCCAACGCTGAGACCCAACTCGTCCCATGTCGCGCCGCCGTTCGCCGTCAGAAATATCGCGTCTGCCGTGTATCCGATTCCCCACCGGCCGTCGAGCGTCTGAATATTCTTGATGTGTGCGATCGCGTCGGCGCGTTGCATTGCCGGCGGGCGTTGGAGCGTGGTTAATACTTCCATCCGGCTGAACGGTGAGTCTTGAGCTGAAGCCGGTATCGTGAAAAAACAGACGAGCGTGAGGAACAGTGTGATCTTTTTCATTTTGGGTACCCGAGATCGAATTATTGGCAAAGCTTATGGAAATATAGAAAAGTATAGCGAGTCTTCATCGCTTTTTCCAGAAAAAAAGCCTGTCTCAAGAATCCGAAACCGACTGGTGTCTTTGAATTGCCTCCAGCTAAGGCTTTAGGCAATTCATAAGTGGCTGCGCTATTCAGACAGTCAGACAGTCTCTCTGTTGTTTTGCCCCGCGTTCGTTATAGGTTAAGTTATCTTGAAGTTTAAGCTTGCCGGGTTATGCTGATTTCCCTGTTACTGATCGTGGCCGCCGCCGCTGGTGGATTTGCCCTCTCGTATCTCATTGAAGACGATGCTCCATTCATGTGGCGGATCGCGGTGGGAAACGTGATCGGGTCCGCCGTTTTTGGAACGGTCGTATTCGTCGTTGCTTTGGGTTTTGGCTTGAATGTCGGTGTCGTTGTCGCAGCGACGTTGATCGCGCTCTTGCCGGTGTTGCTGTTGTATGGTGAAGACCGTCGCCGTCGAGTTCGAAGAGATTGGTCGCGAGCCAAGGACCGTCTGCAAGGCGCCACCGCACGAAAGTCTCTACGCTTTGCGTACTACGCGTTTTTCTTTCTGCTGTTTTTTTTCTTTTTCGACCGCGCCATGATCGTGGGTGCCGGCGGGATCTTTACCGGCGGTTCGCAGAATCTCGGCGATCTTCCGTTTCACCTCGGAGCGATCTTCAGTTTTACCGAAGGAAATAATTTCCCGCCTGAGAATCCGTCGTTCGCCGGGGCAAGATTTTCGTATCCGTTCATCGCCGATCTTATTACCGCCTGCGCTGTAAAGCTTGGAGCTTCCGCCCGCGACGCGATGTTCGTTCAGAATCTCTC
>JBKKAS010000168.1:0-1933 GCA_046714595.1 Pyrinomonadaceae bacterium | reverse complement strand
GACGACAATCGTCACAAGCCCGACGTTCGATCCGCTCCGCGAAAAATACGGCGACGCGTTTGAGGATTTCATCAAGTCGAAAGTCGTTCCGGTAAACGGCGATGTCGGGAACGAGTATCTCGGACTCGATGAAAAAGAAGCGAAAAAGATAATGCAGGACACCGACATCATCATCAATGGTGCCGGTAATGTGACGTTCAATCCGCCGCTCGAGACCGCTCTGCGGACCAATGTCGTCGGATCGAATAACATTCTCAAGCTCGCGAGGATGATGAAAAAGCCGCGGTTGGTGCACGTCTCGACATGCTTCGTCGCCGGCAACCGCAGCGGTCCGATATGGGAGAACGAACCGGTCGTCGGATATTTCCCGCGAAAGAACGAGATTGTCGGGACCGTATTCGACGTCAACCGCGAGATCGAGGACTGTGCGCGGCTGAGCGAACAGGCCCGACAAGAAGCTGACGATGCGGTGCAGGCGGCGAAATTTCGCGAGCTTGCGCGGAACCGCTTTATCGAAGAAGGCCGCGACCCGGATGACGAATCGGAACTGAAGTCCGCCATCTTTCGTGAACGTAAGATGTGGGTACGCGAGCGAACGACCGAACTTGGCGCCGAGCGTGCCGAGTATTGGGGCTGGACGAATATCTACACATATTCGAAATCGCTTGCCGAGCAGATCATCGCCCAGCAGGACGACATCGTTAAGATCCTGTTGCGGCCATCGATCGTCGAGTCGGCGAATCAATATCCGTTTCCGGGCTGGAACGAAGGTTTCACGACAACGGCACCTCTGATCCTAATCGCTCTGCGCGGCCAGCCGATCATTCCCGTTAACGAAAAACTTGTCCTCGACATTGTTCCCGTCGATATGGTCGCCGGTGCGATCCTCGGCGCGGCGATGAACGCGCTTGTCGATGACAACCCGCCGCTCGTTTTCCAAGCAGCGTCGGGCGATTCGAACCCGAACGACATGAAGCGCATCGTCGGACTTGTCGGTCTGTACAAGCGTCAGCATTTCGAGGACAAAGAAACCGGTAACAAGCTTGCGAACAAGCTCGCGGGCATGGTCGAGACGCAGACCGTAAAGCAGCGAACGTACGAGCTGGCTTCCGCGCCGATGCTGAACAAGCTCGCGAAACGCGCCGACAAACTTCTCGACAAAGCGAGTCCGCGCTGGGGCGGCGGACGCATCGGCAACATTGTCTCGGACCTGCGTAAGTCGGTCGACAACTTCGAACGCACGACCCAGGAGACGATGGACGCGTTTGCGATGTTCAAGCCGTTCATGATCGACAACGATTATCTCTACCGCTCGGACAATGTCCGAGCGCTGCACGCTCTCATCAAGGACAAGGAAAAGCATCTGCTGCCGTGGTATCCGGAAAAGCTCGACTGGTATGACTATTGGCTGAATGTCCATTTTCCGGGAATGCGGAAATGGGTTTTGCCGCAACTGGAAGAGGACCTGAAAATTCAAGAGCGGCGGTCGTACACGTACAAGGACCTCCTCGATCTTTTCGATACGTCGACGAAACGTTTTCCGACCCGCGTCGCGATGCGCATAGAACGTAACGGACGAAAGGAACAATACACGTTCGAAGATGTCCGCGAACTCACGTTGCGCGCCGCTGGATTCTTCGTTGCGAAGGGCATCACGCAGGGCGATCGCGTGATTTTGTTCTCGAACAACATGCCCGAGTGGGGGATGACGTATTTCGGGATCCTGAAGGCCGGTGCAACCGCGATCCCGATCGATCCGGCAAGCACGGTTGAAGAGATTGTGAATTTCGCTAAGGCCGGTGAGGCGTCAGCGATCGTGATCTCGCCTAAATTGGCGGCGGAGAATCCTGAGCTGGAAGACAAACTTGCTGAAGCTCTTGCCAAGAGCACCACACCGTCCGCCCAGAGCGGCGGACACCCCTCCTTAGACAAG
>JBKKAS010000167.1:0-1985 GCA_046714595.1 Pyrinomonadaceae bacterium | reverse complement strand
TCGCATTCGTATATGGATCCGCCGGCGTCCGAGCTGAATCACAAAGTCATCCGGCTTGGAAAGCTTGTCGATGAGAACTGCAAGGTTTTCCATATCGAGACGGCGCTGAACAACAAGATGTTTCCCGAGGGCTATGACATTCTGACGCGGAACGAGGACGAATTCTCGTTTGCCGACCGGATGAAATGGGAGGCGATGAAGCGCACGTTCTCGAAACTGCCGCGTGCGGCGCGGCGGAAGATGCTTCACGCGATCCCGGCGCAGTACGAACTGATCGGATGTTATGCGGGCAAGACCGAGCCGGTACACGACAAGATCCTTGAACTTAATTACCGGCAGTATGAGATCCCGGTGAAAGGTCAGTGCGATATTTTGATCTCGGGTATTCCCGATATTTCGCCTTACAACGTCTATTCGGCGCTCAATCCGCTGCTGGTTCAGGTGATGGCGCTTGGGTATCACTTCAACATGTATCGCAACAAACCGCTGCTCAGGAAAGGCGGCGTGATGATAGTCACGCATCCGTGCTTCGACGAGTTCGATCATAATTTTCATCCGTCGTATATCGAATTTTTCCATCGCCTTCTGCCGGAATCGCGCGATGCGTTTTACCTTCTCGAAAAATACGAGCGCGAGTTTGCGACGAATCCGGCGTACGTCGAGATGTACCGCCGCGGCAACGCCTATCACGGAGCGCACCCATTCTTTATGTGGTACTGGGGTGAGAACGGTCGCCAGCATGTCGGCAAGGTGATCGTCGCCGGGGCCGAGAACGCCCACGTTCCGGAAATGCTCGGATGGGAACGCGCGGACAATTTGACCGAGGCGATCGCGATGGGACGCTCGTACATGGGCCGCAACGCCGAGATCACAATGCTGCACCAGCCGGTGATTGGATTGTGCAATGTCAGTGATTAGGGATGGGTGATGGGTGATGAGTGATGAGTGATGAGCGATTAGGTTTGAAAAGTGTCGCGTTAGCGACAAACCGAATTTAGCCGTGGGCTTCAGCCCACGATTGAGTCGGTGAATGAAGCGCGTCGCGTAGCGACGCTCGAATAGAACGAGGATTCGGCCGTCGCTAACGCGACGGTAATCGTTTCGGCTAGATTGCCGTGGGCTGAAGCCCACGGCTAAATTCGACCCGTCGCTACGCGACTCCTGAAGGAGTCGGCGAAGCCGCTAAGACTTGGAGGTAAATGAAATGCAAGGAACACAGATGACTCCCGAAATGGAAACGTTAAAGGGCAAGCTCCGCGGAATGTGGATCGCGGGGGATTTCGGCGAGATCGCGAAGGCGATCGAAGACGGCGCCGCGGAATTCGTCGGACGGCTGGATCTTAAACCTGGAATGCGCGTGCTGGATGTCGCGTGCGGAACCGGTAACACGGCGCTTCCGGCAGCAAAGGCTGGAGCGGATGTCACCGGCGTCGATATCGCGCCAAATCTGATCGAGCAAGCTATCGCTCGCGCTGAGGCCGAAGGTGTGAAAGCCAAGTTCGACGTCGGTGACGCTGAAGCTCTGCAATACGACGACGCCAGTTTCGACTCTGTCATCACAATTTTCGGTGCAATGTTTGCACCGCGTCCGGATGTGACTGCGGCTGAATTGAAACGTGTTACAAAACCGGGAGGGCTGATCGCGATGGCGAACTGGACGCCCGAGGCCTTCACCGGTCAGATGTTCAAGACGGGTGCGAAACACGTTCCGCCACCACCGGGTATGGCTCCGCCTGTCCTGTGGGGAAGCGAAGAGACAGTTCGTGAGCGGTTTGCCGAAGGCATCTCCGATCTGAAACTCGAACGCCGGAAGATCATGTTTACTTATCCGTTCGGTCCCGAGGAAGTCGTCGAGCATTTTCGAAAATACTTCGGCCCGACACAGAAGGCGTTTGAGGCGCTCGATGAAAACGGCCAGGCCGCGTTGCGAGCGGACTTGGAAGCACTTTGGTCCTCGGCTAATCAGGCGACGGATGGGACGACGC
>JBKKAS010000166.1:0-1596 GCA_046714595.1 Pyrinomonadaceae bacterium | reverse complement strand
GCTCGGGCCTTTACCAAATGCCCGAGCTTCAGAATGTAAGGGAGCAGGTAGTTGAGACGCCGTTCGGCTCGCCATCGGATGCGTTCATTATCGGTGAGCTTGAGGGCGTGACGGTCGCATTCCTGCCCCGTCACGGCCGCGGACACAAACTGCTTCCGACCGAGTTACCGTTTCGCGCGAACATCTACGCGATGAAGGTGCTCGGCGTCGAGTACATATTGTCTGTGTCCGCTGTTGGAAGCTTGCAGGAGAAATACGCGCCGACCGACATGGTCATTCCCGACCAATTTTTCGACCGGACGCGCGGACGCGTGAAAGAATCGACCTTCTTTGGTAAGGGCATCGTCGGTCACGTTACGTTCGCACATCCGGTGTGTAACGAACTCGGGGACATTCTCGAAGCGGCGTGCAGATCGGTCGGTGTCACGACGCATCGCGGCGGAACCTACCTTTGCATGGAAGGCCCGGCGTTTTCGACGAAAGCCGAATCTAATGTCTATCGACAGTGGGGAATGGACATCATCGGCATGACTAATCTGCAGGAAGCGAAACTTGCTCGTGAGGCCGAGATCGCATACTCAACGCTCGCGCTCGTCACCGATTACGACTGCTGGTACGAAGGCCACGATGACGTGACGGTCGATATGGTGATCGAATATCTGAACAAGAACGTCCGCAACGCTCAGCTGATCTTGAAAGACGCCGTGAAACGCGTCGCTGCGAAAGAGACGCCGAACCAATACCGCGATGCTATCAAGAACGCGATATTCACGGCACCCGACCTCTGGCCGGAAGAAACGTTCAAGAAGCTCGAAGCCATCATTGGAAAGTATCGGTAAGAGTTACGCGTTTACGCGTGATCACGCCTAAAGGCGTAACTCTTACCTTGAAAAGAAAACTAATTCGCTGTTTGGCTCATCTTTAAGGTTGTTATGAAACGTTCATTAATATCTTTGGTTCTTTTAGTCCTAGCCATTTTGCTCAACAGTTCCACGGCCTCCGCCCAACGCAACATTGATCCGGCGATCGATCGCGATCCGATCCTCGAGCAGGACGCCAAGCACAATCTCGACGTCGCCTGGCAGTCGTTTCGTTTAAAGAAGGCCTACAAGGGCGTACTGATGCGGTTCGAAGAAACGTTTGCCGCGTATCCTGAGTTTTCCAAGATGGACGAGTTTCTTTATCTCGCCGGTATGAGCAGCCACTACCTTTCGGAGAACAAAGGAAAGCAGAAGGTGAATCTCAAATCCGAAAAGGAAAAGAACAAGTTTGCACCGGCAAAACTGCGCGAGGATGCGGTCGCTTATTTTTCGATGCTGATCGAGAAGTATCCTCAAAGCCAGTATCGCGACGATGCCGAAAGGACGCTAAAGCTACTGAAGAGCGAGACGCGTGCGACTTCGGTCAATAATTAGTAATTACTAATTAGTAATTGTTAATTAAGTTTCATGAATCTCAATCAAGTTACGGTCTACACCGATAAGCCTGTCGAGACGGCCGAGTTTTTCCAGAAGCTCGGCCTTCGGCTTATAGTCGATTCCCTGCCACGCTACGCCCGCCTCGAATGTCCCGACGGCGATTCGACGCTCTCGATCC
>JBKKAS010000165.1:0-4076 GCA_046714595.1 Pyrinomonadaceae bacterium | reverse complement strand
CCGAAACAGATGCTGAGTCTGGGAGTCTTTGGCGGCAAGTACATGACCGACTGCCGCGACGAATTCCCAGCCGCCTGGTTTGCAAACGCGAAGCTCTGTCCGGAACGTCACGATGCGACGCTGAATCTCTTTGGCGTCAACGCATCGCAGCCCTTGTCTGTCTGGCGAAAAAAAGGGTGGATCTACCACGAGGATCCGCGCGGGTGGTTTCAATGGTACTGCCGGTATTACTACGGCCGCCGATGTGCCGACGACGAACGACAGATCGGACGATGGCGGGCCATCCGCAGACACGTCGCGCAAATCCAGCAAAACTGTCCGCCGAAAGAGCTTGATTGTCGTCCGCGTCAACGGCAGGCGATCCTGCACTGGGCGTACGACGCGCGAAAGATCTGACCTTGCTGATCTGATTTCGGTCTTTGGTCTTTGGTCTTTTGGCTTTCGGTCTCGGGTAGTCGCCGTTGTCCTAGGTCTCAAACGTTCTGATGCACAAACCAAGCTCAAGGCCCAAAGGCCAAAGGCCAAAGACCCAAGACCCAAGACCAAACACAAGGGCAATCATATAACCAACGCCTGCCTTTCATATTTCATCTGAATTGCGTAAACTAGCGGTCCCGAGGCGGGAGAGGAAATTCGGCAAATCCCAGATCCGAAATCCCAAATCCCAAATCGAACTGGGGGCGACAGGCTTCGACAGGGGCTTGTATAGATCTTTGGATGCACGTCGGGCTTTTTGTAGGTGAGCTCGTTAACAAAACTTGCAAAACACAAATGCTAATCAAGAAATAGCTCTCGCTGCCTAATTAACTTTAGTCACAGCGATGTCTTGTCAGAAGTTCGCCCAAAGCGACTGATGAAGGCATAACTTAGTTTGGGCTAGGGCACGTCCACCGCCTGCGGACGCGCCTGAAACGTTAGTCAGGCTGGTTTTCGACAAGGTTCGCCCGACTGCTTACTTGTCGAAAATGAGAACCGAGCAAACGGGCTAAGCGTGTAGATTTCACTGGTCGCAACCTTTGGATGCGGGTTCGATTCCCGCCGCCTCCACCACTTTTATATTTTGGATTTTGGATTTTGGATTTAAGATTTCAAATCAAAGATATTTTATAGATTTTCGATTTGGATTTTAGATCAAAGATGCCGGCTGCCGCCGGCGTTTTCATTTTAAACGGCAAACCCGATCAGGTCCCGTCGTGCTGGGAACCGCGATACTTACTTCGATTTTTCTTGTAAGTGGCGTGTCGTGTCGTCGGTTACGCTGAAAGGAACACCCGCCCCAAGCGGGTTTGTCTCGGCGGGCGAAAGATAATTGTCCGCCGGTGCGCGATCCAGTTCATTTGTCCCAGTGTCGGTACCGCCTGCAAGTCGCTTCTCGCCTTTCTTGCTGACAACCATCCCGTTAAAAACCAGTGCCGTACCTACCAGTAACGGGAGCACGCCGACGATCCAGAGCCGGCTGAGGATCGCTGCCGCCGCCTCGGAAATGCGTCCCCCGGCGATAATTCCTTCCATTAAGACGAACAATAAAATCATCAGTCCGATGCCAACGCTGCCCGTGATTATGCCGGCTTTTATCTCGCGTTGACGCTTTATTTCTGGGGTCATCCCTTGCAGACGCTCGATCTCGGCTTCGTGCTTTACCGCATCGTCACCCGACATAAACATGTCGGCGACCCACGTCTTGCTCCAGTCAAATTTTGCATCGCCCTCGCGGGTTGCCATTATCTGCCGCAATGCATGGAGATTGGCTCCGCAGGATTTGCAGAACTTCAATTCGTCATTTTGGGTCGAGCCGCATTGGGGACAGAACATAATTTCCCTCTATGATAAACCTCTTAGAGCAAACGTCCAGCCCCCGGGGAATGTTCCGATGGTCAAAGATTTCTTCATTAATGATGCGGACCGAGGGAGTGATGACCGGTCGCGGCCGTACGGACTGCGGTCAAAATTCGGGCTCCGGCTAGGGCAGTCGCTTACCCGGGATGTCACGGCCACCTTGATGAAGGACAAGTCCGGTGACCGAGCCTGTATCGTCGGAGACGAATGAGACCTCAGCTCCGACAACCCGGATGGCGAATTTGGTTCCGGAAAGGGTTTCCATCTCGAATTTCTGTTGTCCGGTCGCCTGTCCAAAAAGCTTGTCGCCTTCTTTGGTTATAGTCAGAACAAAACCTGGAGCCAGCTCATACTGCCCGACGTACCGCTGGAGGGCTTTCGGATCCACAGCTACAGCAGGTGCTTCCAAACGCTTTATGATCGCCACGGCATTTATGTTCTTCGGATCCAGCTCGACCGAGCGTTTGTAATTCTTGATCGCCAGTTCTTTCTCGCCCGCCGCGGCGTATGCCTCGCCGAGACTGTCGTACGGATTCGACGCCTGAGGGAACATTTCGATGTTCAACTTGAATATCTGGATGGCATCGCTGAGCTTACCGTCTCGCAGTATTTGATAACCCGCGGTGTTGAGCTGAGCCTCCGAGAAGTCGTATTCCTTCGATCCGCCGGCCTTCAGGTCTCGATATTGTTTGATGCCGGCATCGACTCCCTTTTCCAGCGTCGCTTGTACGACCAAGTCGCTTATCGGCCGTTTTGCCGTCTCAAACGGTTTACCGTAGAGCACGTTCGCGATCGAATTTATGATCCGGTTTTGAGATCCTCCCTGCGAGGTGTTGTCGAGCAAGACGATCAGATGTTTGTCGCCGACGAAACGAATGATGTTCGTACTGAATCCGTTGATTCCGCCGTTGTGTCCGATAGTGGGAACCTTCGACTTATCACTCAACTCTCGTTCGTCGACGCCGACCCCGTAGCCGTATTTCTCGAGTCCGGGCTTGAACATTAGTTCTTTGCTTTTCGCCGTAAGCAACTTGTCTCCGTACAAAGCCTGGTCCCATAGATATAAGTCCTCGACCGTAGAATAGAGCGAGCCGGCCGCGTAGGGAAGCGACATGTCGAGGTACGGAGCGTTGACATATCCGTTCGGATTTCTCGCGTATCCCGACGCCCGCTTTGGGATCAAGGGTGAGTGTCGATCGTAGCCGGAATTGGCCATCCCGAGCGGTGTGAAGATATGTTCTTTCATCGCCTCGGCGTAACTCTTTTCCGTTACCTTCTCGATTATCGCTCCGAGCAGAAAATAAGCCGAGTTGTTGTAGTGGAACTTTGTGCCCGGCTCGAACTCAAGATCACCGGTCGCGTATTTCTTTACGAATTCGGCGACACCATACCCGTCACGACTGTCATTCTCAAGGAACCCCGGCCGGTCCGTGTAGCTCGGAATTCCCGACGTATGATTCAGGAGTTGATGGACCGTTACACGATCACCCGTGTCCTTTCGGTAGTCGGTGAGGTAATCGGTGAGCTTACCATCAAGCTTGATCTTGCCCTGTTCCGCAAGCCGCAGAATTACCGCCGCCGTGAACTGCTTCGTGACCGACGCGAGCCGAAACTTTGTATCGACATCGTTCGGGATCTTCCACTCCATGTTCGCGTAGCCGAATCCTTTTTTATAGAGGACGCGGCCGTTCTCGGCGACCAGTGCTACCCCGTTGAATTGGCCATACTCGTTATACTTCTTTAACAGTTCGTCGATCTGGCCGGCTTTGTTCTGGGCATGAGCAAAGGTTATTCCGACGGAAACGATAAAGACGAAAATGACAAAAAGACGGGCTTTGTAGCGCATAAGATTCCTCCGAGCCGATAAATGATTTTTCGCGGGTGAAATTGGTTTACGCGATCTGCTATAAATTTGTTTAGGAAATATTACAACGAACCGTCCGCTAACTATGCCACGTTTCTCGGCAGCAATCTACAAACTCGGCATCAATCCCGTGGTCGATCCGCCGGACAGCGCGTTGAAGTCGATATACGCTAAAGCCGGGAGGTCGAAAGGGCCGATACCCGTGTGCGGAAAGCTTAATGGAGCCGAGTTCGTTCAGACTCTCGTGAAGTACAAAGGCGAGTGGCGGCTCTATATCAACGGCCCGATGTTGAAGGACTCAGGATTGAAGGTCGGTGATGTGGCGAACGTTGATATGGAATTTGACCCACGGTCGCGCGATGTTCTGCTGCCGCCG
>JBKKAS010000164.1:0-9208 GCA_046714595.1 Pyrinomonadaceae bacterium | reverse complement strand
TCATTTTTTTCACGCAAAGCTCGCCAAGTTCGCAAAGGAAACGACTTGTAGAAAATTAGGCCAACAGGTAGATTACTAGCTTGAGCGTCATGAAAATATTCCACGGCATCGAGAACGCGAATATCCTCCGCCCAACGATTCTCACGTTGGGCGTTTTCGACGGTCTTCATCTCGGTCATCAGAGGATAATGCGCACCGTTGTGGATCGCGGGAAAGAAACGGGTGCCACGGCAACCGCGATCACATTCGATCCTCATCCGCGAGCAGTACTGCATCCTGAATCCGCCCCGCCGCTCTTACAAACCCTCGACCAGCGCCTCGCGAATTTCGAAGTGCTCGGAATCGAGCAGGCGATCGTCATGAAATTCGACCGCAACTTCGCCGCGAGCCCGGCCGACGATTTTCTTCGCGACATCGTTCACAACCGACTTCAGGCCAAGGAAGTTTATCTCGGGATAGGATTTGAATTCGGGAAGGATCGGGGCGGGAATATCGATCTGCTCCGAAAGATGAGCGTCGAACTCGGATTCGTGGCGGATGAGGTTCCCGAAGTCAGGCTGCGAGGCAACCGTATCAGTTCGTCGAAGATCCGCGGCCTGCTCGCGGCGGGGCGCGTAAATCTCGCACGGCGGATGCTTGGCCGCCCGTACGGCGTCGAAGGCGTGATCATCCGCGGGGACCGCCGCGGCCACACGATCGGATTTCCGACCGCCAATCTTAAGCCGCAGAATCGCGTCGTTCCGAAGTTCGGGGTGTATGCTACCGCGACTCTTGTCGAGGGCACATGGCGGCGCAGCATCACTAACATCGGTGTCCGCCCGACGTTCGAAACCCAGGCCGAGCCATCCATCGAGACTTACATATTCGATTTCGACGGCGATCTGTACGGCGATGTACTTCGCGTCCGCTTCCTACGCCGGATCCGGGATGAGCGAAAATTTAACGGCATCGACGAGCTGAAGCTGCAGATCGAGAAAGACTCGCGACAGGCGTCGAACTATTTCGAAACGCAGGGCGTACGGAATATGCTCGAGATCTTATGAAAATCACCGAATTGGGACAAAGCGAAGGTTTGCTACGGCATCGAAAATTTTTATTACGGTATGCGCGACTTCGCCGCCTATGACAACAATGGCTACCTGCTCCAGTTTGGGCAGTAGATCGCAGCCGAGCAGTGACGAATTCTTTCCGTGTTTGATTCGGTTTCTTCCGTGTGTTCCGTGGTTATTTTCAGCGGGCCCACGGAATACACGGAACAGACGGAATACACGGAAGAGACTTACTACGAAGCGGAAAATAAAGAAAAAGAGTTTGTGAACGACGTTACAGAAAAACAGGCATTAGCGGTAATCGAAACCAGGACCGAAAGGATGAACGACCGGCACGTGATGGTGGCGACCGGCGAACTGCCGATAGCGAAACTTGTGACGGACGAGCAACTTGTCGCCGAGGAAAAGTTTCTCGCAGGGAAGGAGGCGGCGGTTGAGAAACGATACAGAGGTTTTCGTGGTTATCTTCGGATCGGGCACGTGTCGGCCGTTATCGGAAAGCTTGCACTCTATCTCTATCTCGATCAGTACGAGGTTCATCGAAAAGCTCAGCTTCGTCACGCACAAGAGCGGATGAAGAAGGCCGAGCGGATGACACGAATGGCCGTGTATGGGGAGAAGCTCTATCGCGGACGTTTGTGGATTTTACATGCGATCCTGCTGCTGCTTCGACGCATCGTTATCGGAGGTGAGCGAAATAAGGAAGCAAACCAGGAAAGGCAGGCTGTGTGGCTGAAAGATAAACTGATCGAGCTCGGACCGACGTTCATAAAGATCGGCCAGTCCATGGGAACGCGAGCCGATCTGCTGCCGCTGCCGTTCGTAAAAGCGCTTGGCGAATTGCAGGATCAGGTGCCGCCGTTTCCGAATGAAATTGCATTTGCGCGGATCGAGAAAGAACTCGGACGGAAGATCAACGATGTGTACGCTGAGTTCGAACTCGAACCCGTCGCGGCCGCTTCGCTCGGACAAGTCTATCGTGCCCGGCTGCACACCGGTGAAGAAGTCGCCGTAAAAATTCAGCGGCCAAATCTTGAGGCGACGATTAAGGGCGACCTCGAGATCCTGAACAAGGTCGCGAGTTTTGCCGAGCGTTTTCCGCAGCTAAACGAGAACGCAGATTGGTCGGGAATGCTTCGCGAGTTTAACCAGACGATTCACGAAGAAATGGATTATGCCGCCGAGGGTCACAACGCCGAGCGGTTTCGCGAGAATTTCAAAAACTGGTCGAACATCCATGTTCCAAAGATCTACTGGCACGCGACGACGCGGAAAGTGTTGACGATGGAGTTTATCCACGGCACAAAGGTGACCGATCTTGAGCAGCACGAGCGGTTGGGTATCTCGTCCGCGAAGGTCAACCGTTTGCTAATAAAGACCTATCTCAAACAGCTCCTTGAAGACGGATTCTTTCACGCTGATCCGCATCCTGGCAATTTGCTGGTGATGCCCGACGGGCGTCTGGCGTTTTTCGATTTCGGAATGGTCGGCCGTATCACGCCGGAGTTGCAGGCGAAGATGATCGACGCGTTTTTCCACGTCGTTGGAAAAGATCCGGCCGGCATCGCGCAAGACCTTATCGATCTCGACTTCCTGAAACCGGGAACGAACACAAAGATCGTTCGACCGGTCGTCGAGAAGATGTTCGAGTTTCATCTGAACCTGAAACTCAAGGACGTGAATTTTAAAGAGCTGACATACGACCTCGCTGACGTGATGTACGATTATCCGTTCCGCCTGCCATCGAACTTTACGTACATCATGCGCGCGCTGATGACGCTCGAAGGTATCGGCATCATCACCGATCCGGAGTTCAACTTCTTCGAAACCGCGAAGCCGTACGCGAAGGAGTTCATGCTCCGCCGCGAGGGTAAAGATTTCCGCCGGATGTTTGTCAGCAAGCTGATGGGCCGCGACGAGGAAGGCAAGATCGACTGGAACCGCACGTGGAAGCTAGCCAAAATGGCATTCAAAACCGTTCTGAACAGTAACTGATTTCGAATTCCGTGAGTTCCGTCTTGTTCCGAGTGTTCCGTGGTTCGTTCTGCAAAACCACCGAACACACAAAGAGAGGTAATCTTCCGGAGGACGTATTGATCATACCTACCGCCAAAATCCATTTCTGTGATGAAGACTTTTCCGCGACGGAAGCGTCGTCCCCTCACTGGAGCAATGCAGAACCAATAGCGATCGATCATTACTGGAACGGAGAATCTGCGCTGGCCGGTCGGCACACGATCGTGCGAATGCTTTGGTCGAACTCCGCCCTGTACGTTCGTTTCGACGCTCGTCAGAGTGAGCCGCTGGTCTTATTCGACGACCCCGATTTAAACAAAAAGCGGATCGGGCTTTGGGAACGGGACGTATGTGAACTGTTCCTCGCTGCCGACACCCGCAATCGAAGGCGGTACTTCGAATTTGAGATTGCCCCGACCGGCGAGTGGCTGGATTTGATCGTCGACTGGATGAAAGATGAACCGAGAGATTGGAGCTACACGTCCGCCATGGAAACGTCCGCAAACATTGAAATCGACAAAGTAACCATGGCGATGAAAATTCCGTGGACGGCATTCGGTACAAAACCGAAAGCGGGCGACGTATGGCTCGGTAATTTATTCCGACAGGTTGGCTCGGGCGGGACGCGTGGTTACCTGGCTTGGTCACCGACCATGACTGAGACACCCCAGTTTCACGTTCCGGAAAAGTTTGGTGAGTTCGTTTTTCAAAAATAAGTTTGCCCGCGTATTTCGCGGGCAAAGATTCTTACACTACGATGAGTTTCTCGTAAACGATAAACATCCCCAATCCGAGACTGAATACCGCCGCCGCAAAACGAATCCCTTTGTTAAGAATCTCAAAACGATTCGCCGTGAAGTGCATCGGCAAGCCGATCAGGAAACTCATCGCCATCATCCCGCCGATCGAACCGACACCGAAGACGAGGATATACGCCAGAGCAGTCGCGGGCGAGGCGATGACCGGCAGAACAAGAAGCATCAGAGCCGCGCTTCCCGCAAGGCCGTGAACCATTCCGATCACGATCGATCGTACGCTAAACCGGTGGTGTGAACGTTCGACCCCTTCATCGCCGTGGGTATGGATATGGATGTGCTCGCGCGTCCCGTGCTCGTGAGTGTGTACGTGGATCTTCTCCGCCATCAAAAGTTTTCTGAAAGCGTTGACGCCGAGCAGGATCAGCATGCCTCCGACAACCGCTTCCATATTCGTTTTCGCAGAGTCGGATATCTGCAGCTTCAGGAAGATGACAAGTACGCCCACCGCGAAGAGCGAGATCGTATGGCCGACGCCCCACAGCCCGCCGACGATCGACGCGGTCAGCAAACTTTTCTTCTCACTTACGATCGTCGAAACGGCCGCGAGGTGGTCAGCCTCGATCGCGTGCCGCAGCCCGAGGACAAAGCCGATGAGCAGCACGGAGAAGGTTGTGAGCTCAGGTGTTAGTTCCATGCAGAGTTACCAGAGTTTGGCAGAGTTTTCAGAGTTACCAGAGTTTCCGAGCCAAGGAGTAAACAACTCTGACAATCCCAAATCCCAAATCCGAATTCCCAAATCAAACTGTCATTCCACCATCGACGGCAATCGTCTGGCCGGTTATGTAACTCGATGCATCCGACGCGAGGAAAACGGCAACGCCTTTTAGCTCACCTTCATTCCCGACACGCGGGATGACGTTGTTTTCCTGAATCGAGCGTTCGTAAATATCGATAACAGCATCAGCCATTCGCGAGTGAAAAAATCCGGGTGCGATCGCGTTTACGCGGATGCCCTTACGTCCCCAGCTTGCCGCCAGTTCACGCGTTAGTCCGATGAGCCCGGCTTTGCTGGCCACGTAACCAGCATAGAAAGGGCCGTTCGCGGACGAAGTTAGCCCGGCGATCGAGGCGATGTTTATGATCGAGCCGCTCTGTTGCTTTAGCATCTGCCGGCCGGCCGCCTGAGCGAAAAGAAAGCAACCGGTCAGGTTTACATCCAAAACCTGCTGCCACTTTTCAAGCGGCATGTCCTCAGGCATGGCTCCCCACGAGGTACCTGCATTGTTTATTAAAATATCGACGCTTCCGAACTTCTGTGCCGTCGCACTAACAACTGCCTCAACCTCGTCCGGTTTCGCGACATCGCACAGCATCCCTTCAACCCGAAAACCGCTAGAGCGAAATTCTTCAACAGTCTCGTCCAGCCATTCGGCACGCCGCGCGCATAGCATCAGATTCGCCCCGGCTTCGGCCAAACCTTCGGCCATTTCCTTACCGATGCCGCGCGAGCCACCGGTAACGATCGCGGCTTTGCCGGTCAGATCGAACAATTCCTTAACTTGTCTGGACATACGTGGTTTTGGCTAATAGTAAATAGCAATTACGAATGTGAAACAAGCGGAATGAAGCAATTCGCGATTCGTCCCCGATTGCGATTAAATAGAAATATGGCAAAAACCCAGAAGGAACTGGCGTTTCTTCGCGACTTGTACATCAACGACGAATGGACTCGCCGGGTTACCGATCTCGTCGACAAGCATCTCAAGTTTTCCGACGCCGCGAACTTTCTCTACGTAAATGCGGGAACCGGACATCACGTTTTCGCGCTGCGCGAGAAAATGGGCAAGAAGTCTGCCGTTTCTGCGACGGCCGAGAATGAAGACATGCTTCGCATCGCTCGCGATAAGGCTATTGCCATAAAATCCGATGTCGATTTTTCGGATATTCGATTTGAGGACGATTCATTTGACGCGGTTCTTGCCGACGCGAGTCTTGTCCCTTCGGGCGAGCTTCTTGAGTTAATTACCGAAGCCGTGCGTGTTTCCAAGCCGGGCGGCAAGGTCGCCGTTTTCCTACCGGCCGCGGGAAGCTTTGGCGAGATCTTTTCGCTGCTATGGGAAGTTCTCTTCAACGAGGATCTGGGCCAGCACGGCACAGCGGCCGAAGAGATGGTACTCGCTCTTCCGACAGTTTCGCGTGCCGAAGAGATAGCGGGATCGGCGGGCCTCACGAACTTGAAAACGCACATCGCGACCGAAGTGTTCGAATATGAGAACGGGGCCGAATTCATCGGCTCGCCGCTGGTCGCTGACTTTTTGCTTCCGAACTGGATGGACTCGCTGGACGAAAAAGAGAAAGAGCGAGTCATTGAAAAACTCGCTCAGTTGATCGATATCGAAGACGGCCCATTGACGTTCCGTTTCTCTGTGATGGTAGCGCTCGTGACTGGGGAGAATGGATGAGCAGAAGTGACAAGTGACGAGTGACGAGTGACGAGTGACGAGTGACGAGCAATCGGCCGTTTCACTCTTCACTCGTCACTCGTCACTTTTCCCTCTTCACTTGATTAAGCTTGTTTCGCCTCAGCCCGCTTACGCATTTCTTCCGTCAGAGCTTCATCGCTCACGGCCGACACCTGTGGTGCTCCGGTATTCGCGGAAAGCTTCGCCGCCTCTTCTTCCTCTTCCGCCTCGCGCATTCCTTCCTTGAACGCTTTTCGCGACTGCCCGAGCGATTTCGCAAGCTGCGGCAGACGCGAAGCACCGAACAGGAGAAAAAGCACTGCCACTACCAAGATGATCTCTGTTGTTCCAAAGCTACCCATAATTTTTACCGTCCGCTTGTTGGACGCCCTGTCGCCGGCAAAAGTCGGCGTCTACATAATACACTAAACCGCTTTTCAATCACGCGGCAACCGATTTGGTCTTCAACCTGTCCATTGCATCAACCAATGCCGCGGTAATTCCTTTCTCCGATACCGAGTGGCCCGCGTCAGGCACTACGATAAGCTCGGCCTCGGGAAATGCTCGATGCAGCTCCCAGGCGGACGTGATCGGGCATACGACGTCGTAACGTCCCTGAACGATCACGGCAGGAATCTGCCGGATCTTATCGACATTGTCGATCAGATAATTCTCGGTCGGAAAGAACGAACCGTTCATGAAATAATGACACTCGATCCGCGCCAGGCTAAGAGCTTCGTGCTCGCCCTCCCAGTGTTCCATCAGGTCTTTGTCGGGATAGAGCTTCGACGTCGAGCCTTCCCAGACGCTCCACGCACGCGCCGCCGAAAGGCGTACGGCCTCGTCGTCACTGGTCAGCCGTTTGTGATAAGCCGAAATAAAATCATGACGTTCGTCCTCAGGTATCTCGTCTCGGTAGCGCTCCCAGAAATCCGGAAAGATCTCGGACGCGCCGTACTGATAGAACCACTGAAGCTCTTTCTTGCGAGTCAGGAAAATTCCACGAAGTATCAAACCCAAACAGCGATCCGGATGCGTCACCCCGTATGCGAGGCTGAGCGTGCTGCCCCACGATCCGCCAAAGACATACCATTGTTCGATGCCGAATTTTTCACGCAGCGCTTCAATGTCGTTGATCAGGTTCCACGTCGTGTTTTCGTTTAGCTCGGCGTGCGGCGTCGATTTGCCCGAGCCACGCTGGTCGAACAAAACAACGTGATACGCCTGTGGATCGAAGAACTGACGGTACATCGGGATCAGTCCGCCGCCCGGGCCGCCATGAAGAAAAACGACGGGGATCCCTTCAGGGTTTCCGACGCGTTCCCAATAGATCTCGTGAATATCAGAGACCTTCAGCATCCCTGAATCGAAGGGTTCGATCTCCGGATATAGAGTTTTCATATATTGAGAATGATAGCTGAATGCGTACCGTTTGAAAACGCTTACTATCAACTCTCAGCTATGAACTATTAATTGAAAATCAGTTCAAAGTTCGAAGTTCACAGTTCATAGTCCGCTGAGAAAGTTGTCAAACCAAAGCTGAAAAACGAGCAATGTCCACAGCTCTTTGTGATGCGAGGCAGTTCCCGTTTCGTGTTCGCGGATCAACTGCTGCACATAGTCGGCGTCAAATAACGCTTGCGACCGTAACCTCTCGGCCCCGAGCATGTCGTGCATCAGTGGATTTAGGCGACCCTTCAGCCATTCTGCGATCGGTATGCCGAAACCTTTCTTCGGCCGATTCAGAATATTCTCCGGCAGTAAGCCTTTCATCGCCTCTTTCAAAATGATCTTTCCAATTTTACCTTTCAGTTTGTACTCGACCGGGATCGACGCGGCGAATTGACCTACTCGCGGATCCAGGAACGGTGCCCGCGTCTCCAAGCTAACTGCCATCGCGGCCCGGTCGACCTTCGTCAGTATGTCTTCGGCAAGATAGTAATTGATGTCGGCATACTGCATCCGCTCGACGACAGATCTCGCGTCGGACGCGCCGACCAGATCGCGCACTCCGCGGTAGATATCAGCGTCAGTCGCGGCGAGAACGCCGCGGGTGAAGAGTCGTTCGTGCTCATCGGTCGAGAACGACCCGAACCACGAATGATGGCGCTCAACGTCGTCAAACTTCGCCGCACGGACGAAGCGTTTCGCCTTATAATCGAACGAGAGATTGCTAGTCGAAACGGGCAGGGCGTTGACGACCGGCTCGATGATGCCCGAGCGGATGAATGCCGGGATCGCATTGTACTTTGCGGCGACGCTATGGGCGTAGTACATCGGGTAACCGGCGAAAAGCTCGTCGCCGCCGTCGCCGCCGAGCGCAACGGTTACATGTTCTCGAACAAATCGAGCGAGCAGGTAAGTCGGAATGATCGAACCGTCCGACATCGGCTCGTCCAGCCACGAGCCTATCTCGCTGATCAGATCGCCGGCGGTCGTCGCGCTTAGCTTGTCCTCGTAATGCTCGGTGTTGAGGTGCCTGGCGACCTGCCGGGCATACTTCGATTCGTCGAAAGAATCTTCTTCAAACCCGATCGAAAATGTCTTTACCTTTTCTGTCGCGTGCTGTGTGGCGAATGCGGCGACCGTCGACGAGTCGATCCCGCCCGAGAGCAGAATGCCAAGCGGCACGTCCGACACCAGGCGCATGCGGACAGCGTCGGAGAGGAGATCGCGGAGTTCTTCAGCTTTGCGGCTTAGAGAGTCGGCGGGAGACTTGCCGTTAGGTAAACTTGCGTCCTTCTTTAGCACCACCCCGGCCTCGCTCTCGCTCGGCCACCCCTCCTTAGACAAGGAGGGGAAGGCGCGCAACTCCCCTCCGTGTGTTAGGAGGGGTGGGCGGGCGAGCGCGAGGCCGGGGTGGGGCTTCAGAAGGACGCAAGTTTACCTAACGGCAAGTCTCCCGCCGACTGTCTAAGCCGCA
>JBKKAS010000163.1:0-7569 GCA_046714595.1 Pyrinomonadaceae bacterium | reverse complement strand
AGGATGCGGTCCTCCGCCTTTTATAGAAGCAACGAGCCGGAAAAGGGAAAGGCGGATGCTATTGCGGCCTTCGCCTTATTGAAGACTCCAACCAGTGCCGAAGAATTCGAAGCGAAATGTTATGCGGAACGGCGCCTCGAAAAATACGATGAAGCGTTATTTGATTGCACAAAAGCAATTGAGCTCGATCCAAAATATGCAGGGGCCTACTACAATCGGGGAAACGCAAATGAAGCCAAAAAGCGCTTTGACCTATCCTTGGCCGACTTCACAAAAGCTGTCGAACTAGACCCAAAATTTTCCGATGCCTACTCCCGGCGTGGAGATATTCATACGGGTACAAAGGAATACGACAAGGCAATTGCGGATTTTACAAGATCGATCGAACTTGAACCGAAACGTGCTTCTGAATACAACCGGCGCGGCTACGCTCAGCAAATGAAAAAGGCATTCGACCTGGCGATCGCGGATTACACAAAGTCGATAGAGCTTGATCCTAAGAATGCGTTTGTTTACAACTCTCGCGGGTTTTCATACGGCGAAAAGGACGAGTACGACCTGGCGATAGCGGATTATACAAAATCGATCGCGCTTGACCCTAAGGCCATCTTTCCTTACTTCAGACGCGGTTTAGCAAACTACGATAAAAAAGAGTATGACAAGGCAATATCAGACCTAACAAAGGTGATCGAGCTTGATCCAAAGGTTGCGGCGGGATATATCGAAAGAGGTAAAAGCTATTCTTCCAAGAACGACCACGGCCTCGCAAAAGCCGACTATACAAAAGCGATAGAGCTTGATCCCAAATACGGTGCCCCTTACTACTTACGTGCAAATAGCTATTTCGACCAGAATCAGTTTGATCTGGCGATCGCGGATTATACAAAAGCGATAGAGCTCGATCCGAAGTACGCGATGACTTATTACAACCGAGGCAATTCTTTTTTCAAAGAGAATCAATTTGATCTGGCGATCGCCGATTATACAAAGACGATAGAGCTCGATCCAAAGCATGCACACGCGTACAGCAATCGCGGGAATAGTTACCGGCAGAAAAAAGAATTTGACCGGGCAATAGCCGATACCACAAAAGCGATCGAGCTCGATCCCAAGCTTCTGGTGGCTTACTCCGTTCGCGCCTACGCTTATGAAGCTAAAGGCGACAAAGTGCTGGCCGATAAAGACCGCCAAAAAATAAGAGAACTGGAAGGCCGGCCAAAGTAATAATGACCCGGGGCTCAAGGTTACGAGTGTAAAGAGGCAAAGCAGATCTAAGTATCCGGAGGATAGAATATGCACCAAAAAAGGAATCTGATCCGACACATCTTAATTCTTAACGGCGTGTTCGCGTCGGCACTATTGCTAACAGCTTGCGGCAAGCTGATGGAGTACGGAAACTCAAATAGCAACGGCAACACCCAACCGCAGAAGGCTTCAACTCCCGCAGTAACGGCGAACGCAAATGCCAAAGATTCGTCCGCCGCTCAGGCGGTTCCCGCCGGTCCCGTTCTCGCTTCCACGGACGGCGATAAGCCTGGTATTCGGGTTGAGGTCGTGGAGTTAAAGCGGACAAGCGGCGACACTGTCAGCTTAAAGTTCACGATGATAAACGACTCGGACAAGGATATGTCATACGGATACGATTTCGGCGAAGGCAGTACCAGCGATATCAACACTGTCGCCGGAGCGCACCTGATCGATGCAGCCGGAAAGAAAAAATATTTCGTCGTGCGCGATACCGAAAACGCATGTCTTTGCAGCCGTGGCCTGGACGGAATTAAGCAAAAGTCCCGCGCGAACCTTTACGCTAAATTTCCGGCGCCGCCGGACGATGTGCAAAAGATCACCGTCGTTATACCGCACTTCACTCCAATGGACGACGTACCGATAAGCCGCTAGCGGGGCAGGTGAGGTTGATATGAATGTACACAAATCGGTTGCGGCCGCGATCTTGCTACTGATCTTCGCCTGCGTCGTTCACCAATTGCCGGCACAGCAAGGCACCGCCGACTTGAAGTTTAAGGTCCTCGATCTCATCTTTCGAGTCGAAGACATCGGCGGGAAAGTTCAAGATCTTCAGGTCAAGGAGTCGGACACGGAAATTCGCATCGAGCTGGCAGCGGACGTGCTTTTCGATTTCGACAAAGCCGACATTCTGCCAAAAGCGCAAGAAGCTTTGAAGCAGGCAGCTCTCATCATACGAGAGAAAGCCAAAGGTACCGTTCGCGTCGAAGGCCACACGGACGGTAAAGGATCGGACGCCTACAACCAAAAACTTTCGGAGCGGCGTGCCGCTGCCGTGAAAGCTTGGTTTACCAACAAGGAAGGTATTAGCAACGTCCAATTTTCCACCGCCGGCTTCGGTGCCAAACGGCCCAAAGTCCCGAACAACAAAACCGACGGATCCGATGATCCCGACGGCCGTCAAAAAAACCGACGAGTGGAAATCGTCGTGAAGAAGTAGGCAAGAAGGCCATATTCTTTTTCAAAAGGCTTGCCCGTTGAACGCAAGACTTTCCAATGGGTCCGTCCCATTGTCGAACAAGTGGGACAGGGGCCTTGGGTATAGTAAATGATCTAATTCTTTAGACCTTTCGTCAGGTGCCAGGAGTTAAACCATGAAACGCATTTTATTTTTGCTCTTAATTGCCTTTGCTTTTTCGCCCGCCGTAGAAACGAGCAGATCACAGTCCTCAGCTCCGAGACAAGATACTCGTATCAATCTGAGCGGCATCTGGGAAGATGCTGGCGATCCAGTTATTATAACGGATACCGGGGGGAGCGTTACGGCAAGATATACCAATATAAAGTCATGTCGTCACGATGGAACTGTTACACCGTACTCCAGCGGGTTTGTCGTATCGGGAAGTGGCAGCACATTAAGAGGGACAGGCACAATTTGCTACTACGGTCCTAAGAAGGAGCCTGTTGATCCCCCCGCAACCCCTGATCCCTCGCCGAGAGGCGTCCAGCGGTCTAACGTAACTCTCAAGGTTGCGGCGAACGGCAAAACGCTGGAAGGTACTCAGGAGGGTTATCATGGCTCCATCAGCTTTACCCTAACACGCAAATGCGATGCTCAGAACATGTGCGCCACGCTCAATTCCGCCTATGAGTCCGTCAGTAGAGCTGCCGATACTCTCAATAGCGGCGGGCAACCTCCCGGCAGCTTTCAAGAATTCAAAGCGGGCCTCTCCAGTCAATTAAATTCGATCGATCAAGAACTCAAACGCTGTGGCAATCCGTCCAATAAAATTGGTAATGTGATCGCTCTCATGGACTTTGTTCATTCGTGGCAAGATCGGGATGGGCTTGGGAACATTAAGCGAGAAGTTAACACCGCAAGGGTGGATTTCATGCAGAGCGGTGGACCATGCTCCGGCGGAGTGCCGACTTCTGGCGGAACCTCGCCTACTGGCGGAGACCCAACCTCGGATGAAGATTCATCGTCCGGTGAAGAAAATGCCCCTGATGAAAGTGCCTGCAAAGAAGGTGAAGAGCCAAAGACGGCTAAAGATAATGTCGCTTTTTCCCAACTCGTCCGGGTGATTGATCATGATATTAGGAAACTGGAGCAACAGGCGAAGGTTCTGCGGGGGAGCAGGGAGCTTGCCGCGATCAATGCCCGAATTGTAAAGATCAAACAGATGCGCGCTTTCTGGCAACAAGCCCGGACTGTGTCGTGTGTGCGGGCAGAGGTTACCCAATCGATTACGGCCTATCTCGAAGAGAAAAAAGCAGGAGGTGCCGTAGGCGCGTGTAGTAAGTTGTGCACTGCAACGGCTGCCTGGGTGGCAAGTATGAGTGGGAGTCCGCTTCAGCGGCTTTTCACTGCGGACAGCTGCTCGGCTATGTGCAATTGAACATTCTGTTTGTAAGGCCATCCAAGTAACGAGGTGAAGTCGTTAATGGGATTACCAGAAACTTATCGAGGAGTCGAATATGTTTAGTCGGAATGGTTGGACCGGGATGTTGGTTCTGATCGCGCTCGTGTGTGCAGTTCTGTTTATTAATGAAACAGAGCGTGGGGACGCACAGAATAGACCGGCCGCACCGCCGGTTGATCTTTCGGGAAATTGGAAGCTCGACACGGGCGGCACGGTTGTCATCGAACACCTTATTTCGAGCGGTTCCGTGTTTGCCAGATTCTCTCCGTCTCTGGCATGTCACAGCGATATGCGTACGACTCTCTTCAATAGCCGGGTTAAGGTCACCGCCATTACAAGTGGCGAATCAAAGATGTCGCTTGAAAACAACACGTTTTTCGCATGTACGCGTGACAAAAAGCTGATCGATTCTTGCGGTATTTCGGCGGTATACTCGACACCGTTTCGGAACGCTGTCGTCAGCGCAGACGGTAGCACGATTTCCGGCGAGCGCTTTTACGAGTGGTATTCATATGACGGAGAAGAGAATGGCAGATATAAAAATTGCCGTCGTGACAGCTCCCGCGACGGGTGGACCCAATTCACCCTCACACGCGCTTGCACGCCCAACAAGGCAAACCAGTGCGCGAGCATTGAACGGGCCGTCACGGCAATCAACAAGATCATACCTCCACCCGTGAATTCCATGCCATCGGTATCGTTCGACCCTGTTAAATGGCAGCAAACGTTGACGGCGAATCAAGGTGCCTTGGAAATCGAGCTCGATAAATTACGTAAGCAATTTTGTGATGACGAAGCGGCAGGGAGCAGCATCGACAAAATGAGGGAGACGCTTGGAGATCTACAACCTGGAGCAGCGCAGACGCCGACAGCGGTTCGAGCCGAGATGCTGAAGATATCCGCAATCGATCGGGACTTAAAGGGTATGGCCACCCGCGCGTGCTCGGTAAGCGGGCCTCCTCCGGCGGGGACCGACTGCAAACAGCTCTCGAACGGCTTGCTTGACGGACTAACGACGTTCTTCAAACAGATGGACAAACTTCAGGCCGGGGACAGTCCGCCAAGTAGCGAAGCATATGACCAGGTCGCCGACGGGCTGGAGGCCGCGCTCGATCAACTGCAGGACGCCGCAGAGGAGATCGAGGGCACCGGCGGCACAGGAGCCCAGCAGTACAAGGACATACAGGGCAAGATATCGAAGCTTCGCCAACTTCTGGATGTATGGGGCAAAATGAAAGCGGCCTCCTGCCTGCCGCCCGAGGTCGAGCAGTTGTTGCGGCGGCTTGCTCAGGAAAAACGGGCAGGCACGGAACACAAGGCGACCTGTACCGAATTATGTAGCGCCACTGCCGATTGGTATGTCGAGATCACTGGGCTTTCGGCTCAGCGAGGGACATTCTTCAAGGCATGTAGCCTTGCCTGTTTTTGATCGGTGGGATTCGTAACTAAAATATACCGGCCCTCGACATTTCTTGTATTTCTTGGCCGTGTGCCGACGTAAAGCGGAAGCAAGAAGGGGGCCGGATTGAAAACCTCGGAGGGAAGATGCAGATGGGTAAACGGCTAAGTATAACGATAATTTCAGTCGCGCTTTCAGTGTGTGCCCTCTGTGCCGAAGTCCGGGCTCAACAAACCGGAGCCGCGGCGCATCTGCAACCGCAACATCGCGAGGTCGTCGAGAGGTGGCTGAAGCAGAGAACGAACTTCCGGCTGGCTGTAGATGGAGACTACGTTGATAAGAGTTTCGTGGCGGCTGAACGGGCGTCATTTGAGAACTACCATCCCTATTACCTGGTGGCGGATTTTAACGGCGACAAAAAAGACGATTTCGCCATCGCTCTGGTAGACACGCAAAAGCGCGCCAGGAAATTTGCGATCGTCGTCTTCAACGGTCCTGTCGGCGAAGAAAGCGTGCCGGCTTTATTCCGCGAAGGTTTCGATTTACGCCGCATGGCATTTACAGCCGCCGAGGGTATCGAGGATGCGCGAAGGACTTCTCTTTTTGTGGAGAATCCTAATACGGGCAAAGGCTGGGTGCTGCGCCCACGCCGCAAAGGATATGTTTTGATGCCAAGCGAGAATGACTTTAACTAAAGGCGCTTCTATATCCCTGCCGGTGGCGCGTTCATGCCGTGGATGCCTCTGTTCCGGCGATACAACGGTTCGTACTACAAAGAGGAGGTAGAGCATGAGGAAAAGTAAACGACAACTAATTCCGATGTTGGTTCTGGTTACGTTTATCGGCGCGATCTTTTTTGCCGGAAAACCACAGCCGATCTCCGGTCAGGAGAATATCAGAGATCAACCGCCCTGTAGTTGCTGCTGCTCCGAGAATAACATCACTAATACCTTCAACCTTTTTCCTGTTGCTGATCCAAGATCAAAAAAGTGTTGGGGCCTGGACCGATCCGGGGAAGGCTGTAGGAAGACCCTCGGTAGTCTTCCGGAAGCTGAAGTCCAGACCATCTGCAACAAGTACGCGAAGATTTCCACGTTTCCGTTCTCTCGAAGTTTTGTCGACTGCCCTGTACTGCAGCCGTTCTGCAAACCGAAATGTCAGCCGGTCACGCCATGGTTTGAAAGCTCTCCGCAATCCGGCTGTAAGGATGTGCGAAAACCGGAGGTCACCGTCGAGACCGGGGCGGTCTTTCTAAAAATGTGCGGGTGGGCCGTTTTTGGTTATACACTCCCCGACAAAGACCCGCTCCTTGCGCAAGCCTACGTTAGCGCGCTGAAAGAACATGTGAATATGCGCGTAGGAAGCAGGATCTGCTGTGACAAATTCCTGGCGGCGGCCAAGCCGGACTCGGAGTGTGACCCAAGATTAGACCTGGACTGTGACGGCCAATTGAACCCTTCCGATCGCACGGAAGATGGATTGTTTCCCGATATTTCTCAGTTCGGGGTCGCCCAGGGAGCGATCGGCGACGGACGCGTCGATGCAGCACCGCCCTGGTTTCGTCCGGGCGATGCGGGCTTCATGCCGCCTATCGACCTATGCGATTGCAAATGGGAGCTTGTCACGAGCGCACGCACCTGCGCCAAGAGCAAAGCCGGGTCTCATGTTTGGCAAGCATCGTGGCGATGTCCATCGCCCGGCAACATCAAAAACGTCCGTAGAGAGGTCTCTGCCAAACTCAATGATTGCACGCCGCCCCCGCCAAAGGACGGCCAATGGTTTAAGCCATAAACGGGAGCGCCGTGGTAATCCCTGACTAGCTGACCACGCCGTAAACGGCGTGGTCATGCTCGAACCAATAACCGACGCGAACATCGAAGTCGCGTTTCCAATTCACACCACACCTGCACCGTGACACTTCTTGAATTTCTTACCTGATCCGCAGTAGCACGGTTCGTTCGGCTTGACCTTTGGCTGGTCGCGCTTGAAAGGTGTGTGACGGAGCTCCTCGGTATCTCCGGCCGCCGTTGCCGTCGCCATCGCACCCGTGAACGCCATCCCCGCTGCTTGTCGGCGGGCACGCTGCATTTCAAGACGTTCGAGCCGGTCGCGCTCCGCTTGCTCGTCGTGCGACACGATCTCGAGATGGAAGAGCGCTTTCGACGTATTCGTGTCAATGCGATCGAGCATGTCCTGGAACATGTCGAACGACTGCTTCTTATATTCGACAAGCGGATCTTTCTGACCATAGCCGACAAGGCCGATACCCTGTTTGACCTGATC
>JBKKAS010000162.1:0-6141 GCA_046714595.1 Pyrinomonadaceae bacterium | reverse complement strand
GTCAGAAGGAGAACAAATGTCATCTGTTAAAACAATAGTCAGACTTTCGTCGTGCCTTTTCACCTTTTCGATTATCTTCGTCGCGGTTATAACCGCGTTCGGTCAATCGACCGACGAAACCCGCCCGACACCGATCGCTGCATTCCCCGTAACCGGAACTCTCGGGTCGGGCACTTTTTATTATCAAATACCCGAAGCCATGGTCACGAATGGTCGGGCAAATTTGGTACTGGATTTCACGCCTCCCGACGGCGGAGCCAGCATGACCGTCACCCTCAGCGGACGGAGATGCTGTCCACCCGAAGCATATATCGGTGTGACCACGGGGCTTTCCGAACGTATGCGAGAGGCCGCGAGGTTCGATATCCCTGGCCAGCAACCCCTTTTGGTTACGGTTTACATATCGGTAGGTGCGAAGCAAACCGTCAGTTTCAGGCTGAACTTTAATATCGGTGGCGGGACGTCCAGCGGTATCATCGTAACGCCTCCTGCTCCTGGTCCGACGCCCGCTCCTACCACTCCGACCGGCGGGGTCTGTACGGATCTCGGTGTCAATGGCTTTGTCGTGACAGGCGAGACAGGAGTGAGGAAAGAAATAACCGGCCGCGTCCGTAATCTTACGACCACGCATCCGTATAAGGGATATCGAAGACTGCAATGGCTCGAAGTGCTCGATATAACGGATTCTGAAAAGGAGCCACACATGGTGAGGCGAATATTGATTCCGGAGATCATCGACCCGGGTGCGTATTTTTCGTACTCGGCGGTCCATACTTTGACCGAGCGTCGTCGGACGAGATATATGGTCAAGATCGTTTATTCGCCCTATAACGCGACCGACCGGTCCCAATATAACGACGATTGCAACAGCTCGAACAACTCAACGCGGACGCAGTTAGTAGGCATTCTAACGGCGGACGAACCGCGGATACCATAATAACGACGATGAGAAGGTTATTACCCGCGGTACTGATTTCATTCGTGTGATACCTACTAGAAAGCGGGACGGCAACGTAAAATCGATTCACTCATGAACCGTGAGACAACCTCGGTACGCGCGGGCGAAGAGCTAAGCGTTGAAGACTTGTCCCGCTACCTCGAATCAAAATTAAACCTCCCGGCCGCCGATATAACCATCGAGCAGTTTCCGGCCGGGAGTTCGAATCTTACCTACCTTGTCCGGACCGGGTCAGATGAGTTCGTCCTGCGCAGGCCGCCGTTCGGCAACACCGTAAAGACGGCGCACGACATGCGGCGCGAGTTTGAAGTGCTTTCCAAGCTTTCCGCTGTATACAAGCCGGCGCCAAAACCGATATTGTTCTGCGATGACGAATCCGTTATCGGTTCCGAATTCTATTTGATGGAGCGCCGGCGCGGCTTGATCATTCGCGGACGTGCGCCCGAGATTTTGAACGGCTCGGCCGAATTGCAGCGAGCTGTTTCCGAAAGCTTCGTTCGTAACCTGTCAGACCTGCATGGCCTCGACTATGCCGCCGCCGGCCTTCAAGAGCTTGGTAGGCCCGACGGATATTGCCGGCGCCAGGTCGACGGATGGTCGAAACGATATTTCGCTGCGAAGACCGACGAGCACGCGAAGCTTGAATCGGCTATCGGGTGGTTGAACGAGAATATTCCGACTGAAAGCGGCGCGACTCTTGTCCACAATGACTACAAGTTCGACAACATCATGCTCGACCCGCATGATCTGACCCGAATCACGGCCGTGCTTGATTGGGAAATGGTGACGGTCGGCGATCCCCTGATGGATCTCGGCACGACGCTCGGATACTGGATGTCCCGCGATGCCGGCGAGGAAATGCTCAGCATGCCTTTTAATCCACGTGTCCTGATGGAGAGTATTTCGCGCGTTCAACTCGTCGAAATGTACTCCGCCGCGTCCGGCCGTGATGTATCGAATATTCTGTTCTATTACGTATTCGGAACATTCAAGATCGCCGTCATCGCGCAGCAGATCTATGCAAGATATGTGAAGGGATTTACGCGCGATGCAAGATTTGCGAAGTTCGATTCGTTCGTCTCGGCGCTCGGTGTAATAGCATCGAGATCGATCGGACGCGGAACCACCTAACCCGTTTGGAAAACTGTTCCGGAGAGAGTGCGGGTGTGATAGACTACCTGTCACCAGCTAATAAAGCAGTTTTTCAGAATAGATTCCATATTTCGTCGGCTGTATTTGTGACCCCCAAGACAGTCATTAACTGCTCAACTGCAAACGCACTCTGAGGAGGTCCTACAAATGAAAAACGTTTCAGCGGTCACATTACGTACGATCGCGTTCCTTGTAATTGCCACAATGCTGATCGCGTGCATCGCGCTTTTGCCGGGTTTGTCTAGCTCGAATGCCGAAAATCGCAGCACGTTGATGCCGGCAATAGATGCGGCCGAACGCGGATTACCGAACTTCGATATTCGCACACAAAAAGATGCCGGATCGTCAGCCGCGCTCGATGCTATTCGCGGCACGCTCGGTCGGGATGCTTCCGCCGTCGCAGCGATACGCGAAGAAATCGTGAGAGGTGAGCAGAGTCTCCGCACTCGCTTGCCCGATGTCGTAGTGGAATACAACGACCGACTCGGCATTGCCGAGGTCATTTCGCCGGACGTATGGAAAGATGGGCTGCAAAAACTGACTGAGCCGACCAGCGTCGAAAGGCCGGAGGTGTTAAAGACTTTTCTTAGGGACAACCCCGCCCTTGTCGGACTGGATCCGACGCAAACCGATTCTCTAAAGATAACGGCCGACTATACCAATCCGGACGGTAATCTTTCTTACACAAATCTTGAACAACGCATAGGCGGCGTTCCGGTCTTTGCCGGTGAAGTTAAGGCTGGATTTGATCGCGAAGGGCAGATCGTGCGTATCATCAACAACCTCGCACCGGGTCTCGACTACGCCGCGATTTCCAAAGTGTTCGGCAATCCGGTCGACGCCGTGCGAGCAGCCGCGGGGCACATCGACCATGAATTCGTCGATAGCGAACTGCAGATAAACTCGAAAGCTTCGACTGATTTGAAAGCGGTTTTTGGAAAGGGCGACTGGGCGACGACCGCCGAACGCATGTATTTTCCGACGGAACCGGGTGTTGCAATTCCGGCTTGGCGCGTCCTGATATGGCAACCGGCTGACGCATACTATGTCATCGTCGATGCTGCATCCGGCGCGATGTTGTGGCGAAAGAACATTGTAGAGGACCAAACGCAGCCGGCGACGTACAACGTATACCGGAACGCAAATGCGTATATCGATGTTGCCGATAGTCCGGCGCCGTTCACGCCCGGGCCGAACGCGCCCGACGGTTCGCAGAGCGCCGTGATCGCTCGCGAAAATCTGACCCTCATCGGCAACGAGGGTGCTAATTCGTTTAACAATCTGGGTTGGATAGACGATGGGCAGAATCAGCCGGACGGAAATTTGAACGAAGCCGGCATCGACCGAGATGGGATCAACGGAGTCGACCTCGATCTGGTATTCGGCAGCCCGAACAGAGTATTCTCGTCGACGTGGAATCCGCCGCCGGGAAATCCATCACCGGGCGACGATCCGCTTACGGAACAGGCGCAGCGCGGCGCCGTGATCCAGATGTTCTATGTTATGAACCGATATCACGATGAGCTGTACAAGCGTGGATGGGTCGAGAGCGCATTCAATTTCCAGCACAATAATTTCGGCCGCGGCGGCCTTGGGAACGATCGCGTCTCGTCGGAGGGGCAGGATTCCGGCGGCGTAAACAATGCGAATTTCGCGACGCCGGCCGACGGCTCGCGGCCGAGAATGCAGATGTTTCTCTGGACCAATCCGACGCCGGATCGTGACGGAACGGCCGACGCCGACATAATCATCCACGAAGTGACGCACGGGTTATCCAACCGGCTCCACGGAAATGCAAGCGGCCTCTCGACGAATATGTCGCGCGGAATGGGCGAAGGCTGGGGTGATTTTTACGGCCACACGATGCTTGCCGAACCGACCGATCCGATCAATGGGATCTACACGACTGGCGGTTATTCGACGCTGCTTGCAGCGATTGGCTACACATCGAATTATTACCACGGCATTCGCCGGTTCCCGAAAGCTGTGATCGCATTTACCGGCCCGAACGGTTTGCCGCACAATCCGCTCACCTTCCGGTACGTTAACAACAACTGCAACACGCTGATCGGCACGACGACGACCAGCCCCAACAGCGCATATCCGCGCGGGCCGTTCGGATCGTCAACGTGCGATCAGGTGCACAACCTCGGCGAGGTCTGGTCCAGCGCGCTGTGGGAAGTTCGTGCGTTGATGATCGCACGTCTCGGTTTCACCGCGGGAACGGAACGCGTCCTTCAGGTCGTCACGGATGGAATGAAGCTCGCCCCGACCGGCCCAACGTTTCTGCAGGAGCGCGACGCGATCATTTCGGCCGCGGCGACGTTTTCGACGGCTGACGCGGATGACGTTCGCGAGGGATTTCGCCGACGGGGAGTGGGATACGGAGCGAGCATCCAAAATGCCGGCACCGGAATTAACAACACGTCTGTGACCGAAAGTTTCGCGGGCTGGCCCGCCCCGACGCCGACACCGACTCCTACTCCGACGCCAGTTCCTGGCTTCACCGTCAGCGGTTTTGTCACAAAGACAAATGGCCGCGGATTGAGCGGCGCTACTGTCACCCTTTTCCGACAGCCGTCAGGACCGACCGCGACGACCACCACGACCGGCGACGGTAGTTACGCTTTTACAAACGTCGCTACGGGGTTCACTTATACGGTTACACCGTCCGCGAACCGTTACACCTTCTCGCCACCGTCACAGTCGATCCTTGTGAACGGAAATGTAAGCGGCGTGAACTTTGTCGGTACACGTTGACGATTGTCATACAAATGAAGAGGCCGGGCGATTCGTTTCGTCCGGCCTTTTTTCATCCTTCGATCCAAAACAGCTAGTTGGCGTTCATCCAGGCGTTGCGAAGTCTGATCTGTCGGGGTGTTGAGTTCGGAATCTCAGAAAGTTTAACCGTCGGCACATCGTAACCCGTGATCGGCAGCTCCACGATCCTTGTCACGCCCTCGCGAATGATCTCAAGGCGGCCTGTATCGCCGATCTTGATCTTTCGGAGCCACGCTCGAAGATCGGGCCACGATGATACCGGCGACCCGTCGACGGAAACCAGGCGATCGCCTGTGTGAAGTCCGGCGCGGCCCCACGCACTCTGCGGGTTCGTGATCCTGATCTTAAAACCTGAACCTGAATCACCCGGCATTGGACCCATCCGCAGATCGACCAGTGGCCTTCCGTCGCTGCCGAGGGCGGCAGCATGTGTGATCTCCGATCGCACGCCCATCAGACCGAGGTAATGATCAAAGTCGATCTTCTTCGCACCGTAGATGTATTCCCGAAAAAACGGCCGGATGTCGCAACTGCAAACATCGCCAATAACGCTCTCGATATCGCTATTCGTTATGCCGCGTCTGAAATCGAACCGCTGCGCAAGCATTCGCATTACGTAGACAATATTCCGCCGCCCTTCCGTCACATTACGGATCTTGAGATCGAGCATGACCGACAACACTTCGCCTTGCAGGTGAGTGCTCGCAAAGTTATCGCCCAGCAGGATCGGGTGCGAATCGCCGCGGCTGACGTGCTCGGCCGACATTGTGTAATAACCGGGCGACGACAGGTACCGGGCGATCGAGGATTCGAGCCGCTTGAGACGAGTTCTTGATTCCCCTGGCAGACGCGCTCGCCTGATCAGCAAGTCGGCAAACATTATCGTCGCGCCTTCGCTCCACCATAGAACACCGGTCGGGTCGGCGAACCGGAATTTCACGCCGATGCGTTCCCGGGGTCGTACGTCCATCAGATTCCAGACATGGACGTACTCGTGCGCGATCTCTTCGAAAAGATCCTCGAGATTAGGAGAAAGACCCAGGTTGACGGACGTCAGATGTTCGAGCGCGGCCTGGCCGCCATTCTGGAACATAAACACGTATCGCGGATACGGCGGTCTGCCGAACGCGCGGATCGTCTCTTCCGAAAGTTTTCGGACATTCTCGACAATGGCGATTGCGTCGAATGACGGCCCGTCCGGTGCCGACCAAAAGACAACCTTGTGCGGTACGCCGCCGACGCGAAAGTCG
>JBKKAS010000161.1:0-4008 GCA_046714595.1 Pyrinomonadaceae bacterium | reverse complement strand
CGTCGAAATTCACCGAAGAGATGGTAAAGATCGAGCCCGCCGTGGAAGGCCTGAAGATCTACCCGCAGGGAAATCACATTTACATTCAGGGCTACAAGAAAGGCATGACGGCCTACAAGATCACGGTCGATGCCCGGCTGAGTGATGTATTCGGACAGGAGCTTGGACGGCCCGTGACCGCGGCGATACGCACGGGGTCCGCAGATCAGAATCTGTACGCTCAAGGCGGGCCGATGAGTGTGCTGGATCCCGCGGGGCGCCGGAGCTTCTCGATCTATTCGACGAATTTTGCTTCGGCCCGCGTAAAGCTCTACGCCGTCGAGCCTAAGGATTGGCAGCAGTATCAGGAGTATTACCGTCGCCTGAATTACGATGACGGAAAACGGCCGGCGATACCGGGCCGTCTTGTTTCCGAAAAGGTTGTCGCGATCGCGAATACCGCCGACGAATTAGTCGAAACGCGCCTCGATGTTTCACAGGCATTGAATGAAGGCTATGGCAGTGTGATCGTCGATGTCGAACCGGTCGAGGATAATGCACAAGCCGTTACGGTGCGCAACCGTCAGTGGCGAGTACTCACGTGGCTGCAGGCGACGCAGATCGGTCTCGATGCGTTCGTCGACAACACGGAGCTTGTCGCGTTCGCCACCGAGCTACAGACCGGAAAGCCGCTCGACGGCGTCGAGCTTTCGATCTCTCCGAATGGGGCAGGTGTCAGTGGTCAGTTGTCAGTGGTCAGTAATGAAGATCAAGGGATCGTAAGTCGGGTTTGGGAGTGGATCGCCGGCGGGCCAAGCGACGGTGATATCGAATCTTTCGACGCCGACGGAACACAGGTCGAGAGTGAGACTGTCGCCGAAGCAAAAACGAATCAAACCGGCCCCAACGGAATCCTTCGACTCACGCTGCCCGATTCGCAAAGCGGACCGAACATCTCGATCGCGCGCCGGGGGAAGGACGTCGCGTTCCTTCCGGAAAATTCCGATTACTACTGGCAGGACACAGGCAGCTGGTACAAAAAGCCGGATCTCGACTCACTACGCTGGTTCGTGTTCGACGATCGCGGTATGTACAAGCCGAAGGAAGAGGTCGCGGTCAAGGGCTACATTCGCAAGTTGACCGGCGGAAAGCTGGGCGACGTTGAAGGGCTGGGTGACGCAGCGAACGGCCTAAAATGGTCCATCAAAGATCCGCGTGACAACGAGATCGCAAGCGGCACAGGCAATCTAAACGCCTTTGGTGCATTCGATTTCAAATTCACGCTCCCCGACAACGCAAATCTCGGTCACGCACGGATCGATCTTTCGACAAACAGCTCGATTTCCGGAGCCGGCTTTTCGCACCAGTTTCAGATCCAGGAATTTCGACGGCCTGAATTCGAAGTAACGACAAAGGTCGAGAGCGAGGCTCCACATTTTGTAGGAGCTAGTGCAAACGTGTCGGTCGAGGCAAAGTATTACGCCGGCGGCGGTCTCGCGAACGCGGAGACCAACTGGACCGTGACGGCGACACCCACGAATTACACGCCGCCGAATCGCTCTGATTATACGTTCGGAACCTGGGTGCCGTGGTGGCGAACTTATGATTATGATGCCTACGGACGGGGATTTGGCGGCGGCACGACACAATTATTCAAAGGCGTAACCGATGCGAGCGGACGGCATCTGCTGAAAATCGATTTCGAGTCGGTCAACCCGCCGCGTCCCTACAATGTCAGCGCTTCGGCCGCGGTGCAGGATGTAAATCGCCAGACGTGGTCGAGCGCAACGACGCTGCTCGTACATCCGTCGTCGCTTTATGTGGGGATCAAGACTCCGCGGACGTTCGTGCAGAAAGGCGAGAAGATCGTGATCGAATCGATCGTCTCGGATATCGATGGGAAGCTCGTTGCCGGGCGCGATGTCGAAATCAAAGCCGTTCTGAAAGATTGGCAATTCGATAAGGGTACCTGGAAAGAGGTAACCGTCGATGAGCAGACGTGCACGGTGAAATCCGCCGAGGTCGAGCAGAAATGCGAGTTTGTGGCGAAGCAAGGCGGCAGGTACACAGTCACGGCGATCGTGATGGACGACCGCGAGCGGTTCAACGAAAGCGAATTCACTATCTGGGTCCCGGGTGGAAAGACTCCGCCAAAACGCGACGTCGAGCAGGAAGAGGTCCAGATCATCCCAAGCAAGAAAGATTACGCACCGGGCGAAGTGGCAGAGCTGCTTGTGATCTCACCCTTCGCGCCGGCAGAAGGCGTGCTGACCCTGCGGCGTGACGGGATCGTTAAGACCGAGCGCTTTTCATTGAAGGATTCTTCGATCACGTTAAAGATCCCGCTGGAGGAAAAGTATCTACCGAACATTTACGCGCAGGTCGATCTTGTCGGTTCCGCGCCGCGACAGAATGATAAAGGTGAGGTCGATCCGAAGCTTTCTCAGCGTCCGGCATTCGCGAGCGGCAATATCAATCTTCCGATCTCGATCGCGTCGCGGAAGCTAACGGTCACTTCCGAGCCCCGCGATACGACGCTTGCGCCGGGCGGCGAGACGAAGGTGGATGTAACTGTCAAAGACATCAGCGGGGCGCCGGTTGCAAACAGCGAGGTCGCAGTCGTCGTTGTTGACGAAAGCGTGCTTGCACTATCCGCATATCGCATCGCCGATCCGATAAGCATCTTTTACACCGTGCGCGGAACTGGCGTTACCGATCACCATCTGCGGAAGGATGTGCTGCTCGGTAATCCTGAAGATGTGAAGGCACCGCCACCGCCCCCCACTATCGACATGGTCGATACTTCAGTTTCAGAGATGAGCGCTGGCGGTGTAAGCAGCCGGCAAATTCAGAATTTACCCATGATGGCGAGAAGCGGTCTGCGCGACGCACAACAAAAAACGGCCCCGGAACCTGCAATCAACCTTCGTGAAAACTTCAATGCACTTGCCGTCTTTGCTCCATCGGTGAGAACCGACACTAACGGTCGCGTTACCGTCGACGTCAAGCTCCCGGATAATCTGACGCGTTATCGGATAACGGCGGTTGCCGTCGATACGGGCAAGCGGTTCGGCAGTTCAGAATCCTCGATCACCGCTAAGCAGCCGCTAATGGTTCGTCCGAGCGCGCCGCGGTTTATGAACTTCGGCGATCGGATCGATCTGCCGGTCGTTGTACAGAATCAGACCGATCAGGACATGGCGGTCGACGTCGCGATTCGTGCGACGAACGCAGTTTTGAGTACCGGCTTTAGCCGGCCGAACTCTACCACCCCGTCAGCCCCGACATCCGTAGGGACTGCCACCCCTCCTATCCAGGAGGGGAGTCTAAAGCTGCCGCCTGAAGGCGGGACTCAAAACGCAGGAAAGCGTGTCCTCGTCAAGGCAAATAGTCGCGAGGAAGTCCGATTTCCGGTCTCGACACTGAAGGCCGGTACGGCGCGGTTCCAGATTGCTGCGACGTCGGGTAAGTTTAGCGACGCGGCGGAGATCTCTTTGCCGGTTTGGACACCGGCTACGACGGAAGCGTTCGCGACCTACGGTACGACCGATGCCGATGGCGCGATCATCCAACCCGTACAGACGCCGGGTGACGTGTTTCCGCAATTCGGCGGGCTCGAGGTTACGACGTCATCGACGCAGCTTCAGGAACTGACCGACGCGTTCATCTATCTAACGAATTATCCATACGCATGTTCGGAACAGATCGCATCGCGGATGATCTCGATCGCTGCAATGCGCGATGTTCTCGCGGCGTTCAAATCGAAGGACATGCCAACAGCGGTCGAGCTGAACAAACAGTTCGCCCGCGATATCGAGATCCTGCAGTCGCGCCAGCGCGACGACGGCAGCTTCGGTCTTTGGAAACGAGATAAAGAACGATTCGAGTATCCGTTCCTAACTGTCCACGTCGCACATGCTCTCGCGCTCGCGAAGGCAAAGGGCTACAAAGTTCCGGACGAGATGCTGAACAAGACTAAGCCGTACCTCAAGAATATCGAGAAGCATTTCGACGATGAATGGTACAAGA
>JBKKAS010000160.1:0-3865 GCA_046714595.1 Pyrinomonadaceae bacterium | reverse complement strand
CCCGCATTTTGTTACCGAGACCGACTGGAGTCGCGCTACGGCAAGTTGCGAGACAGTTTGGAGCGCGTTGCAGAAGGTGAAGGATGCAGCGGTAAAGGACGATTCTTTGCTCGACGAGTTGGGCGTGACCGCGATCGAACGAGAGCTGGTGAAGATCGATCCGGGATACGAACAGGTCTCACCGACGGCCCGGCTTGATTCATTCCTCACCGAAGACGCATACAGCTTTGTTGAGCTGAATGGTGAGAGCCCGGCGGGTGTCGCATACGCCGATTCCGCGACCGAGATCTTTCTGTCGTTGCCGGTTATGAAGCGGTTTGCCGAACGTTACAACGTGCGCGGATTTGCCGGGGGGCCGAAGATGCTGAAAGTTCTGCTTGATTGCTACACAGAATTTCTGGGGCGCAAGCCTGACGAAAATCCCGTGATCGCGATCGTCGATTTGAAAGATCTCCCGACGCAGAAAGAGTTTGAGCTTTTTAAAGATTATTTCGAGGCCGAAGGCTATACGTCGTTGATCTGCACGCCGCAGGACCTGGAGTTTGATGACGGGAAACTTTATTTCGGAGGCGTCGCGATCGACATCGTTTACAAACGGCTGCTGGTGAACGAATACTTGCCGATCATGGAAGAGTATCCGGCGCTGCTCGACGCATATCGCGCCGGTGCGATCTGCATGGTCAACAGCTTTCGCGGAAAACTGGTCCATAAAAAAGCGATCTTTGCGGTGCTGACGAATGAAAGGTACGCTTATCTTTTTAATGAAGCGGAGCTGACGGCGATCAACGAGCATATCCCGTGGACGCGGAGATTCCGTGAGGAAAACACGTTTGTTCGCACTAGCACCACCCCGGCCTCGCAAAGCCTCGGCCACCCCTCCTTAGACAAGGAGGGGAGCGCGCGAAACTCCCCTCCTGTCTTAGGAGGGGTGGCACCCGCTTTGGGTGACGGGGTGGTGTCGGGGTGGTCGGCGGCCGGGGTGGTGACTTCTTCCGAAGAAGTTGATCTCGTGTCGTGGACGCGCGCGAATTCGAGCAAGCTCGTCTTAAAACCGAATGACGATTACGGCGGCCACGGAATCTACATCGGCTGGAATTCGAGTCCCGAAGAATGGGACAAGGCCATATCCGATGCCCTCAGCGACGGCGACTATCTTGTGCAGGAACGCGTCAAGACCGCAAAGGAAATGTTCCCGATGATGTTCGACGAGCTTGGCAAATGGGGAATGATCGAACAGCTTGTCGATCTCGATCCGCTGCTCTTTAACGGTGTTGTGGGATCGGCGTTTACCCGTCTTTCCAGTTCTGAGTTGGCCAATGTTTCCTCAGGCGGCGGCATGGTCCCGACGTTTGTTATTGGAGAAAAATAGCGATGTTGAAATTAACTATTCTTGTTTCGTTATTCGTGTCCGCACTGGGTTATGCCGTGTTCGTGTCCCCGCAGCCGGCCGCAGGACAAAGCGATGGAGCGACGCTGTTCTCCTTGAACACGGCCGCGCGACCCGTTGCCGAAGCGGATCGATCTTCCGTCGCATCGGTCCGCGAGGCTGAGATCGTCTTTCCGGCTGACGCGCAGGTCATACTCCGCGGAAAGCGGCTGACGATACCGCTCTTCGACAACAAACAATTTCAGGCGGACGTCAGGCATGTGGAAACGCGCTCCGTCGACGATCTGACCTGGCGCGGGAAGATCAAGACTGGCGAAATCGAAGGCGACGTCGTCATCACTTTTCGAAAAGGGATAGTTTCGGGATTGATCTACGCCGCCGAGTCGGTGTATGAGATCGTCCCCCGCGGTGACAAACATATTCTCGTCGAGCTCGACCAGCGGAAGTTTCCAGAATGCGGTGGCGGGATCTCGGGTCCTGAAAGCGAACGAGGGACGTCGGCGCAGTCGGCCACTCTCGTAGGCGCCGATTCGGGCGACCGGATCGACGTGATCGTCGTCTACACGACCGCGACCAAAAATTTCCTTGGGGGCGATGCCCAGGCGCAAGCTCACGCTCAGGCATCGATCGACTCGACGAACACGGCGTATATCAATAGCAAGATCCGGCAGCGGGTCCGGCTCGTACATACACAGGAATTCGTCTACACCGAGAGCGGCAATTCAAGCACCGACCTCAGCAATCTGCGCAACAACGCGACCATCCAGGCGCTTCGCGAGACGCACAAGGCCGATCTCGTGGCCGAGATCAGCGAGGTCACGGGCGTATGCGGCATCGGTTACCTTCTGTCCGCCCAGGGCGGTACTTCGAACAACGCTTTTACCGTTACGGCACGAAGCTGTGCGGTCGGGAATCTGAGCTTTGCTCACGAGCTTGGGCACAATATGGGCAGCCATCATAATCCTGAGAACGCGGGTACGCCGATCTATCCGTACGGTTTTGGCCACTACGTAAACGCGAGTTACCGGACGGTGATGTCGTATGTCAATCCTTGCCCCGGAGGCTGCACGCGTCACCCTTACTTTTCGAATCCGTCGGTGATCTTTAACAATGCCCCGACCGGAATTGAGAACACCCGCGACAACGCACGGTTGATAAACAACACGGCCGATTGGGTCGCGAATTATCGTTACAGCGGCTCGAGCATTACGATGTCCGTCTTCAACGGTGGTGAATGGCTGCCGCGTCTCGCCGCGCGCAATTTAACATGGACGTCCGACGCCGTGACCGGTGACGTCCGGATCGACATCTCGCGCGACGAGAGCACCAACTGGGAGACGCTGATCGCATCGACGCCGAACGATGGATCCGAGCGCATTGCGGCAGGCGGCCGCGTCACGAGGCGTGGGCGTATCCGTGTGGTGAGTTTGAGCAATCCGGCGGTGACCGATTCCAGCGTGTCGAATATTAGTATTCGGTGAGGAGCACCAAAGGTGCGAACGTAATTTAGCCAGGGGCATCGCCCCTGGAAAGTATTTGTTAATAAAACGAAGCCGCAACGCGGCGGAATAATCCAGGACATTTATTCCCACCCAAGGTTTATACATCGCCGCGTTGCGGCTCAATTGCTTAATCGCGGCCATCCAGGGGCGATGCCCCTGGCTAAATTAACGCCGCACCGTTTGCGCTACGCGAGGCCGCTAAAGAATCTTACGAATGAAAGACAAATCTAATTCCCGCCTTCGCGACCTCACCGACGAGTATCTGCGCCTCGAGCACAAGCTCAAGCTCGGCGGCGGGCCGGAGAAGATCGAGAAGATCCACAAACAGGGAAAGCTCACCGCCCGCGAGCGCGTCGACCTGCTTCTCGACAAGGGTTCGTTCAGTCAGGAGATCGGTCTGCTCGTCGCTTATGACGAATACAACGGTCAGGCACCGGCGGCGGCGGTCGTGACCGTGGTAGGGAAAATTAATGGACGCGAGTGCGTCGTCGTCGCCAACGACGCGACGATCAAGGCAGGGGCGTGGTATCCGGAGACGATCAAAAAGATCCTGCGTGCACAGGAGATCGCGATGCGCAACCGTGTCCCGATCGTTTATCTGGTTGACTCTGCAGGTGTGAATCTCCCGTATCAGGGCGGCGTGTTTCCGGGTCAGTACGGAGCCGCTCGCATTTTCTATTACAACTCGATAATGCGCCGCTATCTGAAGGTCCCGCAGATCGCCGCGGTCATGGGAATGTGCGTCGCGGGCGGCGCGTATTTGCCCGCACTGTCCGATGTTATCCTGATGGTCGAGGGTACATCCTTCATGGGCCTCGGCGGCGCAAACTTAGTAAAAGGCGCGACCGGCCAGACCATCGACAACGAAACCCTCGGCGGTGCCATGACCCACAACGCCATCTCCGGCGTCGCACATTACAGAACAAAGGACGAGAAAGAATGTATCGCGAAGATCCGGGAACTTGTGGGTGAATTG
>JBKKAS010000159.1:0-3253 GCA_046714595.1 Pyrinomonadaceae bacterium | reverse complement strand
GTCTTCGATCCCGCTTATCGCGGATGAAAAGCTTATCGGCGCGATTTCGATCTATTCAGCCGAGATCCCGCGTTACCAGGATGAGCATCTCCGGCTGCTGGAAACAATTTCGCGAATTGCCGCGGATGCGATCTGCAAGTCGCTCGAACACGCCGTGACGGAAAATTACGCGCTCACCGATCCGATGACCGGACTCCCCAACGCTCGCAGCCTGCAGATGCACTTTGACAAGGAAGTGAAACGCGCAAGCCGCAGCGAGGGCAGCTTCCAGGTTCTGGTGCTGGATCTTGACGGATTCAAGTCGGTAAACGATACCCACGGACACAAGGCGGGCGACCGGATGCTCAACGAGATCGGAGCCGTTATTAATGACCAGTTGCGCGAATACGATTTCCTCGCACGTTATGGCGGGGACGAATTCGTCGCTATCGTCCCCGACACTGACAGCACGGACGTGATGGAGCTTGCCCGCCGGATAGAAGAAGCGGTCCATTCCTTCGAACTACCGGTCGGCGATGGTGGAACGGCAAACGTGGGTGTGAGTATCGGCGCCGCGTGTTACCCCATCCACGGAGAGACTTTCGATCAGATAATCGTGTCAGCTGATAAAGCGATGTACCTGACAAAGAGTTTTCACCGCAAGCGAAGTGCCGTGCGTCCTGAGAGCGAGCCGGTGCTTAAGCCGGTGACTGAGCTGCCCCCCGAGATCATGGAGTTTGCGATCCTGAAGGGTGTCACCAAAGAAGGTTTGATATTGGAGGTCGACGAGACACACATCGTCTCTTCGTCAGCCGTCAATTAACAGTGAAACGGATTGGTGAGCCCGTTTCACTGTTTGGGTTTGGCTCGTGCCGGTACTGTGAATCCATCGGCACGGGTCAAACCCAATAAAGTTTTAAAAGTGAAAAAGTGAAAAGGTGAAAGGGTGAAAAGGTGACGGTGAGAGTGTAAGTTCAAGCTCTTAACTTTTTCACCTTTTCCCTTTTTCACCTTTTAACCCCCCGTACAACTTAACCGCTCGAATAGCACCTACACCACTTCGAAGCCGAAAATATTTAAGCGCGTATTCCGCGCCGGATTCGAATACTTAAGGCTTTTTTGTTTTGCCTGCAAGGTAAAAGGTTTCGGACATAACTGGATTGAAAGAAATTGATCAAGCACGTCTCCGTCCTGTGTCACACGGTCAGTTAGCGCTAAGGCTGTTAACCATGTAATGCCTAAAGCCGAATGGAAAGAAATACAGACAGACTTCGGCTAGAGCAGGATGGCGCTGCGGGCGCGTATTCATGAAAAGGTTAATAGCCGGCAACTACTTTTTGTACCGAGAATCGACGGATCCGAAGCGAGTTTCTGCACACACACAAAAAAGACTAAAACGCTTGTGAGAATCGAAAATGTACCTGGTCCTGACGCAGTTGATAGATCGCGTTCGGAGCCATGACCTGCGGGATAACGAACCTCGGCGGGTTGAGCAGGCGGCCGTAATCGACGGCGAATTCGCCACCGACTGGGGTTTTTAGCCTGAGGCCGAGTCCGACGGTGTGCGTCCACACGGCTCGCAGGTTTTGCGAGTTGATATTATTCGGATCGGCGTCGGCCGGATTGAATATCTCGCTCGCGCTTTTGAAAACATTGCCGCCGTCGTAGAACGGAACAACGCGGATGGACTTCGTGAAAGGGATCCGCGCTTCGACATTCACCACCGCGAGGGCATTTCCGCCGAAGGGAATCGTGAACGGATCCAGGAAAACAGGTTCGCCACTGCTGTTTCGAAAAATTCCCTGCGGAACAACCACGACTCGCGGACCCGCTTCTTCGAAATCGAAACCGCGAATGCTGTTTCCACCACCGGCGAAAAAACGCTCGCTGATCGGCAGGCTGCCATTCAATTCGGGAAACAAAGTGTTGGTGAAACGATCCCGGTTAGAAAATACATGACCGACGCCGAGGATCGCCCGCGCCGCAAAGGTCGTGTTCTTCAAAAATGGCACGGTCCTGTAAATGTTGTACGACGCCTGGAATTTATTAAAGCCCGTGTTGGCGCCGAGAAACGGGATCGAGACGTTGTACTCCGCGGTCAGATAATCGCCGTGCGTCGGATCGCTTGCGCTGTAGCGGCACGGGTCGGGTGCCTCGCCGCGAGCGATGATGTCGAGGATCGTGTATTTGATCAGGCAGTTTCTTCGCGTGTCGCGAACGAACGTTACGCCAAATCCGGAAATGCGGATCCTTGCATCGGGCAGCAGAAGCTCCTTGATCAGCAGGCTATTAATGTTAAAAAGCCTGACGTCCTCGAAGCGATAACGGAAGAAGACGATGCTGCGATCGCGGCGGCTGAGCGTGCGGTTTGTTTCGGCGGACAGCGTCAGGCGGTTCAAGGTCGGGCTGCCGGCATCCGCACCAAACTCGTCGATCGGATTTCCATTTTCATCAAGTCGCTGGACGATGCCGAATGTTCCCTTGTCGAACGCCGAGCGAAAGAACCGGGTAACGGTCGAATCACGCTGATATTGCGCCGTGATCGTAAGCGGAGCGAAACGCTTCTCACCGTCGCGAATGAAGCGCGGGTTGAGAAAATCGAGCTGGACCAACTGCTGTTTCTGACTCATCCGAACGCGGGCACCGCCCTGCCACAATCTTCCCAAAAGGTTGAGGTGCCGGATGTCCACGAAACCGCTCGCACCAAGATCGGTCGAGAAACCTCCGCCATATGAAAGTATCCGCGCGGCCTGCTCTTCAACATTGACCAGCAGATCCGTTAGACGTTCATCGCCGGGCCGCTCGCCCGCTGCTCTCGGTTTGATCTCGACCCGGGCAAACACGTCACTCGCGTAAAGGTTTTGTTCGCTCGTGTAAATATCTTTCGCACGCAACAACTCACCCGGCTCCAGCGCCAGTGCACGCAAGATCGCCTCCGTCCTGGTCTTTTCATTACCAGTGACCAGGATCCGGTCGATGACGACCTTTTGCCCCTCGTTCACAACGTTGTATACGATCTTGAAACGGCTCTCGCCGGTCGTCGGATCGGTAAGCCGTTCGTCGATCGAAAACTCGATCTTCGCGTCATAGTAGCCGGCCTGAGAATAAAACTCAGCAAGCTTGCGCTGACCGTTTCGGATCTTGGCGCGCGAAAAATATTCCTTCTCGAGGGGCGGCAGCTCCGCTTTTAGAACGTCATCGGAGAAAGCCGAATTCCCGGTGATGTCGACGGTGGAAACAATGGTCCGCGGACCTTCTTCGACGACGAATGTGA
>JBKKAS010000158.1:0-24041 GCA_046714595.1 Pyrinomonadaceae bacterium | reverse complement strand
CTCCATTCCTGGCTGCCGACAAAATAATCCGCGTCCAGATCCTGGCCTACCTTTGCATAAAACCATTTACTCAGACGCGCCGAGAAATGCGAATTCATAACCGTTTTATTTTTGGCGGGGTCTTGTTCATCATCGATCGATTTCAGGTACCAGTTATAGAAATTTTGCACGCGGCCCTCGGGTGTCTTATTCGATTGCGCGTAAGCGGCAATTGAGGTTGCAGCAACCAGCGCCAAGCAGATCGCGAGCTTCATTGCATTAGGCATTTTCATCCTCTTAATTGCATTCACCGGTTTCAATCGGAACGAGGTCGATATGCGCCGGGGCCGCCCCGTTACCGCATAATCCTCCTCCGCAAGCCGTCGTGGTAACTTGCCAGACGATTCGCGGTTTGTCCGTATTGTATCCTTCGACCACGTACGGCCCATTACCTGCCCACTTAACGCCCGAAAGCTGTGCGCTCAGAGTAGCGGTTCCGGCAACTGAGCCGTCAGGAGTGAAACGATCGGTATATATCAACGGTCCATTCGTGCCAATAACTGTAAATGGTTCGTTCAGACTGCAGATCACTCCGGAATAAGATGTCGGGCCGTCTTGCCCGGTGGCGCGCCATCCGTAGTCAATGATGGTAATTTTTGATGCAAATGACCGGGAAACCTTTGTGACAGCCCCGGTCTCGGGATCCCACACTTCAAAGTCCACGGTTAGCATGACCCAGGCGATATTTGGTGTAGGTTTTTTCGATGGTGCCGTGTACGTTACACCGGTCCCATGGGGATTCTTTTCTATCGTGCCCTCACCACGCAAGGTCCAACCTGCAACATTTTTAGGGGCCGATTTGCAATCGGCGGGACGTGAACGGATCTTGTCTATAAAAGTTTGTTCCTTGCATTCGATAATTCCAACAACTTCAGATTGCCCTACGTAAACCGTTGACTCGGCTGGACCAAACCGAAGGCGACTCAGGAATGCAAAGTCTGTAAAATGTGTGGTCGAAACCGTAAGGGTCTTAGCTGCCAGATCCAGCCTTGCTAACTTTTGCGAATGCCAAGCCCCTTCTCCATCCTGAAAAGCAATCGATAGGGCTTCCACGACTGTGCCTTCAAGATCTTGGTCGTCGTAGCGGACGGAGATGTCTAGAGGCGTAGTGAAAGTCTTGCCGTCCGGCTCCAGTCTGTAAGCCAGTCCGATGCCGTTCCCGGCCTTATTGGTGATCGGCTGGATGGAAAACCGAACCGGTTCCGCTAATGCGTTTTTAGGAACGTTAAGCGTCATCCGTCCGTCCGGGCTTACAAGGGAACCGCCCGCCGGTCCGATCTCCTTCGTTACTTTATCGCCGTGAGGTGCGCCGACCTCAGTAGCGGCGAAAACCATCTCGGCATCGCCCGCGTCACTGCTCATCAGCCCACAGCCTGAAACAACGACTGCGATGATCAATATTCCGACCAGATTTATCTGATTTACCGACCGGGTCGGCGTTTTGAACAACATAGTCTCTCCTGATTCTGTTCAGCTAGTCTGAACGGTTTCTCGGATCCATCGCCTAGCGAAGTGATACTTCGATTCTGTAAGCAAAACGGTTGAGCCCATTCTCCGCGGCGTCGTAAATTTGCACGCTGTACTCTCCGGTCACCGGAAGCCGTCCCGACCATTCCCGCGCCCGCTGCGTATTCGCCAGGATCGTGTCTTCGTCGGGACCCAGCTCTTTCGTTTCGAAGATCGCGACGTAGGCTTCCGGATCGTCGGAAGTCAGCTTGACGGTCAGCGTCTGTGTTTTCTTTGCACGGAAAAAATACGCGTCGTAATCCGGGTCTCGCGGCAGCTTGCCGCGATAGACAGCGGTCGCTTTGCCTTTCTGAAACACGACGCGTTTTTCGATCTGCGATCCGAAAATCTCCGGCGGGAAAATAATCGACAGATTGAGTAAACCGATCGCTACAATTTGTGCAAACAAAACCATACTTATTATTTTTTTCGAACCCATTTCTGAGTGGTCATGTAACTGTCCGGTGGATCGGTGAATGCCCTTTCGGGAATCTCCTGGTCATCGAACCATGGACCGGCGACCTTCAAGATCGTTATGTCGGGCAGCTCCAGCCACCCCCGTACGACATATTTCGCGGTGCCTTTATGCTTGATGGTTAGAACCCGCCCTACTACTGTGATGGTGCCGGTCGTAATATCGCGGAGTTTCTTACCGTTTCTTACCTCGAAGAAATCATTGACGTACCTTCCGTCTCCGTCTATCGTCCACTTGCTTGTGAAATGCAGTGAGTCGGTTCCGGCGTGTGAACCCGTGTCGCGATAGACATACTGAGTTGAGATCCGTCCCGGATTATCACCCCAGTTGCCGACAAGATCGGCGATTGTAAGCTGACGTGTAGGCGGCGGAATGAAGAGGTTCCCCCATTGATCGAGTGTCGGCGTGACGGCCGCGGCCGTATTGATCACCGGTGCGGTGGCTTTGTCCAGATCCATCGCGCCGATAAAGGCACTCACTCGATTTACGTAGACCTGATCGTTAAATACGGCGAGAATACTCACGGTCTTTCCAAAGCCGCTGATCACGGTTAGAAAGGCTGCGGCTTTTCCGACTTCTGTCTCGACCGCCGAGCCGCCGGCGATCACCGTCCATCCGTCCGCGAGCGTCGTCTCGGTCGCTGGATTGGCATCCGCTTTCATCTGTTTCGCGACAAGGTTATTCCACTCGCGCGAAAAATCGCTCTGAGGGGTTCCGGTGCTCGGCGTGGCGCCGTACAGCGTGATGATGCAATATTTGCCGGTTGCCTGGTTGAGCTCGCTGAATACAACGATGTTCTCCTTCGCTACCTTACTCATGCCGGCCGGCGGCGTGTATGTAACGATGCCCAATTTTTCGGCTTGGGATAGGACCACCGGCGCGGTGGATAGAAAGATCATGCCCGTTAATAACGTCACGAGGATTCCTGGTCTACAACTCGATGAATTCATTACTTCTCCTTAGTGAACACTTCCTTTTTGCATTTCAGCTTTTTCCCACATCAGAGCGAAGTGCTCAGAGGAGTCCATCAATTTCTGCTGGACCGAAACATCTCGTTTTCTGACGTCCCTCATGAAATCCGCCATCAAGCCGTAGTGCGCAACGCCGTCCTTCGTGTAGTCCCAGAAACGCGTTCCGGTGCTGGACATCGGAAATGGAAGTTCCAGGTTATCAGGGATGTCGTCGAAATAACTTGACGAATAGAAGCTGGCGGCATTCAGGCCAGACGAAGCTCTAGGCAGACGCTCCATCCCGTTGACATCGGTGCCGACCGCGATGCGCGGGCTGCTGCCCTTTGCCGACATTACCGTCCATACCTCGTTGAAACTCTGTATGAATTTGACCGCGTCCGTATGATGCTCTTCCGAATCCGAAGTGCCGATACCGAAAAGTCCACCGAGGGCCGCGACACGCTGCGTAGCGCTGACAGATGCATGCCGTTCGACGCTCCCCGGATGGCGAATGCCGTTATGCCCGATATTCACCGGATACTGAAACTGCTCCGCGATTGCAAAGGTGTCCTCCTGTGAGAGGTCTGACATGTGATCGATGTCGATCAGCATCCCCAGCTTCATCATTTCCTTGACGGCAACCTTGCCGGCACTTGTCAGACCCTTATTGTTAACGTGGCCTTTGGGAATCGAAGCATAGTTCTGCCATTCGCCGGGGGCGTCAGGAGCCCGCGGATAGTTCGAAACGTCGACCAGCAGCCGATACTTCCGTGGAATGGGAGCGGGTTTACGCAGAAACGCGAATCAAGCGGGTTGCCGTTGAAAGCCGGTTTGTAAGGAACCAATGCCAATCCGTCCAGTATTTGTCCGATACCCTTGCTTGCCGAGAGAGACACTCCGATCTCAGACATCTCACCCAGCTTGAAACCGACGGCGTCCGACTGTCTTACTCCGTAGAAATTCCCAGTCGTGTATTTGTTGGCAAAATTGAAAAGGTCTTCGTAAACTGCCGCTCCGCCAAATTTATTGTCGAGCAAATGAATCGGAAACGCATACCTTACACCCTTCGCATATAGTCGCTGAATTTCGCTGCGTACGGCTGCTTCGGTTGGAAGCGAAGGAGCATATCCGAAGGGGGGCGAGCTTTGTTTATTGAAGTTGCCGATGTTGTCTACTTCGACACCTAAGATCACTGCGAGCTTATTTGCTCCGACGATCCTCCGCACATCGGCCGAGGAGTAGGCCACCTCCATCCAGGTAGGATGTCGGCCGACAAATGCTTTCAGCTCATCTATCTGCTGGTCCGCCGAGCTTCTATCGTCTCGGGGTTGATTGCCGTTAATGATCTCCGCAAGCAGCTCACTATTTACGGCGAGCGCCACCATGACGCGCAGATTGCCATCCTCTTTCGCGCGCTTGATCCACTCCCACCACATTTGCTGATGGACCTTTGAGCTTTGGTGCGGCCAGTAACGAAACTGTTGGGGAATGCTATCGATCCCTTCGTGACGGTGGTCACCGATCAAGTTCCCGCCATTGAAAAGGTCGTTCTTTAGTTTAAAGGTAAAATCGCTATCGAAGAGCTCACTTATGACGGTAGCTCTGACTGAATCTCCGCATTCATTTGAACCTAGTCCCCAACCGCCGTGGGTGGAGCTGCAGTTTCCAAGCGCGTCGTGGATGTTTTGCGCCCGAACATCCGTCTGATTACAGAATCTCGTTCCAGCCGGGATAAGCGAGCCGGGATCGGGCACACCGTGCAGCAGTTTTTTACCAAATCCGAGGTGGCTCATCGGGTGGGTGTGCAGATCGACGAACCCGTTCAGCCTGGGGGGCGCATTAGGATTAACGGGTGCCGCCGGCGCAGTGGGGATCGGGGTTCGAGGCGTCGCCGGGCCTTGAGCGGGACGGGGATTGGAGACGGGAACGGGGCCGGGCGTCGCGATCGGAGCAGAGGTCGGTGGCGGCTCTAAGGTTGGAGTATAGGTCGGATTATTTCCGACTATCACACCACCTTGCGGGGGCGTCGGATTGACCGGAGTTGCGCCGGGATTATTCGGATTTGCGGTCGGGCCGGCGATCGTATTGTTAACAACTACGTTGTATGCCGAGCCGCGGCCAAGGGGTTGGCCGTTTACATTGGCGATATACCAGCGTGCGGCCGCCGTGCTGTATTCGGCTCTAGCCTCGTTCGGATTAACGTTGTATGGCGTCCTTGCCTCGGGCGCGTGGTTCTGCAGGATCTTGACCTGCGCGCCCGGATTATTATTGAGCGCCGGGTTATCGATATACGAACCTTCGGCCCCGGTGTTCTCTTTCGTAACCAAGTGCAAAAATTGACCAGGGCCGGGGCGTTGGAAGAACTGGATCTTGTATTTTGCGCCGGCCGGCATCACGTTGTGATTCGTATTGAAGAGATTCCATTTTCCGGAGTAGTACCACGCGCCGAGTGGATGCTGATTTAATAATTGCGTGTCACCCAGCGGCGTCGCCACAATGATCGCCAATGGATTGTTGGTGAGTCCGGGGAGATCGATCGAGGCCCTGGAGGACGTGATGTTAGCCGGCGTCGTGGTCAGTGTGAATTCTTGTGCGAAACAATTGGACGCGACCAACAAAAAGACGACTGCCGAACCGAAAATGATCCTGGCGACTGCTTGCATAATGTTCTCCCGAAGCGGACCGAAATGGTTGATCTAAGCGGACCGGCCAAAACGTAAAGCGGCAAAGAGAAAAAGAGGACGGTCTGGAAGGATTAACGTGTGGCAAGCCTATAGAGCATCTGCGGAAATAGCAAGGAATTGACGCTCGAACCGAGGCCGAACTTTTCAGTTCCGCGGAATGTTTTGGATCTCGGTAACGGTTTGCGGATTCTCAAGCGCGGAAAGATCACCGGGGTCTTCGCCGAGGTAAGCCGAGCGCAATACTCGCCGCATAACCTTGGCGTTTCTGGTTTTCGGGAGCGCGGAAACGAAATGGATCTTCGACGGAGCGAGCGGCTTGCCCATATCTTTCGAAACGAGAGCCTTCAGCTCTGTTTCGAGTGACAAGTGACGAGTGACGAGTGACGAGTCGGAAGGGGAGGATGCGGGAGAAGAATCAGAAGTAGTAAGCTTCTCGTCACTCTTCCTCTGTCCCTCGTCACTTGTCACGGGCTTCAAGACACAGAACGCGACCATCGCCGTGCCTTTCGCTTCGTCGGGGACGCCGATGACGGCGGCTTCGGTGACGAGCAGATGTGCGACCAACAAACTTTCGACCTCAGCCGGGCCGACGCGCTTTCCGGCGACCTTCAGCGAGTCGACGCTGCGGCCGAGTATGAACCAATGCCCGTCCTTATCGCGCATCGCCCAGTCGCCGTGGACCCAGATGTTTTTGAATCGCCGCCAGTAGGTTTCGAGATAGCGTTCCTTCTCCCGCCAGAATCCGCGGGCCATCCCGATCCATGGCTGCTTGATGACGAGTTCACCGACTTGATTCGGCCCGACTGGTTTTCCGTCTTCATCGAGAATATCGACATCCATTCCCGGGCACGGTGCGGGAAACGAACACGGTTTGATCGGCAGAAGCGGATTGCCCATCAGGATCCCGCCCGCGATCTCGGTGCCGCCCGAGTAGTTGATGATCGGCAGTTTGCTATTGCCGACCTTTTCAAACAACCACCACCACGGAGCCGGATTCCAGGGTTCTCCTGTTGAGGCGAACATCCTCAGACTGCTGAGGTCGTGGCGTTCGTGGGGTGGTGATAAACCAGGAGGGGAGTTTTCCGCGCTCCCCTCCTTGTCTAAGGAGGGGTGGCCGAGGCTTTGCGAGGACGGGGTGGTGCTTGCCGAAGAATGTTCCTCATGCGCCGCAAGCGAACGTACAAGCGTCGGCGAGATTCCTAGAATCTCCACCTTATGTTTCGCGCAGAATTCCCACATGCGATCCGGCGTCGGGTAATCGGGCGCGCCGTCGTAGATGCAGATCGTCGCGCCGTTGATCAGAGCTCCGTAGATCAGCCACGGTCCCATCATCCAACCGATGTCGGTGTACCAGCAGATGCGGGTGCCGCGTCCGACATCCGTGCCGAACGCCATGTCCTGCGCCGCCTTGATCGGAAAACTCGCGTGCGTATGCGCAATGCCTTTCGGTTTACCGGTCGTGCCGGAAGTGTAAAGGATGATGAGGGGATCTTCGGCGGAAGTGGTTTCGGGGCGATCATGAGAATCGTGTATCGGATCCGGGTCTGCGATCGCAGTAAGAACGTGATAGTCGTCATAGATTCCCACAAGACTGGAGAAGTCGGGCTCTTCATCAAGGACATCCCGTCGGACGACAAAGACCTTTCTAATTGCCGGACACGCCGCGACGGCCTCAACGGCAACGTCGTACGCCTTGAACTCTTTTCCTCGACGTGGAAAGTGATTACTGGTGAACAGGCCTTTCGCACCGACTGCGTTCAGCCGACTGGAAATAGCTTCCACGCCATAACCACTGAAAACGGGAATCGCTATCGCGCCAATTCGGTTGATTGCTAGCAGTGCGACTACAGTTTCCACGACCATTGGCATGTGGATGCCAATCGCATCGCCTTTCCCGAAACCGTAATACCTAAGGCCCGCCGCGCAGTCATTGACCTCATTAAGCAACTCGGAATAAGTGCGGGCATCACCGTAACCTTCCTCTCCTTCCCAAATCACCGCCGGCTGGTCCTTCATCTCGTCCGTCTGCCAGCGGTCGAGGCACATCGTGGTGATGTTGAGACCGGCAGTTAGTGACGAGTGACGAGGGACAAGTGACGAGTGTGAGTCGTGCAGGCTCCCCTCCTTGTTTAGGAGGGGTGTCAGCCGCTTCGGCTGACGGGGTGGTAGTTCAGAAGAATCAGATCGCGCTTCGTCGGCATGTGACCCCGTCGCTACCGCTCCCGGCGTTTCGATTGCGGATTGCGTCGGCGAATCCGAACGTTTGAACCACGTCGGGAACTCAACCCCATCCGACGTATCGAGCAGCTTCTCATAAGCCGGGTCGAAGCGAATGTCGAGGAACTTCAGGACCTCTTCGGTAAATTTCTGGACATCCCGGATCGAGAATTCGTAAAGATCAGCCCACGTCGAGACGCCGACCTGTCGCATGAACTTGGTCAGCTGGGCACGCTCGATCACCTCAGGCGTAGGCGTCCAGGCGATGGGCTGGTCTTCGAGGAGGTTCGTATCGTGCATTGTTGATGGCATTTTACCGCAGAGTCGCCGAGACGCGGAGAAGAGAAAAAAAGTTATCGCTTTCTTTGCGTCTCGGCGTCTCTGCGGTAAGAATTTACTTATGAAGGAAGAACCGGTGGGTATTCATCTCCCAAACAACTTATTTGCCGGCAAGACTGCCGTCGTCACCGGTGCGTCCCGTGGTGTCGGCCGAGCGACCGCGCTCCGGCTTGCCGAGGGCGGAGCGAATGTCGTTGTTAATTATCTGAGCAACGAAGTCGAGGCTTTTGAGACTGTTCGGATCTGCCAGAACAAAGGCGTCGAGGCTATCGCCGTTCAGGCCGACGTTTCCGACATGGTCGCGGCACAGACGCTCGCCAAGCGGACGCTCGAGCGTTTCGGCCGCATCGATCTGCTGGTATGCAACGCCGGCGTATGGGAAGGCGCGCCGATCGAGGACATGACCGAAGAGATCTGGAACAAGGTCATCAACACGAATCTCAAATCCGCGTGGGCGACGACGAAAGCCTGCGTTACGGCGATGAAGAAACAGCCGAGCGGTTCGATCGTGATGGTGTCGTCAACATCCGGCCAACGCGGCGAGGCGAATTACTCGAACTACTCCGCGTCGAAGGGCGGGATGATCTCATTCACAAAAGCGCTGTCCAGCGAGCTCTGTCCGAAGATCCGCGTCAACGCGGTCGCACCGGGTTGGATCGAAACGGCGATGGTACGGCCGGCGTTTGAAGATGACGAATATTATCAGAGCATCATCGAAAGCATTCCGCTAAAGCGCGTCGCGACAACCGACGATGTCGCCCTCTCGATCTGCTTTCTGCTCTCGGACTGGTCACGACATATCACGGGTGAGATCGTCAACATTAACGGCGGCTCGGTCCTGTGTGGTTAACGATTGTTTTGAACGCGGATTGGGCGGATCTGAAAACCATTTTCTTTTAATCCGGTTTCATCCGCCTAATCCGCCTAATCCGCGTTCACAAATTGAGACTGCCCATCGAGCTGTCGCACTTACATACAGATTTCGGTGGCATGGTCATTGCAAACAAGATCTGCAAGTGGAGGTGCGAAATGACAGAAAAGAAAAGGGAAGATAAACGTGAATTGATAGACACCGGGACGGACAAGCGATATGTGCGTCGTGACGATCAGGGACAGTTCAAGGAGAGCGACGACGTCGGCCGCTCGCTTAGCCGGGACGTTAGAAAAGACGCGAAAACAAAGGTAGAGAAAGGTCAGGGCGACAGGGGCGATCAGTAATAATCATCGCCTCGCCGTGAAGCGGCGACGAGACCATAGCCAGACGCGAAGCGTCTGGTCTCGATCAAGTTCGATTTTCGCACTGAAGGTGCGACAGCACATATTCTGTCGCACCTTCAGTGCGAAAGTTTTTTGCTAACTTACCCAGACGCTTCTCGTCTGGCTTTGGTCGCTTCGCACCTCCGGTGCGAATACCCGGAATAAGAGCCGGTGCAGTCCGCCCCTGTTCTTGACAAACCCATGACAAACAGCCGAACCTCTTACCAGATTTGAGCGAAACCTCGGGCCCAACTGTGATGAAATTCGGAGGGACGTCGGTCGGCGACGTTGCGGCTTTCGAGCGCGTCTTTCTTATTGTCTCGACGCAGATCGAGCGTCGTCCGGTCGTTGTTGTTTCGGCAATGAACAAAGTCACTGATGCGCTGCTGGCCGCGTTTGAAACAGCGAAGAGAGGTGATTTCGCTGAAGCCTTTGCATCGCTCGAGCCCCATTTTGAAAGACACATCCAGGTATCACAGCAATTCATTCCCGATGGAGCGCCAAACGCATTCAACGGCGAACTCGATTTCGCTCGCGGCGAACTCTCGGATCTGCTGATGCGCGTGTCGCGACGTTCGCTGCCACTGCAGATGTTGAAGGACGCGATCCTATCTTATGGCGAACAGTTGTCGTCGAGACTGCTGGCTGAAGTTTTGAAATCGAAAGGTGTGAATGCGCGACAGGTCGACTCGCGGCGTTTGATCGTGACCGACGACGAATACGGTGCCGCGACACCGATCATCGACGAGACGGACGAGCTCGTGAAGCTTGAGCTTGAACCGCTCATCGAGGGCGGCGAGGTTCCGGTACTCGGCGGCTTTATTGCGGCCAGCCGGAGCGGTGAAACAACCACTCTTGGACGCGGCGGTTCCGATTATTCGGCGGCTCTAGTGGCGGCGGCGCTGAATGCCGGCGAGCTTCAGATCTGGACGGACGTGACGGGTGTGATGACGTGCGATCCGCGGATCTGCGGCGAAGCGAGGACGATTCCCGTGCTCAGTTACGAAGAAGCGGCCGAGCTTGCGTACTTTGGTGCGAAGGTCCTGCATCCGAAAACCATCAAGCCGGCGGTCGATCACGGAATTCCAGTCCGCGTCTGCAACACGTTTGAGCCGACCCAGGTTGGGACGATGGTGCTCGGCGAATCCGGCGAGGCGCCGAACAAGATCAAGTCGATCGCGCATAAAAAGAACATCACGATCCTGCGGATCACGTCCGCCCGGATGCTCGGCAGCTACGGATTCATGAGCGCCGTGTTCCAGGTGTTCGAACGGTACCGAACGGTGATCGACGTCATCTCGACCTCGGAAGTTTCGATCGCGCTGACGCTCGACAACAACGCTGAGGTCGACAAGATCGCCGCCGAACTCGGGCGACTGGGCGATGTCGAGATCGAACCCGGCTACGCGGTCATCTGCGTCGTCGGCGAAGGTCTTCGTGCATCGACGGGCCTTGCATCGAAAATATTCTCAACCATCGACGATGTGAACATCGCGCTCGTCTCGCACGGAGCATCGGCGGTGAACCTGACCTTTGTCGTAAAGGATTCGGTCGTGGGTGACGTGATCAGGAAGCTGCACGGGGAGTTTTTTTGATTTGGGATTTCGGATTTCGGATTGCGGACTCGAAGGCATGGGTCACACGTTGAGCGGCCCGGTCCACAGCCGTCGTAGACGGCGAAAGCATAAGGCCCCGGGCGTGAGCCCGGGGACCGCACATAATTAACGACGGAGCTCGCGAGCGACAGTGGTCGCCGTTTACGACGGCTCCGTCGGTCCGAATGCAGGGCACATGATCTTCGGGAAGTCATTCGCTGAGCCGGGATTTCTGGATTGGCTTGATGGACAGCGGCTACACAACGCAAACTGAATGTGGATGAGACTGCTTCATGTGATTAGTGTGTTTCGTGGTTCGGTTTTCGACGTTGAACCTAGACCTGAGATTGACAGTTGGAAAACTGAACCACGAAACACACTAATCACACGAACAGACACGAAGGCGAAACGAGATTGACGCAAATGAATCTATTCGAATTAACAACCGCATTGATGAGCATTCCGTCCACCTCCGGCGAAGAGGAAGCGGTATCGTACTTTCTGCGCGATTACCTGCAATCACTTGGCTGGACAGTAGAACTGCAGAAGGTGTCGCAAAATCAGAAGAACGTCATCGCATATTTGAACGACACGCCGCGCGTTTGGTTCTCAACGCATCTCGACACCGTGCCGCTGTTTATTCCGCCGACCGAGGACGATGAGAAAATTTACGGTCGCGGAGCGTGCGACGCGAAGGGCATTATTGCGGCGCAGATCACGGCCGCGGAAAAATTAAGAAGCGAAGGGATCGAAGACATCGGTCTGCTCTACACCGTGGAAGAGGAACGCTCGTCGACCGGAGCAAGGGCCGCCAACGATCATCCATTAGCGGCGAAGTGCGAGTATATGATCAACGGCGAACCGACCGATAACGATCTCGCGATTGGCTCGAAGGGTTCCTTTCGTCTCAAGATCAAGACAACCGGCAAGGCAGCGCATTCGGCGTATCCGGAACAGGGCGATTCGGCGATCGAGAAACTGCTCGACATCCTCGACGACGTTCGCCACACGAAATTTCCGCACGAGGAATTCTTCGGTGAGACGACGGTGAATGTCGGGACGATCGAAGGCGGTGTTGCGCTGAATGTGATCGCACCTAGGGCCGAAGCCGGATTGTTGATCCGTCTAACGACGCCGCGCGAGCCGATCGAAGAGGCGCTCCGAAATGTCATTCGCGATCGCGGCAAGATCGAAGTCCTGTCGTGCAGCGAGCCGGTTAGGATGCTCGAGGTTGACGGTTTCAAACAGAAGACAGTTCGATTCACGACGGACATTCCGTACCTCACAAACTGGGGCCAGCCTCTGCTGCTCGGCCCCGGCTCGATCCTGGTCGCGCACACGAAGGATGAGTTTGTGTTGAAGAAGGATCTCGACACGGCCGTCGGACTGTATGTTGATTTGGCGAACAAACTGTTAGCCACCGAGACCACAGAGATAGGCTAAGGATTTTCTTACTTCCTCTCTGTCTCCTCTGTGGCAGAATTAGACTATGAAGATCGCACTGATCGGATACGGAGCGATGGGGAAGCTCATTCGCACCCTGGCCGAAGACAAGGGACACATAATTGCGGCCGTGATCGATGAGGCGGACGCCGAGGCGTCACCGTCGGAGTGGGCGGAAAGGCTTGGCGGGTCAGATGTCGCGATAGATTTTTCAATAGCCGAAGCGGTGCGACGGAATGTTGAGGCATGTATGCTCGCTCGCGTGCCGCTAGTCGAAGGCACTACGGGATGGAACGCGGACCGGGACGAGATCGAAAAGATCGTGCGCGACGGTAAAGGGGCGTTCGTGTTCGGTGCGAATTTCTCGATCGGCGTTAATTTGTTTTATCGCGTCGCAGATTTCGCGGCCGAGCTATTTGCGAAGTTCTCAGAGTACGAAGCCTTTATCGAAGAGCAGCACCATTCGCGAAAAAAGGACGCGCCCAGTGGGACGGCACTGAAACTAAAGGATGTTGTTTCGCGCCATATCAAAAAGGAATTCAGCGTTTCGGCGACGCGGGCTGGCAACATTCCCGGCACGCATCGCTTGGGGTTCGATGGATTGGCCGATCAGATCTTGCTCGAACACACCGCGCGTTCGCGCGAAGGTTTCGCCGCGGGAGCATTGATGGCGGCGGAGTGGATCGTCGGGAAAACCGGTTTCTACGAATTCACGGATGTGATGGATGAGATCATTAGTAGCGGTAGATAGGCCAGGAGGAAATCGGTGCTCGATGTAACACTAATGACGGAAGCGGGTTTGCCGGCGGCGGCCAAAGGACTGTCGAAAGCTTTTATGAAAGACCCGCTTCAAAATTACACATTTCCCGACGACGCCGAGCGAATTGAAAAATCGCCGGCGCATTTTTCGGCGGCATTGAAATACGGACTCCTGTTCGGCGAGGTATATGCGACGCCGAACGGCGAAGGCGCGTCAATATGGTTGAAGCCGGGAGGCACGGAAATCACACAGGAGCGCGCAGACGCAGCGGGTTTTACAGCGCTTCCGGACGAAATCGGTGAGGATGCCTTCGAACGGTTTTTCTCCGTGATCGGATTCGGCGATGCGTATCACAAGCTCGACGTTCCCGAGCCGCACTGGTACACGATGGTTCTCGGCGTCGATCCCGCTTTTCAGGGGCAGGGCTTGGGGCGAGCTTTGCTGCAACCGGTTATTGACAAGGCAAAGACGGAAGGCGTTTCGCTTTATCTCGAAACCGCACAGCCCTCGAATGTCAGTTTTTACAAAAAGATCGGCTTTGATGTGCTGCGCGAATTAAAGGAGCCAAACAGCGGCCTCGACCTATGGACGTTCCGACTCGACCCCTAGCGAATCTTTTCGATGAACTCCGACGGATCGATCCATCCGTGTCTAACATCTGAATATCCCGAACCCACTTCATTCCAGACCTGACATTCGCTCCATCTCAGTTCGAAATGAAGGTGACATCTGTACCGGCCGTTCGCATTGCCGATCGTGCCGATCTGGTCTCGCCGGTTCACGGTGCCCTCAGTCTTCGCGATCGTTTCCAGATGGCCGTACAGACTCCGCAGCTTCGTTCCGTCGTCGGCAGTGTGCTCGATCAAGATCACGTTTCCCCAACCCGGCCCGGCGTCCCGGGCAAAGACGATGAGGCCATCGGCGGTCGCGTAAACCGCTTCGCCGCAATCTGTATCACCGCCGGTGGTTTTATTCCAGTCTTCGCCAAGATGCCGGTTCTCTCCAAAATCCTGAGCGTTGTACCAGGCGTCCCACCAATCGTTTTTTTCCGTGACATAATCTTTTTCTCCGACCGGGTAAGCAAAACTTGTTTTTGGAAACTTGAGAAGGAACGGCGGTACTGCCTTGTTCGGGTCGGGCGCCGAAGAGCATGCCGCCATCCCGATCAATACGAATATGAAGAAATATCTGGTAACCCGCATAGTCCGGAGCTGAAATTGAAACCGCAGGATTATGCACATATAATCGCCTGACACGTCAATTGAAACTAAACTACTAACTGTATGACGACACGAATTGATTGGATGCGCGGATGTGCGACGGCATTAGTTACGCCGTTTAAAAGGGACGGCTCGATAGACGACGACTGTTTTAAGAAGCTTGTCGGGCGGCAGATAAAGGGCGGTGTGAACTTGCTCGTGCCGTGCGGGACGACCGGCGAAAGCGTGACGATGTCCGACGCCGAGCGGCTGCACGTGATCCGGATGACGGTAGAGGTAGCGAAGGGAACAAAGGCCAGGGTCATCGCAGGGACCGGCAGCAATAACACGGCGGCGACGATCGATTTTACACGCAAGGCGCGCGAGGCCGGAGCCGACGCGGCCCTCGTCGTAGCGCCGTATTACAACAAACCGACACAAGAAGGGATGTTCGCGCATTTTTCGGAGATCGCACGGTCGGTGCGTGGTCTGCCGATGATGCTCTACAACGTACCGGGTCGTACCGCGTCGAATATTTCGGCGGCGACGACATTGAAGCTCGCTGAAAAATTCGAAAACATCGTCGCGACCAAAGAGGCGTCGGGAAACTTTTCGCAGGTGATGGAGATCATCGCAGCACGTCCAAAAAAGTTCAAAGTATTTTCCGGCGATGATGCCACGGCGCTTCCGTTGATCGCGCTCGGCGCCGACGGGCTTGTCTCGGTTTGCTCGAACGAGATACCGCGCGAGACATCTCGAATGGTCGAAAAAGCGCTCGACGGCGCTCACACGGCCGCTCGGAAACTGCATTACCAAATTTTGCCGTTGATGGAGGCGAACTTTATCGAGTCGTCGCCCGCACCCTGCAAGTTCATAATGAAAGAAATGGGGCTGCTTGAAGAGAATTTGCGTTTGCCGCTCGTTCCGGTGACGAAGGAAACGCAGGTGAAGCTACGCGCGATCATCAAGGAAATGAAACTGTGAGGGTTATTATGAAACGAATTCTGATCCTGTTCACGATTGGGATCTGCTCATCCGCAGCGTTCTCGCAAGCCCCGGCTGCGAGCTCGAACAATGCAAAGGAAGTTTTTGCCACGATAGTGAAATGGGCCGACGCCGTTCGCGACCGCGATATGAAAGTGCTCGGTGAGTTATTCGCCGATGATCTGATCGTTACGAGCCACGACGGAAAAACACGCGGCAAAAAAGAAGAGCTTGAGGTTTTGAGACCGGACCCGAACGTCAAAACGCTCTCTGTCGCGAATGATGACATCGGCGTAAGAGTGTTCGGCGAGGTCGCCGTCGTGACGGCGCTGACACGGATGCAGTTCGTCATCGGCGGCAAGGAAGTGCCGGTTGCGATGCGATATACCGCGGTGTTTGTCAAAAAGGACGGCCGCTGGCAGATCGTGGCCTTGCAAACCGCGCGCGCTCCGCAGAATGCGACGTCCCAGAGCACGAAATGAAACTAAGAGAAAAGATAGAGGCGATGTTCGGGGCGTCCGAATTCACAGCGGCCGACCGGGAGGTCTACGAGGAATTCAAAGGTGCGCTCCGACGGGGTGAGATCCGTTCGGCGGAGAAGGACGCCGACGGGAACTGGAACGCGAACACCTGGGTGAAGCAGGGAATTCTGCTCGGCTTTCGCATGGGCAAGATGGTCGAGATGTCGAAACCGACCGAGACGTTCCGGTTTTTCGACAAGGACACGTTTCCGCTGCGACCGATGTCGCTCGAGGACGGGGTGCGAATCGTGATCGGCGGTTCGACGATCCGCGACGGCTCGTATATCGCACCGGGCGTCGTCGTCGTTCCTCCTGCGTATATCAACGTTGGGTCGTATGTCGATGAAGGTACGATGATCGACTCACACGCGCTTGTCGGTTCGTGTGCGCAGATCGGCAAACGCGTTCATCTTTCGGCGGCGGCGCAGATCGGCGGCGTGCTCGAGCCGGTGAATGCCGCTCCGGTCATTATCGAAGATGAAGTGTTGGTCGGCGGGAATACGGGTGTGTACGAGGGAACGGTCGTTCGCGAGCGAGCCGTGCTCGCCTCGGGCGTGATACTCACCCGCTCGACGCCGGTTTTCGATTTGCCAAATCAAACCATCATAAAATCTACCGGAGATCGACCGCTTGAAATACCCGCAGGGGCCGTAGTCGTCCAGGGCGCGCGCGCCGTGACCAATGATTTCGGAAAAGAAAACGGACTCTCGATCTACTGCCCGATCATCGTCAAGTACCGCGACGAAAAAACCGATGCATCGACCAGACTGGAAGATTATCTGCGGTAGCTAGATTCCTCTGCTTAGTGATCTAACGACACCAAGTCTTAACGCACCGCCGTCCATTCTGCGATACTACTTGCATGGCTCGGACAATAGAGGTGATCGTAAACGCAAGCGCCGGCAGCGTTCTCGGCGAGGAGACTTCTTCCTCGCTGCGCGATCGATTTATCGAGCACGGCGTTCGTGCAGAAGTTCATTTCGTAAAACCGGGTCGCGAGCTTGAATCGGCCGCAACGCTCGCGGCATCGAGATCGGATATAGTCGTCGCCGGCGGCGGTGATGGGACGATCAGCACGGTTGCCGCCGAGGTGGCGAAGGCCGGCAAGACCCTCGGCGTGCTGCCGCTGGGCACGCTTAACAATTTCTCTAAAGATCTCGGAATCCCCCAGGATCTCGATGGCGCTATCCAAACCTTTGCGACGGGCGAAACCCGGACGATCGATCTGGCTGAGGTCAACGGTCGGACCTTCATCAATAATTCGAGCATCGGGTTGTATCCGCAGATCGTCCTTAAACGTAATGAGCAGCAGCGTCGTCTCGGACGCGGAAAATGGCACGCCGCTTTTTGGGCCGCACTGCAGATATTCAGACGTTCCCGCTTTCTAAAGGTGCGGATCGAGATGGATGGAAAACACTTCCTGAGGAAGACTCCATTTGTCTTTGTCGGCAATAATGAATACGAGATGGACGGTTACAACATCGGCCGCCGTCCGGCGCTGGATGAGGGCGAATTGAGCGTCTATTTTCTTCATCGTGGCGGACGCTGGGGAGTTATCCTGCTGTTGATACATACGCTATTTGGCGGCCTCCGACAGTGGAAAGATTTTGAAGAGGTCAATACCGGATCGCTCACGATTCAAACGCGAAGGAAGAAGCTGCACGTTGCGTTCGATGGTGAAGTCCAAGCGATGGAGACGCCGCTGCATTACAAGACACTTGCAGGCGCGCTGAAGGTGATCGTGCCAAAGAAGGAAGTCCCTAGTCCCTAGTCTCTTGTCCCAGATACGAGACAAAAAGGACAGGACAGGGACAAGGGACTAGAGCATGCGAGCTATCGTCCACATCTCAGACATTCATTTTGGCCAGGCTGATGCCGGCGTCGTCGAGCGGCTTGTCGAAAAGATCGTTGAGCTTCAGCCCAACCTCGTTGTGGTATCGGGCGATCTCACGCAGCGTGCTCGTTCGCATCAGTTTCGTGAAGCACGAGCATTTCTGGATCGCCTGCCGCAGTCGCAGCTTATCGTACCCGGCAATCACGATGTTCCGCTGTACAACGTGTTCGACCGATTTTTCAATCCTCTCGCAAAGTTTACGAAATACATTACCGCTGACCTGACACCCGCCTTCGTGGATGATGAGCTTGCCGTGTTCGGCCTCAATACGGCGAGGTCGCTTACGATCAAGGGCGGCCGCATCAGCGAGGAACAGGTCGAAGAGCTTTTGCAAAAACTTAGCCCGATCGACGAACAAAGGGTGAATATCATTGTCACGCACCACCCATTCGATTTGCCCGAAGGCTTCGATGAGGACGACATCGTTGGACGAGCAAAAAAGGTAATGCCGAAACTTGTCGAACGCGGTGCCGACGTCTTTCTGGCAGGCCACCTTCATGTCAGCCATATCACACATTCCGCCCGACGCTATCGACTCGAGAATGGTTATTCGGCGCTGATAATTCAGGCGGGCACGGCGGCCTCAACGCGGGAACGCGGGGAAGAGAATTCATTTAATGTGTTGGAACTGGACCACCCGGTTCTGACGGTCAAACGTTTTCAATGCAGCCTGCCCGACACCGGTTTTCATCTTGCGACAACGGAGCAATTCACCAAGACCGATGTTGGGTGGGCGCGGATGTAAGCCTGACAAGTGAAGAAACCCCGGTCGCCTCCCACCACGCCGTCCGCCGAACGGCGTCCACCCCTCCTCTGGCAGGAGGGGAGTTAAGACTCAGGTTCTGACAGGAAGGATAAAATCGCCTAGAATAGATGGGGGAAACCAAAGATGAATCAAGAAGAAAACGAAGACGGCGAAAAGCGCGGGCTGGCAGATAGGATCTCGGGCCTTGGCCAGAAGATCATCGGGGAGATCGAAACAATCGGCGGTGTTCTGACGGCGGACCCGATCACTCAGGCCGAAGGCGAATACAATGTCGAAGTCGGTGACATGCGCGAAGATCTGGAAGAAGATATCGCCGAGTCGACGAGTCACGACGACGCTGTCGCAAGAGATGATCAAGCATGAGCGCGTCCGTGGAATCCTTAAAAGACAGTTTCGAATTGCCTTCAAGATTGCGCGGGCTTCAACCTACGTTGATCCGCCAGTTTTTCGAACGTGCGCTTCCGGACAGCATCAATTTCGGTCTTGGCGAGCCCGATCTGCCGACGCCGCAGTTTATCCGGAAAGAAGCGGCGCGTGTCGCGCTCGAAGAACAGAATGGCTATACATCGCACGCCGGCCTGCTCCCGCTTCGCGAAAAGATCGCGGAGCAGTATCCACATTTGAATTTGGGCACTAGCGACATTGTCGTCACGGTCGGTTCGCAGGAGGCGATGACGGCGGCGTTCCTGTCGATCGTCGATAAAGGTGACGACGTTCTTTTGCCGAATCCGAGCTTTCCGGCGTACGAGGCGTGCGTGAAGATCTCTGAGGGGAATCCGGTTTATTACCGGCTGCCTGCCGACAAGGATTTCGCATTCGACATCGACGAGTTCAAGAACGCGATCACCCCGAAGACGAAAGTTGCGGTCGTGATCAGTCCGTCGAATCCGACGGGAAAAATATTTACGGCTGAGGATCTGAGGCAGATCGCTGAAGTCTTAAAGGACACCGGCATTTTTCTGATCTCGGACGAGATCTACGGCGATCTCTACTTCAAGGAAAAGCCGCGGTCGGCGTCGGAGTTTTATGATCGGACGGTCATCGTTAGCGGTCTTTCGAAATCTCTGAGTATGACCGGCTGGCGCCTGGGATGGTTGGCGACGACGCAAAAGGACATCTCGCGAGCGGTGCACATCCTACACGGATTCTTGACGGTCTGTACATCCGCGATCACGCAAAAAGCCGCGCTCCTCGGCTGGACCGAGGAAGCGGAAAACGCAAAGAGGGAAGCACGGGAAATTTATAAAAAGCGCGGCGAGTTCCTGGTCGATCTATTTGAAACCGAACTAGGTTTGAGAGCGACTTCGCCCGAGGGCGCGTTTTACACGATGCTAGATGTCCGCAGCTTGGGGGACGACATCGAGGTCGCGGAAAAGTTTTTGCAGAACAGGGTGATCACCGTGCCCGGCGTGGCATTCGGCAGCGAGGCGAAAGGGTTTTTGCGTATCTCGTTCTGCAATCCGGAAGAGCGGATGGCTGAAGGCGTCCGGCGGATGAAAGAAGTTTTGATTTCGACGTGAGGAGTTGGAACTTGCGGAACAGATATTTTGATTTCTTTTTGCGGCGACCCGTCATAACGGGGATCTTGATATCTCTTCTTACATTACCGGTTACCGTCGCTGGTTCATTTGCCGTACTCGGGTCGCAACTTGAGGTCGGCGGTCGAAACGATCCGCACGGTGTCGGTGCATTCATTCTTATCGCATGTTCCTTCGTCGCAGGTCTCAGTTTTAGTCTGGCTTTGGGGATCGTAGTTGGCTTAATGTTAAATCGTCGATTCAAATAAGAAGTAACGTATTACCTGAGGATTGATAGTGAGAAAATATCGTGTTGGGATCTTGGGTGCGACCGGCATTGTCGGACAAAGGTTCGTCCAGTTGCTCGAGGGGCATCCGCAGTTTGAGATAACTGCGTTCGCCGCGTCGGACCGTTCGGCGGGCAAGCCTTACGTCGAGGCATGCGCCTGGAAATTGTCTGGTGAGATCCCTGAATCGGTCCGCGATATCGAGGTGCGGCCGATCGAGCCGCCGCTGGATTGTGACATTGTCTTCTCAAGCCTGCCATCGAACATCGCCCGCGAGACTGAACAAGCTTTCGCCCGAGCCGGTTTTCCCGTTATCAGCAATTCTTCATGTTACCGGATGGATGAAGACGTCCCGCTGCTGATCCCGGAAATCAATCACGAACATGTCGGGCTTATCGAAACCCAACGACAGCGGCGCGGTTTCGGTAAAGGTTTCATTGTGACGAATCCGAACTGTGCGGTGGCGAGTTTTGCTCCGCCGCTTGCCGCACTGCACCGAAAGTTTGGTGTCAAGTCGGTGGCCGTTACAACGATGCAAGCGATCTCGGGCGCCGGTTATCCTGGCGTGTCGTCCATGGACATTTCCGACAACGTCCTGCCATACATCGCCGGCGAGGAACCGAAGGTCGAAACCGAAGCGCAAAAGATATTGGGCGAGCTGACTGACGGAGCGATCACGCCGGCCGATTTCAGCGTATCGGCGCAGTGTTTTCGCGTCGATGTCATCGATGGACATACCGCGTCGGTGCGGGTGAATTTGAGAGAGACTGCGACGTTGGAAGACGTTATCGATGCGATGCGATCGTTTCCCGTCCTAAAGCTTCATTCGTCACCGGAGCATTTTATCGAGGTTCACGACGAGCCCTCGCGGCCTCAGCCGCGGCTCGACCGTGACAACGGAAAGGGAATGACGATCACGGTTGGCCGGATCTTTCCGGACAATGTTTTCGACTATCGTTTCGTTTCGCTGAGTCACAATACGGTCCGCGGAGCGGCCGGGTCGGCTATACTCAACGCAGAGCTTCTTATCGACAAAGGCATCATCTAGATGGATTCGGACGCACGTTCAGATCAGACATTTACGGGGCGAGTTTTGGTCACCATCGGTTTTGTCGTATTGACCATCCTGCTGCTGACGCTTCTCTATTTCACGTTCGACGTCATCCTTCTAATATTTGCAGCTGCGCTTCTCGCGATCTTCCTGCGCGGATTGGCTGAGATCATCGGGCGATTCATAAACATCGGCGAGGGTTGGTTGGTCGTGATCGTTTCGGTGTTGTTGGTCGCGATACTTGCCGGAGCGATCAGCTTGCTCGCACCGGATGTTACCGAGCAAGTGCGGCATCTCCGCGAAGAGCTTCCGAGATCGGCGCGAAATGCCTCGGAATATATTTCGCGCTTCGGCTGGGGACGCGCATTGATCGAACAGATGCCTAGCGTCGACGATGTTCGAGAGAATGTAAACCCATCCGCACTGCTTAGCGGTGTCGGCGGATTCTTTTCATCGACCGTCGGAATGATCGGAAACTTCTTCGTCGTGATACTGCTCGCGATCTATCTCGCGAGCGAGCCCGGTTTCTACGTTCGGGGAGTCGTCAAGCTTTTCCCCAAACCCCGCCGTCACCGCGCGACGCAGGTGATCGGTGCGATCGGCGAGACGCTGCGCTGGTGGCTGATCGGGAAAGTCGGCTCGATGATCTTTATCGGCTTGCTGACATGGCTCGGGTTGTCGATAATCGGAGTTCCGCTGGCGTTGACGCTCGGCCTTATTGCAGGTCTTCTGTCGTTTATTCCGAACTTCGGTCCGATCATCTCGGCTGTTCCCGCACTGCTTATCGCGTTCATTGACAGTCCGGTCACGGCCTTGTACGTTCTCGCTCTTTACGTCGGTGTGCAGTTGATCGAATCGAATATCGTCACGCCGCTTATCGAGCGCGAGACGGTCGAGCTACCACCGGCCTTGACGATCGTGTTCCAACTCGCGCTCGCGGTACTCGTCGGCGGTCTCGGCCTCGTGCTTGCCACTCCGCTGCTCGCCGTGGTCATGGTGATCGTGCAGATGGTTTACATTCAGGACGTGCTTGGGGATAAGGATGTCGAGGTGGAAGAGAAGCGGTTGGATGAGTCAGATTCTGACGGCACCACCCCGTCAGCCGAAACGGCTGCCACCCCTCCTTAGACAAGGAGGGGAGTCGCATGGTCAAACTCCCCTCCTTGTCTAAGGAGGGGTGCCGACGCTTCGTCGGCGGGGTGGTGCTAGCCAAATGCGCGATTGGGCTGCCACTCTCCTAAGTAATGAACCTTTGAGTTTATGATCGAACGATACACATTGCCCGAAATGGGCGCGATCTGGTCGCAGCAGAATAAGTTTCAAAAGTGGCTTGACGTCGAGATAGCGGTTTGCGAAGTTCACGCCGAGGACGGCACGATCCCGGCCGACGCTTTGCGCGAGATAAAGTCGAAGGCGGCATTCACGGTCGAGCGGATCACCGAGATCGAAAAGACGACCGACCACGACGTGATCGCGTTCACCACGAATCTTGCGGAGAACATCGGTGAGGCAGCTCGATTCGTGCATTACGGGCTTACATCGAGCGATGTTGTCGATACGGCGAACGCGCTCTTGTTGCGAGACTCGGCGGATATGCTGCTTGCAAAAGCGGACGAATTGCTTGAGGTCTTAAAGCGCCGCGCATTCGAGTTCAAGGACACGCCGCAGATCGGACGGACCCACGGGATCCATGCTGAGCCGACGTCGTTCGGCCTGGTGTGGGCACTATGGTATTCGGAGATGCAGCGGAACAAAGCCCGGCTGGAAACAGCGAGGGAGCGAATTGCCGTCGGAAAAATTAGCGGAGCCGTCGGAGCATTTGCGCACCTTTCGCCCGAGGTCGAAGAACGGGTCTGCGCAAAATTAGGATTAAAGGCAGCAGACGTCTCGACACAGGTGATCCAGCGCGACCGGTACGCCGAATATCTCTCGACGCTTGCCATCACTGCTTCGACGCTGGAGAAGATGGCGCTTCAGGTAAGACATTGGCAGCGGACCGAGGTTCGCGAGGCGCAGGAAAAATTCAAGACCGGACAGAAAGGTTCGTCGGCGATGCCGCACAAACGCAACCCGATATTGTCCGAGCGTATCTGCGGAATGGCCCGGACCGTGCGGGCAAACTCGATCGTCGGTCTTGAAAACGTAGCGCTGTGGCACGAGCGGGACATCTCGCACTCCTCAGCCGAGCGCATCGTCCTGCCCGATTCCAGCGCGACGCTTGATTACATGCTCGCAAAAACGACGGGCTTGCTAGACACGCTTGTCGTCTATCCGGAAAACATGCTGAAGAATCTGGACCTCACACGCGGGCTCGTCTTTAGCGGACAGTTAATGCTGTCGCTCACGCAGAAAGGGATCTCACGCGAGGACGCATATACGTTCACGCAACGGAACGCTATGAAGGTCTGGGACGAGGGCGGCGATTATGAAGATCTGGTAATGAAAGACGCGGACATCTCTTCGCACCTTTCGGTTGATGAGATAGCCCGCGTCTTTGACCTGAAACACTACCTGCGAAACGTCGAAAAGGTGTTCGCCAGGGTATTCGGTTAATTAG
>JBKKAS010000157.1:0-20282 GCA_046714595.1 Pyrinomonadaceae bacterium | reverse complement strand
CCTGGTGTTCGGTGCACACGACGAACGCTTCGGCGCGGTCGAAACTGTCTTTCGGCTCTGCGACAGCGAAGCACTCAACCATCGAATCGAGATCGTTCCCGGTGTGCTCGCGGAAGAGTGTCGCGCGCTGATGCAGGAGTTTTTCCGGCACCGACGGTGAAGTCGCGGAGTCAGCTGTCGCCAAATACAACAACCATTAAAGTCCAGGGTGAATGAGCGAAGCGAGTGAAAACCCTAGGTATAGAGTCCACCACGATCCGACCCTGAAGGGGCCGAACAAGACGCAGAACGTTGCTCGCTTTCAGCGAGCGTCAGGTGTTTCGGTCTATTCCTAGGGTTACGCTCGTTCCACTCGCTCACCCTAGGCTTTAATGTTAGTCGCCGTTGGCGACAGACGATCGCTATCGGTCGAACCTCCAGCCGCGGCTCGCTTGATATTTCCACGACCCAGCCTTTATCATTAGTCCTTCGCGGAGAGGTGCGAGAGTGGTTGAATCGGGCAGTCTCGAAAATTGCTGTACCTTAACGGGTACCGTGGGTTCGAATCCCACCCTCTCCGCCATGTCGATTTCGGATTTTGGATTTTGGATTTTGGATTTGCCAGTCCGGGGTCGAACGCTAGATCCAATCGATTTAGCTGTTTGAGAATTTACAGGTTCATCACACACCAAGGTCTTATAACGTACTGATTACCAACTGGGAGGAATTTGCTATGCCTTTGAGTAAGAGGTTGACGGCAGAGTTTATCGGAACGCTTTGGCTGGTGCTCGGGGGATGCGGAGCCGCTGTGCTCGCGACAAAGTATCCGGGATCGGGTATCGGGTATATGGGCGTTTCGCTCGCCTTCGGTCTGACGGTCCTGACCGGTGCGTACGCGCTCGGACATATCTCCGGAGCACACTTTAATCCTGCAGTTTCGTTCGGTCTTTGGGCGGGAAAGCGTTTTCCGGCCGGCGACTTGATACCTTACGTGATCGCCCAAGTTCTCGGGGCGGTCGCGGGAGCAGCGATCATTTACCTGATAGCACGCGAAAAGACCGGCTTTACGTTGGGCGACGGGTTCGCCGCGAACGGCTACGGCAACGTAGTCGGATCGCCAGGGGGGTACTCGCCGCTGGCAGCGTTCGTAGCCGAGGTCGTGATGACGTTTTTCTTTCTGATCGTCATAATGGGCTCAACACATGGGCGAGCACCGAAAGGTTTTGCCCCGCTTGCTATCGGCCTTTGCCTGACGCTGATCCACTTAGTGACGATCCCGGTAACGAATACGTCGGTGAACCCGGCGCGCAGCACGGGGCCGGCGCTGTTCGTGGGCGATTGGGCGATAAAAGAGCTTTGGCTGTTCTGGGTGGCTCCGATCCTTGGTGCGATGCTCGCAGGATTCTTTTATTCCTGGCTTGCCGGCGATGACCAGGTCCCGCGGCAAGAGCCCATTGTCGGGGAAAAAGCTACGACGACAGTTGTTGAGATAGTTGAAGAATGAGATCAGTTCAGAGTGCAAGCTTAGCTTGTCTTCTTCGTTGGAAACGGACAAGCTAAAGCTTGCACTCTGAACATGCGGAAAGGTGCAGGAGTGGTTGAACTGGCAGCACTGGAAATGCTGTGAACCTCAAAAGGGTTCCGTGGGTTCGAATCCCACCCTTTCCGCCATTTTGATTTTGGATTTTGGATTTTAGATTTTGGATTGGGAGAGTCGGAACATTCCGGCAATCTAAAATCCAAAATCTCAAATCCAAAATCGAGTTATGGCTCCAGGCTCCGCACAAGGTTTGAGTTGTGAACTCCGCTAGACGAGGAATCGAGCAACGGTAGCAATTTCAGCCTGTGTTGCGGGTAAGTCTGGGGCCGCCATATTTTACAGAAGCCCGCGCTTAAACAAGGACGAAACACTCAGTGTTGAGCACTTCGTCCTTCCTTATTTGCGCGGGCTTCTGCATTTACCGATGGCCTATGGAACGAAGGCATTCGGCGTTGGAACATCCGTCGATATACCAAACTGCATCGCCGTGAATCCGGCGGTCGATCGCATCAGGTACCACACTCCGGTGCTTGGACGGAACACCGCAATGTCCGCTCGTCCGTCGCCATCGTAGTCCGCCGCGACAGGTTTATCTTCCGCTATTCCGAAGTTCTGGACCGTCGTCTGTCCGTTTCCGCTGTTCAGGATGTACCAGACTCCGGTCGATGCCCGATACACCGCAAAGTCCGACTTCCCGTCGCCGTCGAAATCTGCCGGCGTAGGTATATCGGTGGAGATACCGAAGTGCGTCGCTCGTTGAATGTTGTCCACGCTGGACTGCCACCACCAGTCACCCGTCGATGGACGATAGATCGCAACATCCGATTTTCCGTCGCCATCGAAATCACCGGTCACCGGCTTGTCTCCCGCCAATCCGAAGTTCACCGCAGAGAACACTCCCGTGCTTCCCAAACGGTACCAATTGTTCTCACCTGAACGGAACACGATAAAGTCCGCCTTACCGTCACCATCGAAATCCGATGGCCGCGGCACATCGCCCGACGCTCCCCAATGTACGCTTCGCTGAGTTCCATCGGAGCTTGCGAGATACCACCAGTCACCTGCCGACGGACGCCAGATAGCGACATCTGTCTTGAGGTCTCCATCGTAATCAGCCGGGACAGGAACATCACCTGCTACCGCAAAGATCGGCTGATAGACAACCGAATCTGAGCTCCTAAACACGTACCACTTGTTCTCCGACGGACGGAACACCGAGATATCCGCTCTATTGTCCCCGTCGTAATCGAACAAAGTTCTCGCCGGTATGGCGGCGTTTAGCAGGCGGGCGATCCTGAGCGCCGATGCTCCGTTAACCAGAATGAATTCGCCGCCGATGAGCACTTTGCTGTCCGACTGCAAGATGACATCGTACACGGACGTGTTCGGCCGTGCCGTGAATGATGAATCAAGCGAGCCATTCGAGTTCAGCCGTGAGAGGCCGACGCGTGATTGACTTTGCACGAACCCCATCGAGCCGCCGATCAGTATTCTTCCGTCCGCTTGTATCTTTATCGCCCGAACGGTTCCATCCACCGTCTGGACGAACGAATTGTCGAGCGTACCGTCGCTAAACAAGCGGCCGATCCTCAATCGTGCACTTCCATTGAGCGACGTAAAATCACCGCCAAGAACGATCTTGCCATCCGACTGCAGGTCAAAGTCTTCGACAACTCCGTTCGCACCTCCAGGCGGATTAAACGAGTTGTCCAACGATCCGTCGGACGCGTTCAGTCTGGCGATCCTTCCGCGGATCGACGATCCAACCTGTGTGAATGTGCCACCGACCAGTATATTTCCGTCGGGCTGGATCAGAATCTTTCGGATGCCACCCGCGGCAGACGTGAATGTCGCATCGTTTGTTCCGTTCGCGTTTAGTCGCCGCAGAGTGTAATCGCCACCGACGAGCGTTTGTCCGTTGGGAAGCGGCACGATATCGAATGTGTCGCCGCTAAAGAATGGTGTATTAAACGACGCGTCCTGACTACCGTCGGAGTTCAAACGTCGAACCTGGTTAACCGATGCTATTCCAACCAGTACTTTCCCGTCGGCCTGCACCGCGAGAGCCTTCACGTTCCTGGCGATCTCGTTATTAAAGTACGGAGTAAATGTAAGATCTACGCTTCCATCCGCGTTGAGTCTGGCAAGGCCATTCCGTTTGACGCCGTTAACATACGGAAACTCTCCACCGACAAGGATCTTACCGTCCGACTGTTGGATGATCTTTCGCACCCGGCCGAGTATCGTGATGATCGGGTTAAATCCTTCGTCTACCGAACCATTAGAATTGAACGCCGCGACTGCAAGCGGAAAAGTGCCATTAAGCAATCCGACGACGACCTTTCCAGTTGCCAAAATCTCCAGGTCCATGACCGTCGAAGCAAGTGTCAGGATGCTATTGTCGGCGAAAGAGGTATCGAGCATTCCGTCGGCATTAAGGCGCGCAATGCTTCGCCTTGATGTTCCATTGTAAAAATTGAACAAACCGCCAATCATGAACTTTCCGTCAGCTGTGATCTCGATGTCATTCACCACTGCCCCGCCGAATCCGGTTACACCAGGATTGTTTTGGTTGAATGTCAGGTCTATCCCACCGTCCGGGTTGATAAGCGCGATACGTCCGAGCGTAAACCCGTTAACAACTGTGAATGCGCCGCCGATCAGCATCTGGCCGTTAGCCCTGATCTTCACCGCCTCGACCCGGCCGTTGACCGTCAGGGAAGGAAAAGAGGGGTCAACGAGGCCCGTCGCCGTCAGCCTTCGCATCAGCCCCGCTCCGGTGTCGCTTCCCGAATTACCGACGACCATTATGTTTCCGTCCGACTGCAGCTCGAGGTCCCGCACGGTGACTCCCGACTGTGTTGCAAATGTCGGATCGACGGTACCGTTAGCTTCCAGACGCACGACATTCTCGGGCACACCTGGTCCCGAAAAAGTACCGCCGGCCACAATGCGGCCGTCATTCTGTATCTCGATGTCGTAAATGATACTGCCGCTGGCAACGATAAAGGGTGTGAAGCCGGTGTCGAGAGATCCGTCAGTGTTCAGCCGCCTGATCCCGGGTTGAGGAACGCCCACCGGGTTAAAGAAGTGTCCACCTACAATTATCTTTCCATCAGCTTGTACGGCAATCGACCAAACCGAAGCCCCGATCCCAAGCGCGTTGAAAAGATTTTGGGTGTTGAAAGACGGATCGACGGACCCGTCCGGATTTAGCCGGATCAGGCTGCTGGCGGCCGTGCTATTGGCGGCCGAGAAATACCCCCCGACCAGTATCTTCCCGTCGGCCTGCTTCTCGACGGCGTATACGGTGCCCGTGCTCGTGCCGTATGCGGCGGCGCTGAATGTGGGGTCGAGCTCTCCTGCGGCCCATGTTTCAACCGTCGACACGACGACCATGACGATACTTATAAAGATTATCCGAACGAGCGCGCTGTAAGATCTGAACATATTTATTCTCCGGAAGACTGGCCGATGGGCTGGAGAGAGAGATTTTTCAAGTCACTGGCGGCGAACAAAGTGAATTGAAGACGAGGAGAAGCAGCGTTGCCGCCGAAACTAGACTTAGGATAGGCGTTCTGCAGAGTCGTAACATTGTTTCCTCCCCGTTTGCCCCAGATCGTTACGCGATCAGGGGCGGACACTTGTTCAGTCTGGTGTAGTAATTATACACTCTAAGCTTTTCACCTCGAATATTTTTACGGGTCGCGGCCTTGCGCGTCTCGCAAGTTGCTTTGGCTTATTGCCTGCGGCGGTGAACTAAATTAAAATCAGGTCTTCGCATCATCCCGTTCAGCCACAATGTCCTATCAGGCAATAGCAAGAAAATGGCGGCCGCAGGCTTTTGACGAGGTCACCGGCCAGGAACACATTACTCAAACCTTGCGTAATGCGTTGACCCACGACCGGCTGCATCACGCCTATTTGTTTTCGGGCGCTCGCGGCGTCGGGAAAACTACGACTGCCCGGCTGCTCGCCAAGGCGCTGAACTGCCATAAGACCGATAAGCCGAACGTAACCCCCTGTGCCGGCGATGATCCGACGGCATGCCCTTCGTGCCTCGAGATCGCCGAGAGCCGTTCGATGGATGTACTCGAGATCGACGCCGCGTCGCACACCGGGATCGATGACGTCCGCGAGACGATCCTCGAAAACATAAACGTCAATCCGGTTCGCGATCGATATAAAGCCTTCATCATCGATGAGGTCCATCAGCTTTCGAAACCGGCCTTCAACGCACTCTTGAAAACACTTGAAGAGCCGCCGGCGAATGTGGTCTTCGTCATGGCGACTACCGAACTGCATAAGGTCCCGGAAACAATTCGCTCGCGCTGCCAGGAATTCGACTTTCGAACCATTCCGCTCCAGAAAATTTTTGACCGCCTCAAGATCATCGCTGCGGCGGAAAAGGTCAGCATCGATGAAAGCGCTCTTCGCGAGATCGCTCGCTCCGGAATGGGTTCGATGCGCGATGCGCAGTCAAATTTCGATCAGGTAATTAGTTTCTCGGGTGAGAAGATCTCGGTCTCCGATGTTTCCAGTGCACTCGGCATTGCAAGCAGCGACATGTTGGTTCGGGCAGTCCAGGCGATCGCGGACAGCTCGCCAAAGATCATGCTTGGTCTGGTTGCCGACCTGATCTCCCGGGGCCAGGACATGAGAAATTTTTGCCGCGATCTGCTTGCCGTCTTTCGTGACCTGATGGTTTTCAAGGTATCGGGTGGTGAGATGAGCCTTGTCGAATCGTCGCTGCTGAGCGCAGATGAAATGCGCGGTTTGTCGGATGGATTTACCGAGGCTGATCTCCTCAGGTTTTTTAATTCTCTGTGCGAGACCGAGTCGAGGCTAAAGGAAGCGCTGCAGCCGAGATATGTTCTGGAGACGGGCCTGGTGAAGCTCATCGAGATGAAACGCGTCGTTCCAATCGAGCAGCTTCTTGAGCGTTTAGGCCGGATCGAAAGGAATGTTGACGGGATCGTAGAGCAACCGTCATCAGAAAACGGCCGCGGCGACGTCGCTGAAAAAAAAACTCTAATTTCCGAACCGGTCGACCTTAAGTCCGTACAGCCGATAGAACCTGCCGAAACGAATGCAGATCTTTCCCCTAACGAAGTCGCGGCCGAACCTTTCACCGAGATTCCGGCACCGACTGCAACCGTCGATCTAAGCTTCATCGATTCATTTCCCGTCAAACTTGCACCGATCGATGCCGAAGCGCTCGAACATGTCGAGGACACCTTTCTCGATACAGCCTATGAAAATAAGCTCGAGCGAAGCGGCGATGATCTTTCTCCTCTAGCCGGTGTTACGTCGATCGTCGAACAAATTCTGGGCGGCACAATGGAGAGAGGTATTTCAACGACCGCATCAATCGGCGCAGCGGGAGCGGCGACCGCCCCGGCTTTGAGCGTCGTTTTCACTCCTCTAGTCCATGCCGAATCGGAAGAGTCCGAAGAATTGATCCCCTTGTCCGACACCGCGACCGACGAAGAGATGCTCGCCTATGCGGCGAAACATCCGCTGACGAAAAAAGTGATGCGTGTATTTCGCGCGACGATCGTCGGCGTCGACCGTGTCTAACTACCATAATTCAGGAACAATTTTTTTTAACCTTTCGTATCTCCTCAAGATTTGCAACAATCTTGTGAAACGAATGTTTAAGTTTATTCTGCGGGGAAAACTCAAGAGCTTTGCGACAGTCGTGGTAATTTGCCTGACTGCGGCCGGTGCGTTTTCTCAGGAATCGACACCATGGTCGCCGAACGTCTCGCCGCTACCCGCTCCGACCGGACCGGTCAATGATTACGCCGGCGTTATTGATGAACAGACAAAGGCGGCGCTCAATAAACGGCTGACCGACTTTCAACGTTCCTCAGGTATCGAGATCGCGGTCGCTGTCGTGCGAACGACTGGCGAGCGCCCGATATTCGATTATTCGCTTGCGGTCGCACGCGGTTGGGGAATCGGATCGAAGGAAGGTGACAATCCGAGCGCTCTGTTGCTCGTTGCGGTTGACGACCGCAAATACTTTACTCAGGTCAGCAAGGACCTTGAGGATGAATTGCCCGACGGACTCGTCGGCAGCCTTCAGCGACAGCACCTGGTTCCGGAATTTCGTAAGGGAAATTACGCGAAGGGGATCTCCGACACGATCGAGGCCTACATTCGGACGACAGAGGAACGAACGAGCGGAACCGCGGCGTCGCCTACTCCGGTCGCCGGTGGAAAAAAAGTATCGGGTTCGCAGGCTCTTTCCTCAGGCTTTTGCTGTCTCGTTGTCATCGGCATTATTCTTTTGATAGTTTTATCGAATCGCGGGGGCAAATCCGGACGCGGCGGAGGATGGGGCGGCGGCGGATTCGGCGGTGGAGGCGGAGCCTTACCGTGGATCATCGGCTCAGCCATCGGAAGCGCGATGAGCTCGTCGTCATCATCGTCGAGCGACTGGGGAAGCTCGGGCGGCGGCGGCGGAAGTGACTGGGGCGGATTCGGCGGAGGCGGAGATTTTGGCGGTGGCGGTGCCGGTGGTGACTGGTGAATAGTGAATAGTGAATAGTGAATAGTGAATAGTGAATAGTGAATCGTAAGACCGACACAAAGGCGATTAACGATTTACCATTAACGATTAACGATTAACGAACAAAGATGCAGAATCAGTTTGCAGCATTTATAGACGATCTTCGGGAGACGCATGGAAAAAACCTGGCGTCGGTGATTCTTTACGGGTCAGCCGCAACCGGTGATTATGTTTCGAAACATTCGGATTACAACATCCTGATCGCGCTGCATAAGATCACGCCTAAGGATCTTCGAAACGCGCACGCGTCGATCCGTGAATGGCATAAGCTCGGGCATCCGATACCGGTGTATTTCACAGTTTCCGAACTTCAGAATGCCGCCGACGTCTTCCCGATCGAGTTCCATCAGATGGAAGCGGCGCGAAAGGTTTTATTCGGTAAAGATGTTCTTGCGAACGTAAAGATTTCGGACGCTTATCTGCGACACCAGGTCGAATACGAGCTCCGAAGTAAGCTGATCCTTTTGCGACGGCAGTATATTCCGGCTTCGGAATCCGTTGAAGGACTGAAGAGGTTGATGGCGGAGAGTTTGTCCAGCTTTGCGACGCTTTTCGGAGCAGTCTTGTTGCTGGCGGGCATAGAGCCACCGACGAAGAAACATGAGGTAGTCGCGATGACCGTCGAGCAATACGGTCTCGACGGCGGGACTTTTGAAAAGATATTTAATATTCGCGAGAACAATTTCGCGGAAACGCTCGACGAGCGTGGGGCAAACCAGCTCTTCGCCGATTACATGGAGCAGATCGAACGCGTCATCGATGCGGTCGACCGGGTAGGACGGGCTGTTAGCCCGTCGTAAATATACGATGGGAAAATTACGGATCAACAGTCCGTTCTGAAACAAGGAGAAGACAATGAAACGAGCAATTTTATTAACTTTCGCGATGTTCGCGGCCTTCGGTTTGAGCGGCTGCAGCTATAACGAGCTGACAGCCAAACAACAGGGCGTTAAAGGCAAATGGGCAAACGTCGAGAGCGCCATGCAACGGCGGGCGGATCTCGTTCCGAATATGGTTAAAGCCGCGCAGATGGCCGGGGTTCAAGAACAAGAGGTTTTTGGGCAGATAGCCGATGCACGGTCCAGGTTGCTGAACGCAAAGGATGCTCCGCCGGCGGGCGCCGATGGCGATAAGACCGCTGAACAAAAGCAGGCGGTCATCGAAGCGAACAACAGTTTTGGCGGAACGATCGGAAGGCTTTTGAGTCTGCAGGAACAGTATCCGCAGTTAAAATCGGTCGACGCGTTTATGAACGTGCAGAACGAATTGGCGGGAACAGAGAATCGGATCAAGGTCTCGAGGGATGACTACAGCGCCGCCGTGACCGATTACAACACAACACGAAACCAATTTCCTGCGGTTTTGACCGCCGGTCTTTTTGGTTTCAAGGAAGAGACATTCTTCAAAGCCGACGAAGGAGCCACAACGGTGCCGGACATCGGCGATCCGAATTCGATGCGTCGGCAGAATGCCAACGCGAATAAATAACTGGTTTGACTAGAATCCGCGCGAGCTGCACATCGCGCAGTGATCGCAAGGCCTGCCGTTCGGTTCGAACGTGCAGGCCTTTTCTTTTTGGAGGCCCTCGAATATCTCGCCGGCTATCGCCTCGGCGACGTCGAATTTTTCCAGACTGGGATGGATCGAGTGCGAAGTGCGGATCGCGGATTGCGGAACAGATCCACTCTCGATCTTGTCGAGGCGATGATTTATCTTTTCGATGCTTGCAAAGAGCGAGGCGAGGTCGCTTCCCGGAGTTTCCGCATCAAGAACTCTGGCGATCCTTTCAGCAAGCTTCTTAGTTTCCTGTGAGGTCATTTCGTTTTCTCGTCGGGCATGAGGTCGTTGTAGTCGACGACGCCGACGATCGCCGAATCGATCGCCGCGCCCGGTCGCCCTGTTGCCGCCGTAGACGCCGACCAGCCTTCCTGGGCGATGACGACGATATCGCCTTCGCCCGCGGAAACTGAGTCCAGAGCGAGGCAGGTGTAATCCATGTCTTCGCCTTCGGGCGTGATCTGCCGGCAAAGCATGATCCGCGCGCCTTCGTAGCGTTGGTTCTTTTGGGTGGCGACTACATTTCCGATAACACGAGCGATCAGCATTTACCTTGTGTCCTCGCCGTTTCGCATATGTGCGTCGGAGTCGATGATACCGATGACAGTACAATCAGTCGGCGTTTCGTCGCGCTTGAACGGGAACGATGCCTCCTTTCCCCGGCACCAAAAGACAAGTTCGCCGACACCCGCTCCGACCGCATCGAGCGCGACCATCGGCGTGCCCCTATCTTTCAAGTCGGCATCGAGCGTCTGCACGATCAGAAACTTTCGCCCGTCGAGCGACGCGTTCTTCACAGTCGAGACGACGTTACCGATGACACGGGCGATTTGCATTGCAGCGTAGTTTGTCCCTAAGATTGTTTTTTCAGGTCCGCGATAGTCGTTCTTATTTTTTCCGCATTTGGCGCCTTCGGCATGAGGTCAAGATATTTCCGTAAATGCATGACGGCATCGGCATTACGTTTTTTCTGAGCATAAATGCTGCCGAGAAAAAGATGGGCCAGCGGGAGATTATCCCTGGACGCAACAGCAAGTTTTAGCTGGGACTCTGCGCGATCGACATTCTTCATTTCGTAAAGCGAAATTCCAAGATACAAACGGGCCTCGGGCATATCCGCCTTCTGTTTTAGGACGTCTTCAAAAACCGCTGATGCGATCTCGAAATTCTTCTTCATATAGTGGGTGTACCCAAAAGAATATTTCGCCTCCAAATAATCCGGCTTGATGGAAACTGCTTTGACGAAGGCTTCGAGGGCCTTATCGAGTTCGTTCTGCTTCAGTAACACCGCTCCTTTTTCATATGCCGCGGCGGCAAAATTCGGATAGAGTGCTAGTGCTTCGTCAAGCAGTACCAAGCCTGCTTTTGGATCGCTCTTTTCGAGCTTTTCCATCGCCTGTTCATACTTGCCAAGCGGTTCCTTGGGGACATCTTTTAGCAAAGGATTGGGCGAGCTCTTCTCACCCTTCCGCTGGCCCGGCGATCTGAGAAGGAGCCTCATCACATATCCCTGGTTTCTCGACGCATACTTGTCGATAGTAAGCGAGTCGACGGCGGTCTCGTACCCGTCGACTTTCGCATCGACGTTATAGCTTCCTTTCGGAAGGTCGATAAACAAAAATCCGCCATTCTTATCGGTGACCGTCCTGTTGCTTCCGAACCCGAAACCGTTTATCGTGACCGTCACTCCCCCGGCAGGCCTGCCGTCCGGGAAGAAAACCTTTCCACTAACAGAATGCGAACCAGAGCCGCCGCCAGTCGCACTTCCCCTGTTTCGATCGCCAATTGCCTGAGAATGGACCGTTGCCGACCAAAGGCCCGTTAATACTACGGACAAACAGCAAAACAAAAAACGCGATTTGTACTTCATTGCTTTTGCCTCCAGGGCCTTTAGATCGTATCGATCGAGTCGATGACGCCGATGATCGCCGAATCGATCGGACAATCCTTGTTACCGTCGGCCATGCGAGCCGATGAGCCGCCAACTACGATAACTCGCTCATGATATCCCGCGCCGACGGTATCGACCGCGACGACGTAACCGCTTTGGTCCGATCCGTCGAGGTTGATCGGCTTCACGATCAGGAGTTTTTTTCCGTGCAGGCGTTCGTCTTTTTGCGTCGAGACGACCGTGCCTAAAATGCGTCCAATTATCATTTGTTCGTGAATCGTGAATAGTGAATAGTAAATAGTGACTTGCGAGTTCGTGACGATCCACTATTCACGATTCACTATTCACGATTCACTATTTCATTACGACCGGCAAAGTTTCATCGACCGCCGAGTGCGGGCGCGGAATTACATGGACGCTGACGAGTTCTCCGACTCGGCGTGCAGCCGCTGCCCCGGCGTCGGTCGCCGCCTTCACGGCAGCAACGTCGCCACGAACGATGGCCGTGACAAACCCGGCCCCGATCTTTTCATAACCGATAAGCTGCACGTTCGCGGCCTTAACCATAGCGTCGGCCGCCTCGATCATGGCGACGAGGCCTTTGCACTCGACCATTCCTAATGCTTCCTGCATTTAATTTTGCTCCTGAGATCTATAGAGATTCGAAAGTGTTGCTAGTTTAACTCAACTTTGCCGCCTGGCTCAAAAGATCGATCAACTCTTCGCGTGTGAACGAAACCTTGCCGCCGTTCAGTCCACCCGCGGCTGATTTGTCGAGCGAGCAGTTGATCTCCGATTCATGCAGATAGCCGCAGGCCTGGCAGCGCGCGTCTGCGGTGAGATAGCCGGCTTTTTCGCGAATGTTGATGAGTTTCTCGATCGCGTCCTTAGGAAGATCGTTCGCTCCGCCAAGGGCCTTTGCGAGGATCGCGATACGGGCCGTGTGCTCGAGAGTCTCGAGCCGGTCAAAGGCTTGCCACAGGTCCCCGCCGTATGCGACCGCTCCGTGATTAGCCATCAGAAGGGCGTTGTGATGTTTTACGAAGGGCTTCATCGCCTCCGTCAATTCATCGGTGGAGGGCGTACCGTAATCTGTTAGCGGAACGCAGCCAAGCGTCAGAATAACTTCGGAAAGAATGGGCTTGTCGATCGCAAGCCCGGCGACGGCGAATGCAGTTCCGTGCGGCGGATGTGCATGACAGACGGCCCTGATGTCAGGGCGCTCGCGATAGATCAGAAGATGCATTGCCAGTTCCGACGACGCTCGCTTCTCGGTAAGCGGCTTCCCGTCCATGTCCGTCAGGGCAAGATCGTCTTCGGTCATGCGGCCCTTGCATGTCATGGTCGGCGTCGCGAGCACCGTATTTTCGTCGAGTCGAATGCTAACGTTCCCATCGGAGGCAACGACGTAGCTCCGCTCGTAAAGCAGCTTGCCTATCTCACAGATCAATTTTCGTGCTTGGGATTCGTCCATAAACGAAGAAGCCACAGATTAACACACATCACGCCGTGTATTAACCTGTGGCTAAAAGACCTGTCTCTAACCTATCGGACGCCTGTACCCGATCCGCTCCCCGATCCGTGTCCGGTGCCAATTCCGCGAATGCGAGGCGGTGCCGGTGGATGCGGCGCCTCCAGTTCTACTGGGGGAACAGCCTCCAGAATGGCGGCCTCGTCCCAATCTCTTGCGGCCCGTCTCAACTCTTCATTCTGGTTTCGCAAGGCACGAATCTTTTCGCGAAGCTCGGCGTTCTCGGCACGCAACTGCTCCCTTTCATGCCACTTCTGAACACGGCGTTCGCTGCGCATATTCAAATTCGGAAGCGCGATCGAAACAAAAAAGCTGGCGACGAACAGGCCCGCGGCAAAGGTAAGTAAGAAAGGTATGATCCGTTTAACAAGTCCCGTGTACAACATATACTTCACCTCTTGAAAACTTCCAATATCTCTTACGGCGACTTTTCCGCTTCGGTTTCAATCACCGTCGATTTCCATCTTAACTCTTTTGCCGCCCCGCGAAAAGTTTTCTGAGAACAAATTCGTCAAGGGTAAGGTTTACGCCTCCGGACATCTGAGTAAGAGTCATGCGTTTACGCGCGAGAGTAAGAGTTGCGGCTCACGCCTGAAGGCGTAACTCTTACATTTCACTCGCAAACGCCCGCGTTGCCTTTCGTGTGCTTATCCCATATCCTTTGTTCCAAGTGACACAATGATCGGGTTTCTGGCCGGAAAAATTCTCGAGAAAGAAGCGAACACGGTGATGGTCGACGTCGGCGGTGTGGGTTATGAGGTAACGATCCCGCTCTCGACTTTCTACGAGCTCGGTGAGGTCGGCGCCGACATCAAGCTCCGCATTTTCACTTATGTTCGCGAAGACGCTCTTCAGCTATTCGGCTTTAAGACGGCACGCGAGCGTGACCTCTATCTCAAGCTGATCTCGGTCCAGGGAATCGGGGCGAAATCTGGAATTACGATGCTTTCGGGTATGAGCGCCGATGAGATCGTCGCGGCGATACGCACGGACAACATCGCTCGCCTTACGTCGATACCCGGCGTCGGAAGAAAAACGGCTGAGCGAATGGTGATAGAGCTTCGAGACAAGATCGGCGATCTGGCTTTCGCCGCGTCAGCGACTGCGTCGGCCGAAGGAGCCGGCGGCGCGGATTCCGTGTTTGACGACGCCCTTTCGGCGCTCGTGAATCTCGGCTATCAACGAAACGCCGCGGAGAAGGCCCTTCAGCAAGCCGCGAAAGACGGAACCGACTTGACCGTACAAAAGCTTCTCCGGAGCGCATTACAAAAGCTGGCCAAATAACAAGTTCAGAGTGCAAGCTTCAGCTTGTTCTTTTCCGGAAGAACGGGCTGATTGCCCGCACTCTAAACAACTGAATGCGCGATCTCATCGACCGATTCACAACCGATATCACACTTCTCGATCGCAAGGCCGTATTCGCGCTCCTTTACGCTGCGGCCGGACTAACCTGCATCTATTACCTGAAGAATCCGGAAAACCTGGCTACGTTTCTCCAAGGTTCGCGATTTGAAGATCTCGGTGAGTTTATCGCTCATTCGCCGCAAAACAATCTGCCAGCACTCGGGTGGTGGGTCGCGGTCGTGACCGTTTTTTATTTTTTGATCCCTGCAGCGTGCATAAAGTATTTCTACCGTGAAAGCCTTCGCGACTACGGATTAAAGTTCCGCCTCGAAACTGGCTTCGCAAAATTGTTCGCGACTGTGATCGCGTTCATGCTGCCTCTTGTTTACCTAATGTCGCTGACTGAGAGCTTCGCGGCGAAATACCCGTTTCTGAAGATTTACGATGGCGAACCGTATGTCAGCACGACGCTGCTCCTGTGGGAGTTGATATACTTCGTGCAGTTTTTCGGACTCGAGTTTTTCTTTCGCGGCTTTCTTGTTCACAGCTTGAAACCCGCACTCGGAATTTATTCGATCTTCGCGATGACCGTGCCGTACTGCATGATTCATTTTGGCAAGCCTCCGGCCGAAACCATGTCGGCGATCGCCGCCGGAGTTTTCCTCGGCTGGCTCAGCTACCGGAACGGTAATATCTGGATGGGATTATTGCTCCACTGGACCGTAGCTTTGTCGATGGACATTCTCGCCTTGTACAATAAGGGTCTGTTGTTTTAGATTTCTTTGCGTCCTCTGCGAACTCTGCGTGAGAGATTTGTTTCGCAGAGGGCGCAGAGAGGATTTCACGCAGAGCTCGCGGAGTTCGCAGAGTTGGCAACATTTGTAGATTATGTCCGATACCGGAACCGCCAGTATTAGAGACGAGAATCTGAGCCCCGAGGAATCGCGCCTTGAGGCGACCCTGCGCCCGGCGAAATTCGATGAGTACATCGGGCAAAAGAAGGTCAAAGACAATCTACGTGTTTTCATGACCGCTGCGCTTCGGCGGCGTGAGGCCCTCGATCATATTCTTCTAACGGGCCCGCCCGGGGTCGGCAAGACGACTCTCTCGAACATTGTCTCGAACGAGATGGGCTCGGCGCTGAAATCGACCGCCGGTCCGGTGATCGAAAAGGCCGGTGACCTGGCCGCGATCCTTACCAACCTTGAAGAAGGTGACGTGCTTTTCATCGACGAGATCCACCGGTTGAATCCCGCGATCGAGGAAATTCTCTATCCCGCGATGGAGGATTACAACCTCGACATCATGATCGGACAAGGTACAGCCGCGCGTTCGATAAAGCTCGAACTGCCGAAGTTTACCCTGGTCGGCGCGACGACGAGGCCGGGTTTGATAACCGCGCCATTGCGCGGCAGGTTCGGGATCATCTTTCATCTCGATTTTTACGGGTTCGACGAATTGCAGCAGATCGTCGAACGTTCGGCCGGGATATTAAACATCGAGATCGATAAGACCGGTTCACAGGAAATCGCACGCCGTTCGCGCGGAACGCCACGGATCGCCAATCGCCTTCTTCGCCGTGTCCGAGACTATGCCGAGGTAGATCACGACGGACGGATCACCGAGCACGTCGCCAACGACGCGCTCAACAGAATGGAAGTCGATGCGTTCGGGCTCGATGAAATGGATCGGAAGTTTCTGCTTACGATAATCGAGAAATTCGACGGCGGACCGGTCGGCCTCGGAACCCTCGCTGCGTCGCTGCATGAGGAAAAGGATTCGATCGAGGAAATGATCGAACCGTATTTACTGCAGATCGGATTTCTCAACCGCACACCGCGCGGCCGGATGGCGACGCGCCTCGCATACGAACATCTCGGGATCGTCACACCCCCCAAAGCCGACGAGCCACCGACGCTGTTTCCCTAGAAAACTGGACTGGCCCGCAAGCGCCCCGCTTGGATGAGCGTCGCTTCAACGCGAACAAGCAACCGAATGTCGGCCTGCGATCCAGTCGCCGGCCTTTATTCCGTCGTTCCATTACGCGATAATCGAAAAACTATGAAAAAGGTGATTTTTGTTTGCTTCGTCTTCCTCACATCGGCGCTCGCCATCTCTGGACAAAACAAGCTCGAGGGCTACAACATCATCCTCGATGTTCCGACAACCCACCGGCAGCCGACGTGCGCCGTCCGATACGTGCCGCCGACGACGGTGATCACGGTGACGGACCTCGACACCTCGACGCCGCTCAAGCTAACGTCATGCACCGGATCCGACGCGAGCTTCAGCCAGAGTTCGGGAACCACGGCGACGATGCGGGCGAGCTCCACAAATTACAAATGGTGCTTTCGCGGCGAAGACGAACGCTATCGCGTCACGTTCACAGTCCCTGGTGTCGGCCCAGTGAACTATACATGGTTCGCGAGTAAGGATGACCGGCAGCGGGGGTTCTACAACATCCGCGACTTCGGCGCAGTCGGCGACGGCAGGACCGATGACACGAACGCTTTCAAAAGCGCGATGGCGGTGCTCGCATCGAACAACGGGGGAACGCTCACTGTCCCCGATGGCGAGTACATGGTCAACGGCCCGATCGCGTTGCCGTCGGGCATTGTCATCCAGGGAACGAATGGCTTGAACTCCATGGCGTCCACGAGCGACGTCACGCGAAAGAACCCAACTCGGATAACGCTTGCCGGATCGAATCGCGCGCTCTTTAAGATCGGTGAATGCGTAGAAAACGTGACGATCCGCGACATCGAGCTCTATGCTCAAAGCAACGACGGCACGAGCGGCGTCGAAGCGGTCGGAGCATACACGACGTCGCAGGGCTTTGTCTTCGACCGCGTCGTCTTTCACAACTTCAATCGCGGCATTAACGCCTACGGCCTGCCGCAGACCAACCTAAACTGGCAATTCGATTACGTAAAGGTGAATGCCTGTCGGTTTGTCTTTAATCGCGACACGGGAATATTCGTTAACACGCGCAACACAGATTGGAAGATCGAAAGCAGCTTGTTTGTGAATCCGCGGAAGCAGCCGGGCCAGAACGCGAACGCAATGCATTTTGAACGCGTCGGGATGGTGTTGATCCAGGACACGTTCGCCGGCGGGTTTACGAACGCTCTCGGCGGCACATTCATCAACATCCTCGACAGCGGAACGACGACGATCATCGGTTCGCAATGCGAGGCGATGACCAATTCCCTGGTCTACAACGAGGTCAACAACCCGAATGCCGGCGATCTTTCGTATCCGATAATGATCATCAACTCGATCTTCGAAAATCCGATCGTCCTCAAGGCTCGTCGGACCCTCGTATCGACCGGGACCCTGTACGGTCCGAACACCTTCAAAGCGGATGAGCGCGTTCGCGTCTACTCCACCGGCGACCGCTTTTGTTACGACGGATATACGCTCGCCTGTCGCGGAGCGCAGAAAACAAATTTCGATAAGGCGAGCGTTATTTTCCTTACCGGCCAGCCGGACGACGGCCAGGTAAAAGGACACCCGACGTTTTTCGGAACCGATGTCCAGTTCGGCGCACCGGTGCAGATGACGTCTGTCATGCAGAGCGCCCTGCCGGGCGGAAAGGCCGACGGCTCGATGGTCTACTGCGCAAATTGCAGACGTTCCACGACGCCGTGTCAGGGTGGCGGCACCGGCGCACCGGCGATGATGGTCGGCAGACAGTGGAGCTGTTTGTAAAAGATGAAGGATGAATCGTGAATGGTGAGGAGGCGGATCGATCGCAATTCATCCTTCATCCTTCATCCTTCTCATGGAGGGGCATTATGCAGTGGAAAGTCGAAATGGATGAAAGCGGCGGATTCGTCCGAGCGAGGCAGTGGGATGAATTCTCACTCGACGATCAGTCACGCTTTATGACCGCGATTTTCACCGGCTCGCATTGGCGGCCCGGCCTTGGCGTACTATTCGATTACCGCGGATTAATAATGGGCGAACTCGACGACGGCGACCTGGCCGTGGTCACCACCATATTCCAATCAGCGCGACGCCGGCTCGCCGAAAGCAAGATGGCCCTGCTGTGCGACAGCGACGAGTTATTCGAACTCGGCGAGCATTTCCGAACGATGCTCGCACCAAAATTGGAAAACACCGTATTTATTTTTCGGGATGAACAGGCCGCCGTCGATTGGCTCGTGGCCGGTCAGTAGCGCGAGTGGAGTAAGGCGTATCACCACTCGTAAAAATAAAAGAGCGGGCACTGAGCACCCGCTTCCCTAATTCATTAACGGAGTACTGTTGTCAGAACCGCCTGCGGTATCAGGCGGTTGAAGTTAGAACTCCGAGCCCCGACCTGTGCCGGCTTGAACCACTCGCTACCGCAGGTGGTTCTGAGTTAGGGTACGTACGCATTCGGTACCGGCAGGTCTGAGCTGAGACCGAACGGTTGGATGAGCGTGCCCGCGGTCGAGCGTTGCACGTACCATGTCGCACTCGACGAGCGGAACACGGTTGCGTCGAACTTGCCGTCGCCATCATAGTCAGCGGGTGCGGGCGTGTCCGAACTATTACCGAATGGGAACGAGTAGTACGAGAAATCTTCAGATCTGCGCACTATCCATTCGCCCGTTGACGGCCGATAAAGCGCGACGTCCGATTTGCCGTCAGCGGTGTAGTTCCCCTGAACCTGTTTGTCGGTGCTGTTGCCGAACCGAAAAGCGCTGACTGCACCGTCGAAACTTTTCCGGATCCACCATTCGCCAACCGACGGACGATAGATCGCGATGTCGGTGAGGAAGTCACCGTCGTAATCCGAAGCGACAGGAACGTCTCCGATCAATCCGAACCTCTCAATGGTTGTACCACCATTAGATCTCGCGATGTACCACGTACCGGTCGAAGGCCGGAACACAGCCGTGTCCGCTTTGCCGTCACCGTCAAAATCGGACGGAACCGGAGCGTCGCCAAGAATTCCAAACGGGACCGAATAGTAGCTGTAATCTTCGCTTCGAAGAATGAACCACACGCCTGTCGAAGGACGCCAGACGGCGATATCCGCTTTGCCATCCGCCGTGTAATCTGCGGGAACGATCTCGTCGCTTCCCGATCCGAACTGGAAGGCCGCGCTGCTGCCATCTGTGCTTTTCAGATACCACCACTCGCCGCTATTCGGACGAAATATCGAGATGTCCGCCTTGCCGTCTCCGTCGAAGTCGAACGGCGTCGGCGAAAATGTGCGTTCGAATGACCCGACGTCTGCACCGTTGCCGGCGGGTGCATTGGGGATGAGCAGATTGTCGTAGGGACGGGCCATGCCTCGCTGGTCGGTAACCAGGCTCGGGCTGTTCCCTTTATCAATGGCCGGGCTTCGGGTCAACACCGCACGCGTGAGCGTCATGCCGCCGTTGTCGCGCAGCACACCGATCCGCGGATCGATCGGGGCCGCCGTAGTGCCGAGCTGATTTGTCGTCGGGCCCAAGCCTTCGCTGCCATCGGCGTTGCCGACAAGGTTAAAGCTTCCGTTATAGGCCTGCCCGAGAGTGGCCCTGCCGAGAAGGTCGTTGCCGTCATTCGCGGTGTTCAATGCGATCAGATTATTGTTCAGCGTCGCGGTGAAAGTATTGTAAACGCCGCCTCCTTTCCCCGCGGTATTGGCGGTGATCGTATTGTTGGTGATCGTTGCCGTGGCCGTGTTGTATAATCCCCCGCCGTTTCCTGCGGCCGTGTTGCCGTCGAGCGTCGAGTTTGCGGAATTTACCGTGCCGCTGGTTCCGTTATAGATACCGGCGCCGTTGCCGCCGCTGCCGCTGCCCGTAGCAGAGTTTGCGTTGATGGTGCTCGCAGTGACATTCAGCGTGCCGCTGTCAAAGATAAAGATTCCACCGCCGTTGAC
>JBKKAS010000156.1:0-3763 GCA_046714595.1 Pyrinomonadaceae bacterium | reverse complement strand
AGTGTCAGGTATCTCGCTTTCATCTTTTATCCGGGCCAATCCCAAGCCGCCGCGCCTGCCTTTCGGCTTGTACTTGAGCGCGACCTCGCGCGGAGCGACCTTGCGTGCGAGCTCCCACGTAAAGTCCATCTCGGCATTCACCGTCGCGGTCGCCATACCCGTTTCGCGAAGCATCAACACGCTGCCCCAAAACAGGAACATGATACCGACGATGCCGATCGGGATCGGCACCCACCGATATGTGTTAAAGATCGCAGCGACGGCGATCGTCACGCTCGTTAGCGTAAACATCGCAATGCCGTAATAGAACATCTGGAGCGCACGTTGCAGTATTCGCGAACGGCTCGTCACTTTGTCCAGGAGATCGACGATCACCTCGACGCGTTTGTCATAGAGCGGTACTGCCTCTTTGTCCTCGGCGTAGATCAAGTCGCTAAGGCGGATCTCCAATTGCCGAACCCGATCGATCACGCGGCCGAGACGCGTCGATGTCGACAGAACGAGCGAACCGGTCGCCGAGATCAGCAACGCCGGCGTGACCATCGCCGTCAGGAATTCAATCGTCGAATTTAAGGCGTCGGGATTTACAAGATCGGATGCCATTAGCAGATCACTTAGAGAGAAGCCTGAACTTTGTAAGACAGGCGTGCTTCCGCAGCTTGGACGCCGGAATGAATATCGCATCGGTCTTGCCATATGGCTCGCCGGTTTGGATGTCCTCGTCCTCTTTGAAGCTCCCCTTTTTGTATTGCGTCGAGCACTGATCGTACTTATTGCATACTTCAAGCTTGGTGCAGATCACCTCGCCGTCGCGCTCATAGATGTAATAGGTCGCTCCGGAGTATGGCGGCCGCGGAAAATTCTCGGTGCGGACCGATATACGATTTCCCTGGGCGGCTGAGCCCTTTTGTGCCTCGGCGCCGTTCAATCCGAAGCCGGTGAGAATCACAAAGATCAGCAGTGCTATAGGTCTTTTCATATCTAACCCTCCGCAAGGTCACTCGCAAGTCGCATTTCAGACTGCTCGGCAATAAACTGACTATATGACTGAACAAACAAGCGCGCAAGGAACTGTCAGAAATTTGCGGCATGAGAGCAAAGTCCTGAAGGAAAATCCGCTCGGCGATCCGCACGTCAGGGATCTATTCGTTTACCTGCCGCCCGGCTACGAAGATACAGATAACCGGTATCCGGCTGTTTTCTGCCTCACGGGATTTACAGGCCGCGGAAAGATGCTATTGAACGACAACGCGTATGCGCCAAACCTGGCTGAGCGAATGGACAAGTTGATCGCCTCGGGAACGGTCAAACCGATGATCCTGGTCATGCCAGATTGCTTCACACACTACGGCGGCTCGCAGTACATCAACTCGAGCGCGACGGGGCGCTACGAAGATTATCTAACGGAAGAGATCGTACCGTTCGTCGATGAGAACTTTAGAACGTCGGCGAGCCGCGACTCGCGCGCCGTGATGGGCAAATCATCCGGCGGTTACGGCTCGCTGATAATGGGGCTCCGGCATTCCGACATTTTCGGTCTTGTTTGTTCGACCGCGGGCGATGCGTATTTCGAATATTGCTACCCGATGGATTTCGCGAAGGCGTTTCGTGTTATTAAGGGCGACCCGAAAAGGTTCATGCGCGAGTTTTGGGCGACTGAGAAGCAAAGCAAGGACGACCATCCGGCGCTGAACACGATCGGCATGGCGGCGTGTTATTCGCCGAATGGCAGCGAATTCGATCTACCGTTCGATCTCGAGACGGGCGAGATCCGCGAGGATGTTTGGGCGCGATGGCTGGAACACGATCCGGTAAAGCTGGCGGAAGAGCATGCGGATAATTTGCGATCGCTGAAGCTGCTTTACATCGACGCGGGCACTCGCGATGAGTTTGCGTTGGATATCGGCGCCAGAATCCTCAGCCGAAAGCTAAAGGATCTTAGCGTCCCGCATATTCACGAAGAATTCGACGACGGGCACTTCAGCATTTCGTACCGCTATGACAGGTCGCTCGAGTTGATCTCACAAAGCGTGAGCGGGTGACGCCGGACTTTTTGCCCGACTGATTGGAACTCCAGGCGACTTGAGTTCCAACGCCTCCACGAGCTTTAGGTCGCGTGACTTCAGCTTTAGGTGAAAAGGAGACTCTGTTACTTGACCGGCTTCCTCTACCACATGCTTCAGTTCGGCTTCTATTGCGCAGTCGCACCCTCCGATGGATACGATATGACCGTTCCTAACCGTTATCGAGGCTGCGCGAACCTGCGACGACAAGATCAATTTGAATTTTAGGAACCGACTCTCGATACCCAGTATTCTTACGTTCACAACTGGCTTGTAGTCCATCTCGAACTTGTGCTCGCCAAGGAACAGGGTTGTTTCAGAATCGGGCGGATGCTTAGTCTGGTCTGAATACTCGGCAAGCTCGGGCGCCCTGCTCCATGCCGCAGGCAAGATCAGAAAAACATTCTTATCGAGAGCGTTGCGGACTGCGTTCGTCGCTTTGTCGGCAATAATCTTGCGGACAAAGCCGGGCCATCGCTTCTGTGAGAGCTCCGGATCAGCTGCGAGTTGTGTGTCGATCGCATCTTCCATATGTTCAAACTTCGTAGGAAGAAGATCCTTGATCGTGCATTGCGGTCCGTTGTCACTCATTCATCACCTCTCTTTCGCGTAACCTTGATCGGTCCGGCGAATCGAATGTCACCGGGAAGGATTTGAACATTCATTTCAACCGGTTCGCTTGGCCGGTTCAATGGCGTCATCCGCACAGTGGATGGCTGATTGATAGACGCATCAACGTCGATCAGGCGCCTCCATTTTCTGCGCCTTAGGGCCCTGGTTGTTAGGACCGCGCCCGGCAGAAGAATCACGGGGGGGAGCACCCATGGCAATACGTCCGAGATGTCAGGTCCAACGTAGGGCGTCGGGGTCGGACTTGGCGTTGGACTAGCCGTTGGACTTTCCGTTGGAGTAATCGGCGCTGGAGTAACCGGCGCTGGAGTAATCGGCGCTGGAGTAATCGGCGCCGGAGTAATCGGCGCTGGAGTAATCGGCGCTGGAGTAATCGGCGGCGTTTGAGGGCCGAGAGAAACGTAGAGTATGACCGTGTCACCTCTTTTGACGATTGTTCTGGGAGTTGGCGACTGTTTATACACCGTTCCCTTCGCGCATCCATCATGGCCTTCCGAACGACTGAGTCGCAGACGCATCTTTTCCAACTGTCCGCTTGCCCGGTCATAATTACCGCAATTGCTGAAATTAGGCAGCCTGTTATCCTGGGCACTCGATAGCATCCCGGGCAGCACCGTGAAAAGGCTGAGTAGTAGCAGAGAGGCGAAACCGAATAGAGCGGCGAGATCGATCGCACCCTTGCATTGACCTTTGGAGTATTCGGAATTACTGCGGTAAAGAAAGAACGCCCGGCGAAGGCCGGAGACAACGTTTGCGACGGTTGGGAAGAATCTGGTTGACATTGTGGGTCCTTGTCAACGCCCTTTGCTCGATAAAAGATAAATGAACGAGGCGACTATACTCCCGATCAGGTCGACCGTCAAGAGCTTTGTTGCACGCGTGTAGCTAGCACATTATATGTCCGGTTGAATTAGCAAGTTAGATGTCCGCTTTCGATGATCGAGGGTATTGGGACAATGGCTTTGGAGAAAAGCCATGAGAATGTACCCGGAGATCGCGGTGGAGAAAGCGATGAAAAGACAGGAGATCATCTTGCGAGCGTATGCGAAGAAGATCAGTTGGATCGAGGC
>JBKKAS010000155.1:0-4055 GCA_046714595.1 Pyrinomonadaceae bacterium | reverse complement strand
CTCGGTGAAATGGGTCGGTGCGATAACGGCGTTCGTCTTTCTGGCTCTTACCGGAATTCTTTTGATTATGGATCTCGGACGGCCCGATAGATTTTTGTATGTGCTGCTTCGCCCGCAGTGGCGCTCGTGGCTGACGCGCGGTGCGTACATCATCACCGTGTACGGCGGATTGTTGACGGCGTGGATCGCCGCGTCGTATTTCGGATTCACGACCGCTCTGAAATTCATCGAGCCGTTCGCGATCGTCTTCGCGCTGCTCTCGGCCGTCTACACCGCTTTTCTTTTCGCACAGGCAAAGGGCCGTGACTTCTGGCAGTCGCCGATGCTCGGGTTGCACATGATCATCCATTCGCTGATGGCGGGCTTTGCGGTGTTCCTGATCGCGGCGCTTTGGCTACGACTGAGCTTGGATCTCGTGATGGCTCTGACGTTCCTGCCGTTCGCGACGCTAGTGATTCATCTCATCACACTCGCGATCGAGATGACCACGACGCATTCGACCGACGACGCACATAAGGTCGTGAAGATGATCACGAGCGGCGAATTCAGCCGTGCATTCTGGTTGGGGATGATCCTCGTCGGAAACGTCCTGCCGATGTTTTTGCTTTTGACCGGAAACGGTTTCGGATTCGCGCTCTCGGGAGCGTTGATTCTCGCCGGGCTCTACATCGGCGAACGCATTTGGGTGAAGGCACCGCAGTTGGTGCCGTTGAGTTAGAAGTGCGTCCCGTCGGGAACGATCGATAATAACCCACCGATTTATCGGGGGCCAGAGGCTTCGTCGTGTTAGCGACGTTCGAATTTAGCCGTGGGCCTTAGCCCACGGAACTTTGACAACAAGGAGAGGCGTCGCGTTAGCGACGCACGAAAAAATGGCGAATACATACTCCCAGTGTTTCTACCATTTCGTTTTCAGTACAAAGGATCGAGCAAGGTTTATCTTTCCAGACATCGAGGATCGAGTTTGGTCTTATATCGGAGGCATCGCGAAAAATCATAAAATGTCGGCAGTGCAAGTTGGCGGGATTGAAGATCACATCCACGCGCTTCTTATGGCGAAGCCAACTTGGGCGCCGAGTAACATCGCACAACTTTTGAAGGGCGAGTCATCGAGGTGGATCCATGAAGAGTTCTCCGATCTCCGCAGATTTGGGTGGCAAGACGGATATGCTGTTTTCACCGTCAGCAAATCGATCGTGCCAAAAGTGATCGATTACATTTTGAATCAACGAGTGCATCACTTGACGAAAACGTTTGAGGATGAATATCTCGAGCTTCTGGAATTGCACGGCGTCGAATACGATGACCGGTACTTATTCGGGTGATTCGAGCGTCGCTGACGCGACGCGGTCGTCGTGTCGCCGTGACCGTGGGCTAAGGCCCACGGCTAAATTCGAGCGTCGCTATCGCGACGAAACCCTATTCGCCACCGGTGAATCGATGGGCTACTATCGGAAGTTCCTGGCGGGACTGTTTTAGTTCTCACTTCGGCCAGTCAGCATCAATCTGGCGCCAAGGCATACGCAATGATAGATGCGATGAACGACAGTCAAATATTAAATTATCTTCGGGAAAACGTGGTACCTATGGGTCATCAGGTTTATGGGCTCCAGTATAGGGCGTCCGTCACCTTAACCGATGGAACCCATCTACCATGCGTGTTATTTACGGACGCGGAAATGCGCACTAGCCTGGCAATCCGGCGTTTCCAAGAAACGGCATCATCGGACGAATTTCAGCGTACCCTCGTCGCTGAGTCGTTCGTCGTTGAGCAGGCGACCATTCGAACGCGAGATATCTCTGATGTCACCTTGTCCCCCTTTGCCTGGCCAGAAGAAATCCTTCGCCAGATACATGGCGAAACCACCATGGGGTGGACGGCTTTCACGGCCCACATGCGAGATGGAAACGTATTTGGCTTCGGTACGCCGTTTAACTTTGAGTTCTTTGATCTGCCGACCGGCTATACCTATAACGACATTACCGAAATTCGGAGCGGAATGATCATTGATTCGAACGGAAAAGAAAGAAGATTCGAGCATGATGTAAAGGCCAACTATTACCGAGATCGCCTGTTCTTCGTTTGTTACGCCCGCGGTCTTCCGCGACGGTGAGCCTCTTGGAAACTATGCCAAAACACAAACCATCATTCATCGAAACTATCGCCGAGAAGCTGCACCTCATCCCGAGTCTTCACGGTGTGGATCACGATGCTCTGCCACCGATCGTCGGGCCGGGAAAGCTTACCGATTATCCTCCGCCGGATAAGTGGGACGACTGGACCGAGTACGAGGCGACGAGCGGCCAGCGGCGCGAAAAGAAGAATTACATGATCATCCCGACGACCTGCTTCAACTGCGAGGCCGGATGCGGGCTGCTTAGTTACGTCGACAAGCAAACGTTAAAGGTCAGGAAGTTCGAGGGCAATCCGTATCATCCGGGCAGCCGTGGTAAGAACTGCGCGAAGGGTCCGGCGACGATCAACCAGATCGACGACGTCGACCGAATTCTCTTTCCGCTGAAACGCAAAGGCGCACGGGGAGGCGGTGAATGGGAACGCGTGACGTGGGACGAGGTGCTCGACGATATCGCGGCGAAAATAAGAACAGCGTTAAAAGAAGATCGCCGAAACGAGGTCGTCTACCATGTCGGCCGCCCTGGACACGAAGGCTTCATGGACCGCATCCTGCAGGCGTGGGGCGTCGACGGGCACAACAGCCATACGAATATCTGCTCAGCGGGGGCGCGTTTCGGTTACGCGATCTGGCAGGGCGCCGACAGGCCTTCGCCGGATCACGGCAACGCGCAGTTTATTTTACTCATTAGCGCACATCTCGAATCCGGGCACTATTTCAATCCGCACGCTCAGCGCATCATCGAGGGAATGATGAACGGGGCGAAGCTCGCTGTGATGGACACGCGGCTTTCAAACACTGCGTCGATGGCCGATTACTGGATGCCGACTTACCCGGGCAGCGAGGCGGCCGTCCTGCTCGCGATGGCGAATATCATCATCAGCGAAGGTTTGTACAACGAGAAGTTTCTGCGCGATTGGGTGAACTGGCGCGATTCGCTTGTTGAGTTGAGAAAGATGTCCGCCTCGATGGCCGGCACCACCCCGGCCTCGCCCCCGCTCGGCCACCCCTCCTTGGACAAGGAGGGGAGCGATTCAAACTCCCCTCCTGTCTTAGGAGGGGTGGCAGCCGCTTCGGCTGACGGGGCGGTGCCGCCTAAAGAGATAACATTTGAAGATTTCATCGCCGAACTCGAAAAGGTCTACGCCGAATACACGCCGGAGTTCGCCGAAAAGGAAAGCGGCGTATCGGCGGCGTCGATCGTTGAAGTAGCGCGGCAGATCGGACGCGCCGGGACGCGATTTTCGTGTCACAACTGGCGATCAGCCGGTGCCGGAAATCTCGGCGGCTGGGCAGTCGCTCGATGCCTGCATTTCCTGAACGTTTTAACTGGAAGCGTCGGCACGGTCGGCGGTACATCGCCATCAGCGTGGAACAAATTCAAACCCGCGGGCTTCTCTACGCCGCCTGCTCAGAAATTCTGGAACGAGCTTCACTACCCGCTCGAGTATCCGCTCTCGCATTACGAGATGAGCTTTTTGCTTCCGCACTTGTTGAAAGAAAATCGCGGCAAGCTGGCAGTTTATTTCACGCGCGTCTTCAATCCTGTGTGGACGTATCCGGACGGCTTCACGTGGATCGAGGCATTGAGTGACCCCGAGAAGATCGGCCTTCACGTCGCACTCACTCCGACGTGGAACGAGACGGCGTACTTCGCCGATTACGTCCTGCCGATGGGTATGGCGAGCGAGCGGCACGATCTGACGAGCTACGAAACGCATTCGGGAATGTGGGTCTCCTATCGACAGCCGGTGTTGCGCGAAGCGGCGCGAAAGATGGGGCGCGAAACGACATTCACGTACGAGACCAACCCCGGCGAGGTCTGGGAAGAGGACGAGTTCTGGTTCGAGCTTTCGTGGCGGATCGACGCCGATGGCGATCTCGGCATCCGCAAGCATTTCATCTCGCCGTATCGCGAGG
>JBKKAS010000154.1:0-6920 GCA_046714595.1 Pyrinomonadaceae bacterium | reverse complement strand
GATCAGATAAGGGTTCTTATTCGGTTCCAGATGCAGTTCATAGCCCGCGTTGGACATGAGCGCTTGAAGGTAATGATTCAGGTGTTCCATAGGATGTTCGTCGGGTTCGAAGGACTAAAGGTAGGTGAAGTGCAAGAAGCGAGCAGGAATTGCTCAGCAAAAGGATATCATACGCGGAAGCGCGGTGTCAGTAAAAAGTTGCAAGGCCCTGGGCGGCGGAAGGCGGAAGGCAGAAGGCAGGAGGCGGAAGGCGGACTGCTTACTGCTTACTGCTTACTGCTTACCGGACTACACTGTCACTGCTTCCCGATACTCACCCCAGATTTTTCTTAAGGCGTGGCTTATCTCGCCGACCGTGACGTCGCTCTCGACACACGTCAGGATCCGCGGCAGAAGATTCTCGGTGCCTGCTGCCGCCTCTTGCAACCCAGCGATCGCGGCATCGGCCGTTTTTGCGTCTCGACGGGCGCGTACGGCCTTTACCCGCTGGATCTGGTCAACCTCGACGGATGCGTCAATGGTCATTATCGGGATCGGTTGGGCCTCGTCACTCTGGAATTTATTTACACCGACGACGATCTCGTCTTTCGTTTCGATGGCACGCTGGAATCTATAGGCCGCTTCCTGGATCTCACGCTGAACATAGCCGGTCTCGATCGCCCGCAGCATACCGCCCATCGCGTCGATCTTTTCTATGTAATCGACGGCGAGTTTCTCGAGCTGCGTCGTCAGCTCTTCGATGGCGTAACTTCCGGCAAGCGGGTCGACGGTATTGGCGGCGCCCGATTCGTGGGCAATGACCTGCTGCGTTCGCAGAGCGATCCGCGCGGCCTGCTCGGTCGGAAGGCTAAGCGCTTCGTCCATCGAATTCGTATGCAGGCTCTGTGTTCCGCCAAGCACGGCCGCGAGTGCCTGGATCGTAGTGCGAACGACGTTAACTTCGGGTTGCTGCGCGGTCAGGGTCGAGCCCGCGGTCTGTGTGTGAAACCGCAGCATCAGCGACCTAGGATCGGCAGCTTTAAATCGCTCCTTCATTATCCGCGCCCACAGCCGCCGTGCGGCTCTGAACTTCGCGATCTCTTCCAGCAGATCGTTGTGCGAATTGAAAAAGAACGAAAGCCGTGGCGCGAATTTATCGACGTCTAGTCCAACATCGATCGCGGCCTGGACATAGCAGATGCCGTCTGCGAGCGTAAAGGCGATCTCCTGAGCGGCGGTCGAGCCGGCCTCTCGGATGTGATAACCCGAGATCGAGATCGTGTTCCAGTTCGGCACCTCGGCAGCGCAATAGGCGAATGTATCTGTGATGAGCCGCAGCGAGGGCTTGGGCGGGTAGATGTACGTTCCGCGTGCGATGTATTCCTTCAGGATATCGTTCTGGATCGTACCGCTCACTTTATCGAACCCAACGCCCTGTTTTTTTGCGACTGCAAGGTAAAGACACAGCAGCGTCGACGCCGTCGCATTGATCGTCATCGACGTGGAAACGTTATCGAGCGGAATGCCGTCAAGCAGGGCATGCATGTCATCGAGACTATCGATCGCCACGCCGACCTTTCCGACCTCGCCCGCCGCAAGCGGATCATCCGAGTCAAGACCGATCTGCGTCGGTAGGTCGAACGCGACGCTCAGGCCGGTCGTGCCTTGCGATAGCAAATATTTGTAGCGGGCGTTCGACTCGCTGGCCGTTGCAAATCCGGCGTATTGGCGCATGGTCCAGAGCTTCCCGCGATACATGCTCCGGCGAACGCCGCGCGTGTATGGAAAGTCACCCGGTGCGCCGAGATCGTCGGCATAGTCGACCGGTGCGGTGTTGTCGGGATTGAAATCGTTGGGCAGTTCAATGCCCGATGATGTTTCAAATGTTTCGCGTCGGTCGCTCATAATCGGGATTAGATTAGCAGTTGTCAGTTGTCGGTAGCCAGTGGTCAGTAGTCAGTAATCGGTATTCCCAGGCAACTTGCTATAATCAATTTCCGGACAAACTGAAAAAACCATTGAATGCGGGCAACTGACCACTGACTACCGGCCACTGACAACTGACTTGAACTACTACAACTACTTCACCGAGATCGAGGAAACGTTTGTTCGCCGACGTGGAAAGCATCTTTTACTGAGCCCGATCGACTGGGCGATGATCGAAGGCTGGCAGGACCGCGGCATTCCGCTGCATATCGTCATCCGCGGGATCGAGAGCGTTTTTGACGGTTTCGATAAGAAGCCGGGGCCGCGGACGATCAAGGGTTTGCTGTATTGCCGCGAAGAGGTCGAGGCGCAGTTCCTTGAATGGTCAGCCATGCAGGCGGGGAAGGCGGTTGAAGATGCGAATAATTCGCCGGGGCTTTCGGCGGAAACTATCGTCGAGCATATCCAAAGCGTGATCGACGCATTGCGACTGTGTACAAATCCGGACCTTCGCGAGGACACCGAGCGTGCAATAACCCGGTTGCAGGAACTCGCGGCGAATCACTCGAATGACCTCGCGACAACCGATCAGGCGCTCTCGGACGTCGAGAATCTTCTCGAGCACGCGTTGCTTACAAAAACGGACGGCACGCGTCTAGCTGGATTTGAGAAGGAGATAGCCGGCCAGTTGCGGCCGTATAAGTCGCAGATGGAATCCGACGCTTACGCACAGACGTCGCGCGTGATGCTGCTGAAGCGACTCCGGGATGAGGACGGAATACCGCGACTGAGTTTGTTTTATTTATAGGTTTTGAGTCTCGGCTTTAAGTGGCCCAGTGTTGGGTGCACGAAAAATCAAGAGGTAACGAGGATCGGTGAACGTGGGCAAACATCAACATAACCATAAGAAGCCGCCTGAAGGCGGGACTCAGAACGAAGGCGGGACTCGAGACGCAGCGACTTACAACGTCAGCGACGTCATCGAGGTTGAGATAAAAAAGATCGTTCCGAAAGGCTTCGGACTCGGGTTCGTCGAGGGTCTTACCGTATTTGTTCCGCTTACCGCGCCGGGCGACAAGTTGGTGGTTCGTCTCGCCGAGATAAAAGGCAAGACGGCGTTCGCCGAGATCGAGAAGATCATCGAGAGCTCGACACAACGGATCGAACCGCCGTGCGTTTATTTCGGGCAGTGCGGCGGCTGTAATTTTCAGCAGATGAATTACGGTGCTCAGCTCGCGGCAAAGGTCGGCATCATTCGCGATTGCCTGCATCGGATCGGAAAGATCGAATACGAAAAAGAGATCGAGATCGTCCCGAGTCCGCGTGAGCTTCGATACAGGTCGCGTGCACAGTGGCACGTGGATTCGCGTGAACGAACGATCGGGTATTATCGACGTCTGACGCACGAGGTGATCGACGTAAAGGAATGCCCGATCCTGGTGCCCGAACTCGAAGCGGCCCTCAATGACACGCGGGCAAATCTTGACTGGTCACGGGTTGGGAGTTCCCGTTTCGAGGTTTACGCAGCCGCCGGTAGCGACGGAAAAATTTCGAAATACAGCCCTGAGATCTTTGAACCGACCAACGAGGTGGTGCTGAATGCGCTCGGCGAAAAATATTTCTATTCGGCAAAAAGCTTCTTTCAGGGAAATCCGTTTTTGGTCGAGCCACTGGTGAAGGCGGCGATCGATGGTGCGTCAGGGCGCACCGCGCTGGATCTGTTCAGCGGCGTCGGATTATTCACGCTTCCGCTTGCAAGAAACTTCGGGCAGGTCGTCGCGGTCGAGGATCACGACATCGCGGTGGAATTCGCCGAAAAGAATGTGTCGCGGGCGGGGCTCGGCAACGTTCGCCTCGTTCATGAAAGCGTCGATAAGTTTATTGGCAGTCTGGATGGGGAGGCGATCGATTTCGTTCTTCTCGATCCGCCACGGGCGGGCGCGAAACCGGTTACGGTCAAGCGACTCGCATCGCTCAAACCGAAGCAGGTCTCGTTCGTTTCATGCGAACCATCCACCCTCGCCCGCGACCTGCGTATCTTTATCGATCACGGTTATGTGCTGGATTCTATCGTCGCCTTTGATCTCTTTCCCCAGACGCATCACGTCGAGACCATCGTAAAACTAAAAGCTCAGGGCACGTAGGCGTTCTGAACGATCGGGTCACCCGCGTCGGCCACAAACTGACGGAACTGGTAACCCGCGGAGCTTTGCAAAATGTACCAGTCGCCTCCGCGATACACGGCGATGTCCGTCTTGCCGTCCCCATCGTAGTCTGCGGGAACGGGTAGATCTGTTGAGATCCCCCACCGCAGTCCCGCGAAGCCCTGTGTCGATTGGAGCAGATACCAGGTGCCGTCCGAACGGCGATAGACGGCTATATCTGTTTTGCCGTCTCCGTCATAATCGCCAACAACGGGTTTGTCGCTCGCCAAACCGAACGAAACGGCGCTGAATCCGAGACTCGACTGATTCAGGTACCATATCCCGTCGCGATAGACCGCTATGTCTTCTTTACCATCGCCGTCGTAATCACCCGGAACAGGCTTGTCGCCGGTCGACCCGAAGTGCACGGCGGAAAATCCATCCCGCGTTCCCTGGATGTACCAGTCCCCATTGCGGAAGACCGCCGGGTCCGCGAGGTCGTCGCCGTCGTAATCGCCGGGAACGGGGACGTCACTCGCAAGGCCGAACTGAAAGTAGATCTCACTGTTAACAGCGGCGGTCTTGATATACCAGCTTCCGCTCCTAAACACCGCAAAGTCCGTTCGGCAGTCGCCGTTATAGTCCGCGGGGACGATCCTGTCTCCGTCAAGACCCCATCTGACCGAACCTTCGCCGGAGCTGCTTAGATAACGCCACCGGCCGAAAAGGTTACTGAAAAACGCCGGATCACTCTTGCCGTCTCCGTTGAAATCGGCCACGGGGCGACACGTGAGACTCAAACTTCCAGGAATGTATCTTGCCACTGCAAAGCCGCCCCCGGTACTCTCGCCGGCCAAGACGATTTTGCCGTCCGGTTGGAGAAGTATCGACCGTCCGTAGTCCTGTCCTTGAACATCGGTCGTAACTCGTCCGTTATATCCAAAAGAGTTGTCGAAACTACCGTTCCCGTTCAGGCGAGCGAGAGCGAAGTCGAAGCCCGTGACAGGCGGAGAAAGACGGATCGCACCGCCCAGAAGTATTTTTCCGTCGGGCTGAACGGCGAGGTCGGGCGCTCGTGCAAGGTCGCCGGCCTGATTGACGAAGGAGACGGTTGCGGATCCGCCGGAACCGAAACCGGTATCAGGCGAGCCGTCTGTATTGAGCCTTTTGATGACCTGCAGCGTATTCTGTGGAAAGAAATTGTTGCGATTTGCGACCAGGATCTTACCGTCGGGTTGCAAGGCCAGTGCATAGCCGCCGGGTCCTATAGCGTAACCACCGTTGCCGAACGAGGAGTCAGGTGTGCCGTCAGAGTTGAGCCGGCCGACGAGCCAATCCTCCTGGAGGCCGGCAAAAACGATCTTGCCGTCTGGCTGAAGAGCAAGCTTCAAGACCTCAGTAAAATTACAACAGGCCCCCGGTCTTCTCACCAGCCCGGTGCCGGCGCCGAAAGTAGAGTCTACCGAGCCGTCAGCGTTGTACCGCGCTATCACCAATCCGCTCCCGACATTAAAAGTAAAGTTGAACGCAGCGATCACGATCTTACCGTCCGGCTGGACAGCGATATCCTTGGATGCGTCGACGGAAAAAAGACCGTAATTGAAATGCCGGACACCATCACCGTCAAAGCTCGTGTCAAGCGACCCGTTCGTGTTGTAGCGAACGATGAATCCCGTGCCGTTCTCATTGCGTGCCGGGCTAACGATTCCGGTCAATACGATCTTGCCGTCTTCCTGGAGCGCGACCGCGGTCGCTTCGCTGACTTTTGAAGGATCGATAATTGTCGATACGCGACCGTCGCCATCAAAGGTTGTGTCGAGCGATCCGTCAGAATTGTAACGAATTACTCCCGTCTGAAAGCCTTCGGGAAAACTCAGGTTATTATTACCGGCCCCGACAACGACGATCTTTCCATCAGCCTGCAGAACGGCATCATTCCCCCACGATCCAAAGTTCAAGATCTGCGCCGTTACCTTACCGTCGCCGCTAAAAGTCGGGTCGAGAAGCGTTGGCAGGGCATTTGTCGGGATCGCGGTAAGCCAGAGCATCAACAGAGCACAACCGCATAAATTTGTGAACGATATTCCGACCATTGAACTGCTGCAATTGAGTGGCTGCATGGGATTAGACGATTTCATTGAGGTACTCCGGATAAATGGATGCGTGCTGTTCATTTTCGGCTGTAGTGAGAATATTGTCAACGAAATTCAACTTTCGGGCGTATGGCTTTATGGACTGTAATGCAGCACTAATCTAAACTTAAACATATGGCAAAAAAGAAAGACGAGGCGATTGAGAAGGGGCATTTCGTGCGCTGCCGTTATTGCGCGCAAAAGAATTCGGTCAAGTCGGATTACAAGAACAACGCGGCGAACTGCGGCAAGTGTAAGCTACCGCTATCGAACGAACCGCACAAGAAATTCGCGGACCTCAGCAAGCACGAGTATATCCACCCGGCCGACAGCAAGGCCCTCGCGGCGGTGAAAGCGATTCCGGGTGTGGATTCGGCGCTGAAGAAGCTGCTCGAATGGACGGGCGAATCGGCGATCCGCGTGATGTTCATGGCAAGCGCCGTCAAAGTCACGCCGAAGCAGTGTCCCGATCTTCACGCCAAGCTTCAGATCGCATGCACGACGCTCGGTGTCGACATGCCCGACATGTACATCCAGCAGAACCCGCTCGTCAATGCATTTACGGGAGGGGTCGAGAAGCCGATCATCGTTCTACACACGGCGCTTATCGAGCGGTTGAATGACGAGGAGACGCTCGCGGTCATCGCACATGAGGTCGGACATATCCACGCTGAGCACGTTCTTTATCTGACGGCGGCAAAGTTGATGGAGGCTCTTGCGAATCTAAGCGTCGCCCGTC
>JBKKAS010000153.1:0-20633 GCA_046714595.1 Pyrinomonadaceae bacterium | reverse complement strand
CAGGCGTTACCGAATTATCAATCTCAGCCTTGGGACAACCAAGCCACAATTCTTTGCTCCGCTGCACGATCTGCTCGACCGCGCGTATCAGGCCGGTTGCGTCGTCGTTGCGGCTGCAAATAATCTTACGCAACCGAGCTTTCCGTCCGTATTATCGTCGTCCCTTATTTCGGTCGTCAAGAGTACGGAGATCGATCCCTTGAATTTTGGATTTCATTTCGGCGAGGTTATCGAGCTGACGGCTCCCGGAGTGAACGTCCGAACGGCGTGGCCGAACGGCGTCCATAGGAACCTGACCGGAAATAGTTTCGCTTGTCCTCACATCGTCGGTGTCATCGCGCTGCTCCTCGACAAACACCCGCAGCTGACACCCTTTCAAGTAAAGTCGGCGTTGTACGCGATAGCGAAAGACAATCAAAAGCGCCGGCCGACGGAATAGACAAAAAAATCGGCATCTCCCACCCTGGAATGAGACGCCGTAAACCGCGTAGTACAACCGCGATGAATCAAAAGGAAATCGATGGAAGCGTAACACCGCTGTTTTCAACACTTCTGTATACCGGCATACCGTATCCTGAAAAAGGGCACGAACAGCGTCCGGTTCGGAATTTCGAATCGACTTTTGAATCCAGCTTGCGACAGCTCTTCGGTTGAAAGTCGGGGATTTTTGCAATCTCCGTATCAAAATGATTTCATAAATTTTGAAAAAAATTATGTCCGATGCGTTCAAATTACCGCCGCTGGAGATCGAGGAATACACTCTTGAAAATGGCCTTCGGGTCGTGCTGAACCGCGACGAGGCCGTCCCTGTGGTTGCCGTAGCGGTCTATTACAACGTTGGTTCGCGAAACGAGCGCGACGGCCGCACAGGTTTTGCGCATCTTTTCGAGCACATGATGTTCCAGGGCTCGGAGAATGTGAAGAAAGCGGAGCACTTCCTATACATCATGAAGGCCGGCGGCACGATGAATGGCACTACGTCGAGCGAGCGGACCAACTACTTCGAAACGCTGCCCGCCAACCAGTTGCCGCTTGCGCTGTGGCTTGAGGCCGACCGGATGAGCTCGCTCGCCGTAACCCAGGAAAACCTGGACAACCAGCGCGAAGCTGTTAAGGAAGAAAAGCGGCTGCGATATGACAATCAGCCATACGGCCAGATCTTCGATCTTATCAACGAGATGATCTATCGAAATTTCGCGAACTCGCATTCGACGATCGGTTCCATGGAGCACCTCGACGCCGCAACTGTCGAGGATGTGCAGGAGTTCTTTAGGATCTACTATGCACCCAACAATGCCGTGCTTACGATCTCCGGATCCTTCGAACCCGCGACCGCTAAACAACTCGTTGAAACCTTTTTCGGCGACATCTCCTCGCAGCCGGCGCCGCCCGAGCTTGATGTTTCAGAACCGGACGAAGTTGCCAAAACCTATCGTGAATGGGAAGACAAGCTCGCGCCGTTTCCGGCATTTCTGATTGGCTGGAAGATCCCCAGACGCCGTTCCCCTGAATTCAATGCGCTGTATTTGGCGGGAAAACTGCTTTACGACGGCGAGAGTTCGCGACTCTACCAAAAGCTCGTAAAAGGAGAAGAATCTGTCATCCAGCTTTTTGGATTCACGGACGAACGTCGAGGACCGTCGAGTATTTTCGTCGGGGCGATACCAAAACCGGAAAAGGATCTGAGCCGGATACGAGACATTATCATGACGGAGATCCGGAACGTCGCTATCGAGGGACCGACCGCTGACGAAATGCAGAAGCTCTACAACCAGCTCATAAACGACACCGTTCGCATGCGTCAATCGTCGATGTCTCGAGCCCAGCAGATAGCCGAATATGCTCTGTATGACGGAGATTCAACTTTGATCAATAGTGATCTCGACGAGCTTCTTCAAGTCACGCCCGAGCAGATCCGAGCGACTGTTCAGAATTATTTGAATACCGACAACAGGGCGCTTTTGGATATCGTTCCCGCAGGCAAGGGATAACGCGCCGGACATCCAGCAGACTCACGCATCCCGATCTTATGACTCAAGCAATTCGCAAAACCGCACCGGCTCCACTCGCACTGGCGCCTTTTAATATTCCCCAACCGGACACCAGGACTCTTGAGAACGGTTTAAGGGTCGTTGTATTCGACGACAAACGGTTGCCGCTTGTCAGCTATCGGCTCGCGTTACTGTCGGGCGATGCCGACGACCCGGCGGACAACATCGGTCTCACGTCCGCTATGGCATCAATGCTCACCGAAGGGACCGCCACCTATTCCAGTCTGGAGCTCGCTGAGAAGATCGAACGTCTGGGTGCAAGCGTATCAGCCAGTGCGTCAGACGATTTCGTGATAATTGCCGCGTCTGCTCTTTCTATCTACTCGTCGGAGATTCTGCACCTGATGGGCGAGATCCTGTTTCGCCCGGTGTTCCCGGAGACCGAGCTTGATCTTTATAAACGGAATACGATCGAGAATCTTAAATTTCAACGCTCGCAGCCGGGCTTCCTTGCCAATGAACAAACCGCTCGGAAACTTTACGGGGAACATCCTTATTCGAGACTTTCACCCTCGGCTGCTGACGTTGAAAAACTTTCACGCGAAGCACTCGCCGAAACTCACCGCCAGCGGTTCATTCCCAATAACGCGATACTTATTGCGGTCGGTGACATTGATAAAAATGAACTCTATAGCGAGATCGACGAACAGTTTGGAGCCTGGCCAGCCGGCGAGCTGAGCCCGCCCAAGGTTTCTGAGCTACCGGTTCAGGGCGACCGGAGCCTTACGATCGTCGATCGTCCGGGTTCCGCCCAGGCGAATATCGTTCTCGCGAATATGGCCTTTAAGCGAAACGATCCGGACTATTTTGCCGCGACAGTAATGAACCAGGTACTGGGTGCCGGTGCGTCATCGCGAGTGTTCATGAATCTTCGCGAAGAGAAAGGGTACACGTACGGCGCATATACGCGGCTCGATATGAAACGCCTTGCCGGGGATTTCGAAGCCACTGCCGAGGTGCGAACGTCGGTTACCAGCGATTCGCTCAGGGAATTCTTTTACGAGCTGGAACGCATCCGGAATGAGCCTGTCAGCCCGGCTGAACTGGCGGACGCGAAAAATTTTCTGACCGGTGTATTTCCAATTCGAGCGGAGACTCAGGAAGGTTTGACGAATCTCATCGTGAATCAGAAGCTTTATGAATTGCCATCGGATTATCTCCAGACGTACCGCGCAAACATCGAAGCGGTGACGGCAGAGGATGTGCAGCGGGTCGCAATGAAGTATGTGCACCCCGAGCGATCGGCGATGGTGATCGTGGGCGACGCAGGTGAGGTATTGCCGCAGGCACGTACATATACAGATAATATTGAGATCTTTGATACCGAGGGGAATCCGATGGAACTTGCAAGCTATGAAACGGACTCGGCGAGTGAGCCTGCCGACGTCCGCGGCAGTTGGGCATTGACCCTGGATTTCCAAGGCCAGAAGGTACCAGTCCAACTGACGCTGGATCAAGATGGCGACAAGATATCGGGAAATATCGAAACGGTTCTTGGCAGTGGAAGTATTCAGGCAGGAAACGTGAATGGGAACAAGTTCAACGCTACGGCGAGTACCGAGATCCAAGGTCAGTCCGTCGATTTCTTGATAAACGGCTCGGTAGAAAACGACTCGATGAAGGGGACGCTCTCGGCTGCTATCATTCCCGACTCGCTCTCGTTCGACGGAACACGAACGGCCTAGGCCCGCTCGAAATCTGTCTCGACGGCTATTTCCTCCACCCCTTCCGGCGAGACGTTGTACATTGCGTACCGGAACGAATCGGTACCTCGAACTATCTCCGTTCTCCAGCCCCAGTCGGGATTCTCCGGCACCGAGTAGTGCCCGATGACCGAGATCCTTCCGTCGTCGTCTATAGCCCCGTTGCACAACATCAACACATCTTTCGAATGCCATGAGTCGGTCCACACCGCCTGGACGGCATCGGATTTCGGATCGCAGCCGAGTATCAACATTCCTTCCTGCTGCTCACCTTCGAAAGACCACGCATACTCGATCGAAAGAAACTGACCATTCATCTTCGAGCGAACCGCCGCCCGGGAATCAGATTCTTTCAACGGCTCCGGCATCCATGGCGTGTGCAATCGATTTGTGCCTTTCCATTCGCCAACAAGATCGCCAAGCCTTTGATTAATACTCATAGTTCTACTTATCAGGGTCCAGGGTTTTGGCAAATTATAACACTCTGCAAAGAGGGATTGACAGAATACCGCCATGACGTTTGGTGTGAGCAAAGGGAGTTTTGAGTTGTGAGTGAGGTCGGCTGCTTTGTGGACAAAACAGTACGGGTCTTTCACAACTCAAAACATGATGTTTGTGAGAGAAAGGTGATCTTAGCTCGCTTTTTGAAACGGCAGTTTGACCGACGAATCGTTGTTACGTTGCGTCTCCTGTAAATGCTGTATCAGCGACGACGCGGCACGCTTAGTTAACGCATCGGTGCCGCACTGCATCACGGAATTGCACTCTTCGTCCGGATCGATGCTCAACTCGCGAGCGATCGCCCTGATCATCCCGAGCTGCCGTGCGGTCACTAGTTCGCCCAGGCTGCGAGCGATCGGATCGGCAGGGAAGCCGGCTTCGGCGTTGCGGTTGGCGGAAACCGAGCCTTCGCGTTCGATCGAATCCGATTCCTGCTTGTAGAGCTCGCGAGCAATACCGAATTTCACGGCGGATCGTTTCAACGCATCATGCTCCGCTTTCTTTATTCCCATCTCGCTATGTGCGAGACCCGTTCCGATACCCTCACGCGTGACCCCGTCGATCGTGATCGCGACGGTGACCGTCATAATGTCGCCAATTTGTCGAATGTCTTTCACCGCGTGCGTCCAGTTCGGCGCGGTTTCGTCCAGAATATCGGCGACGGTGTGCCACTCAACATAATCGACCAACTGCACGTTTCCGTTATGGTCGCGCCAACCCTCACGTTGTTTTATCAGGTTTGGGTCGACCCGCTTCCTCAATTCCTGCAGCGTGGCCGAGAATTCGAGAACGTTGCTACGGACCTCGGCCGATTCAGTGCTCGTTCCTTCCACTTCGCTTAGCTTTGCTCGTTTCATTTCCAGCTTCTCCTTGTTTTCGAGATATCGCGCCAGCTTGATTGACGGGCACGGTCGTCTGCCGTCGTGCCTTGATACGCTTTTAACCCGCTGTTCGCCGCGGTCAGACCTCCGCAACTCAGTGTTATCAATCGATGACGACCAATTGGTGTGCCATCCGTGAAACAGTGTACCAGTGAAATTTATCTGTTGCAAGCATGAAACGAGGTGTTGCATTTAAAATTCTTCCATGTTATGTTTTATCCGTGAAATGGAAAGTGCACCCGTGGCACTACTTTTATGGAGGTGAAGAACCTATGGCGGATCGAAACGACAACTTTATCAATACGGTGGAACTGGGGCGGGCGATAAAAAGGCGCCGTGAAGAGCTGGGGTTAAGCCTGCGAGATGTCGCGGATGTGACCAACGTCTCGGCATCAACGCTTTCTCGCATCGAGAACGGAACCGGCAAGCCGGATGCAGACAATATTGCGCGTCTCACCGGCTGGCTGGATATGCCTATCGACAGGGTAATGAACAAGCAATCTACGGATTCTGTCGAACCGGTGATCTATTATCCGCACGAAGCGATGCCCGAGATAGTCGAAGCTCACCTCCGTGCCGACAAAAAGCTCACTCCGGAAACGGCCCAGGCTCTTTCGGAGCTATTTCGAGTGGCTTATAAGCAATTCAGCAAGCCATCCGAAGACTAGGCTGCCGGATTCTTTCGTAGAACAGACTACTTTCCAGGAGTAATTGGACTTATGCAGAGCACCCCAATTAGCGCGACCCCTGCCTGGCGATTCGCCGTAGATACCACATTTGTTCTCTTTTTTCTCGCAGTAGATGTCGGACAAACGGCCGTATTCTCTGTTGTGGAGGCCGTTTCGGTCCTCACGCTAGGCATGCTGCTGGTTCTCCCGTATCTTCTGCCATGGGAAAGCGAAAAGCCGCCGTTTTCGAACTGGCTGCTTGGTCGCACCGCGATCGCGATCTTTGGAATAGGCCTGGGTTTGATGTTCCGTCAGACGCTGGGGGCGGTCCTTCCGGAGACGTTCCGGTTCATGCCGATGACGTTGCTTATTGCAGCGGCAACGGCCAGCTGCTGCTTGCAATTCTATGCTATGATCAGGTTTCGTTTGGCGAGATAAGGCAAAAGGCGTCAGACGTACAACAAAATCCGCGTATGTCGGGAACATACGCGGATTTTTTTCTTTTTACAGGTCTTATGTCACCAGTTCGCCGGCTGCGGACACCGAATGCGGCACATCCACAGAAACCACGGCGTGAATTCTCCTAACCTGTTCAACAAGTTCAATATACTGCCCGGGTGTCAGAGCCTGAGCCCCGTCACAAAGAGCTTGTTCGGGACGAGGGTGGACCTCGATGATCAGTCCGTCAGCTCCGACCGCGACACCGGCCCGAGCGAGTGGATTGACCAGATAATTATGCCCGGTGCCGTGCGACGGATCGACGATTATGGGCAGATGCGTCATCCGGTGGACGGCCGGGACGATAGAGAGATCCATCGTATTCCTGGCATGGTCGGCGAAGGTTCGAATGCCTCGTTCGCAAAGGACGACATTGTAATTTCCCTCGGCCATAATGTACTCGGCGGCGAGTAGAAACTCGTCGAGGGTTGCAGATAGACCGCGCTTTAACAGGACAGGTTTTTGCGTTTGACCCGCGTATTTAAGAAGCGAAAAGTTCTGCATGTTCCGGGCGCCGATCTGAATACAGTCACCGTATTTCACCACCAGGTCAACGCCGCGCTCGTCCATCGCCTCAGTAACGATATTTAGCCCGAATCGATCGCGGACCTCGGACAGGATCTTCAACCCGTCCTCACCCATTCCCTGGAACGCATAGGGGGATGTTCGGGGCTTGAACGCACCGCCTCGAAAAAATTTGGCGCCGCTCGCAGCGACTGACTCAGCGGCTTCAAGAACCTGACTCTCGCTCTCGACAGCACATGGTCCGGCAATGATCGCAAGCTCGTGTCCACCGATAGAGGAATTGCCGATCTTAACGACGGACTTCTCGGGCCGCAGGTCCTTTGAAATAAGTTTGTAGGGCTTTGTAACCCTGATCGCGTCGGCGACGCCGGGAAGGTTCTCGAAATGGGCCGGATCGACCGAGTTCTTATTACCGGTAATACCGATCGCCGTCCGACTTTCACCGGGCATTGCATGGCCCCGAAGGCCGAGACCGTCAATAACTTCAACGACCCGATCGATGTCGGCCTGGGTCGCGTCGGATTTCATTACGATGAGCATAAAAAGGTAATTCCTCTATAACCCGGGAAAACTAAAACTCTAAAGTTCCGCTCCCGATTTTGCAAATTGCGGCAGCAGGGCACGGACATACCGCTCGACCGCCGCTACCGCCTCGCGAGCCGACGCTTTCTCGATCTCGGACACTATTGCTGAACCGACTACCGCAGCGTCCGCAAAACGCCAGACACTTCGGACCTGTTCGAGGGTCGAGATGCCAAAACCTACGGCGACAGGCAGATCGGTAAAGCCTCGTGCACGTGCAACGAGCGACTCTGCATCGTCTGTCATCGCGGACCTCGCACCCGTAACGCCCGCCCTCGAGACTGCGTATAAAAATCCGGTCGAATTCCTGGCTATCTTTTCCAGGCGTCGATCGGTCGTCGTTGGTGCGATCAAGGAGATCAAGTCGAGTCCGGCGGAGCGAAGAATTTCTGAAAGCTCAACCGCCTCGTCGTCAACGACATCGGTTATCAAAATGCCGTCGATGCCTGCGTCGGATGCTTCGCGGGTCAGACGTTTGAACCCAAACTGCATCAGGGGATTGAAATAGCTAAAAAGCACGATCGGCGTTTCGCTTGTCTCACGCACACTGCGGGCGAGAGCAAGAATGTTCGACAGCTTCACGCCGCCTTCGAGGGCCCGCAGTGACGAACGCTGAATGGTCGCCCCGTCGGCCATCGGATCGCTGAACGGAACGCCGAGCTCTATGACGTCCGATCCCAGCTCGGCCAGCTTCAGGATAATCGCGAGGGACGTCTCGATATCCGGATCGCCGGCGGTCACAAAGGGTATGAATCCTTTGCGGCCGTCGCGTTTCATTTTCTCGAATTGACCAGCGATCCTACTCATCTTTATTTCCGAGTTCGGCGACGGTGTTCACATCCTTATCACCGCGACCGGACAAATTGATAACAACTATCGTCTCGCGGGGAAGCTCTGGTGCGATCTTACGGACGTGCGCGATGGCGTGCGACGATTCGAGCGCCGGGATGATCCCCTCGGTCCTCGCGAGGAGCTGAAACGCGTCCAGCGCTTCGCGGTCCGAGACAGAAACATATTCGACCCGGCCTTCGTCATGGAGAAAAGCATGCTCCGGTCCGATCGAAGCGTAATCGAGGCCCGCGGAAACTGAATGCGTTCCAGCTATTTGGCCGTCCTCAGCTTGAAGCAGGCAGCTCTTCGTTCCCTGCAGGACCCCGACGCTGCCACCGTCCATAAATCTCGCGGCGTGTTCCCCGAGTCCTGACCCCGTCCCGCCCGCTTCGACGCCTATCATCTTGACGTCATCATCCAGAAACTCGTGAAACAATCCCATCGAGTTCGATCCGCCCCCCACGCAAGCGACGAGAAGGTCCGGAAGCCGGCCCTCTCTCTCAAGAATTTGTTCACGAGTCTCGCGTCCGATCACGCTTTGAAAATCGCGTACCATCAACGGATACGGGTGCGGCCCAAGAGCCGACCCGAGAAGGTAATAGGTCGTTCCGACATTTGTCACCCAATCTCGGAGAGCTTCGTTTATCGCATCCTTGAGCGTCCGCGAGCCGGACTCGACGCCGCGGACCTCAGCGCCAAGCAGCCGCATCCGAAATACGTTCAGCTCCTGCCGCCGCATGTCCTCGGTACCCATGTACACAACGCACTCCATTCCAAAGAGCGCGCAAACCGTGGCGGTCGCGACGCCATGCTGCCCGGCTCCGGTCTCGGCAATGATGCGATTCTTTCCCATCCGGCGGGCCAGCAAGATTTGGCCGAGGCAATTATTGATCTTGTGTGCACCGGTGTGGTTGAGATCTTCGCGTTTGAGATAGATGCGAGCACCGCCGAACAGTTCGGTCAGGCGTGCGGCATATGTCAGCGCCGTCGGGCGTCCCGAATAATTTTTGAGCAGTGAGCCGAGTTCCGTCTGGAACGCATCGTCGTCTCGAACGCTGAGATATGCGGTCGTCAATTCGTCCAGCGGAGCGACAAGTGTTTCCGGAACAAATCGTCCGCCGTAATCGCCCCAGTATCCGCGCTCGTTTGGCTGATAGTTAGTCATCACGTTTCGCTTCCATAATAAACCTGAGAAGTTTTTCCGCGTCTTTTATTCCCGGTCTCGACTCGACCGAGCTGCACGCGTCGACCGCATAAGGATGGACCTCGGAAATCGCTGTCCGTACATTCTCGGCCGAAAGGCCTCCGGCGAGATAGAGTTTTTCGATACGCGGCGAGAGCAGTTTCGCGACGCTCCAATCGAAGGTCCGCCCTGTTCCGCCATGCGCGTTTAAAGAAAAACCGTCCAGCAAAACATCCGTACTCGAGTAACCAAACGCAACTTCGGGATCGAAAGAATTAGAAACCCGAAAAGCCTTGATGACATCCTGGTCGATCCGTTCCCGGAGCTCGTCGACGAAGTCGGGCGTCTCATCGCCGTGAAGCTGCACCGCGCCCAAGCCGGCAACATTGACCGTTGCGACGATGGCTTCGATTTGTTCATTCACAAACACGCCTACATTAATGATCGCGCCGGGCAGCAGCCTGATAATGGCAGAAGCCGCCTCCGCGGAAATGAATCTTGGACTGTTCGCGTAAAAGTTAAACCCGAGCAGGTCTGCGCCGTAATCGACCGCGCGACGAGCGTCGTCCGGATTTGTTATGCCGCAGATCTTTACCTTAGTCATAGATTAGTCCGCTAGTAATCTTCTCAATTCGAGCTCGGGATCACTGCTTCGCATCAGCGTCTCGCCGATCAGGAAACCGGCATAACCCAATCGATCCAGCTCGAGCAGATCGTCGCGCGTTTGCAACCCGCTTTCTGAGATCAGCAGCGCACCGGGCGGGGCATATCGGATCAGCTCTCGCGACACATCAAGTGAAATATCGAAATTGCGGAGATCGCGGTTATTTACCCCGATCAATATTGCACCGACACCCACGGCGATCTTCATTTCGTCACTCGTGTGTACCTCGACAAGGGCGTCCATTCCCAACTCGTCCTCGGCCAGGCTCCTTAGCGCTTTCAGTTTTTCAATTGGCAACGCGCCGACGATCAGAAGAATTGCGTCGGCGCCCGCCTCGGCGGCCTCGTATATTTGAAGTTCATCGACGATAAAATCTTTTCTCAAGACGGGAAGCTCGACGGATTCGCGGACCACTCGCAGATCATCGAGCGAACCAAGAAAGAACTTTTCTTCCGTCAGTACAGAGATCGCACACGCACCGCCCGCTGCATAAAGCCGGGCCACCGTCGCGGGATCGAGCGTGTCGTTGATGACGCCTTTGGACGGCGACGCTTTCTTGAACTCGGCGATCACCTTCAGACCGCCCCTTCTTTCAAGTGCGGAGCGAAATCGATGGGGCACCGCTGTCGACCGCACGCTCGCCGCTCTTTTCGCCAGCCGAGCGACGTCGGTGTCTTGCCTTAGCGCGGTAACTCGTTCCCGCGTCGAATCAAGTATTTCGTCCAGCGTTGTTTTCATTTGGCGCTTTGATCCGCAAGTTGGTTCAGTTTCAGGAGCGCGCGTCCGCTCTGAATACTCTCGATGGCGGAACCGAGCCCGTCGGGAATACTCGCGTTTTGCCCGGCAATATGAATCGCCGCCATAGAGTTTATAAGCACCATACCCTCCGCGGCGGTTTCGCTTTGCCTTCCTTCCAATAGTTCACGAATAAGGACCGCACTTTCATTAGCCGAGCCCGCTCGACACGTATCCGTTGAACGCGGCTCGAGCCGGAAGTCGTCCGGTGAGATATCGAATGTACGAACCGATCCGTCTTCGACCTCAGCGACAAACGTCGGGCCGGCAAGCGATATCTCATCCAACCCGTCACGACCGTGGACAACCCACGATCGTTTGGTTCCAAGCCGTGACAATGCATTCGCCATCTTCAATACGAGATCCTCGCTCCACACACCGATAAGTTGATGAGGCGCGTTCGCCGGATTACAAAGCGGTCCAACGCAATTAAATATTGTGGGGAAGCCCAGCCCCCGACGCACCTTTCCGAGCGTCGGCGAGAGGCGGTGGAAAATTGGCGCGAACATAAAGCAGATGCCGATCTCCTTCAGACAGCGTTCAGCCGTCGCCGCATCGACAGCAGGTTCGACCCCGAGCGCGGATAACACGTCAGCGCTTCCCGAATTGCTCGTCGCCGCTTTGTTGCCGTGTTTCGCAACCGGAACGCCCGCACCGGCGACGACGAACGCCGCCGCTGTTGAAACATTAAACGTCTTGCTTCGGCTCCCGCCCGTTCCAACGATATCGACGAATGTTTCATGATCTGTCGTGACACGTGTGCAGCGACTGCGCATTATTCTGGCGATCTCGTAGATCTCGTCGCTGGTGATATCTTTTGAATTCCATGCATGGAACAGTTCCGCGATAACCGATTCGTCTGTTTCGGTGATCAGCGCATCGAGAAACACTTCAGCCTCATCACCGTCGAGGTCCCGGCCAATACGAAATGCCTGAATGTATTTTTGCAAGATGTTCACAGCATTTTCGTTTCCGCCAGCTCGACAGCCTTTATCAGCGCTCGCGCCTTATTGACGGTCTCCTCGTACTCGAGTTCGGGTACAGAGTCCGCGACGATGCCCGCACCGGCCTGGACGTGCGCCACGCCGTCTTTTAAGACGAGCGTGCGGATCGCTATACACATATCCATATTTCCCGCGTAATCAAAATAGCCCACGGCACCGGCGTACACGCCACGCGGTCCGGGTTCCAGCCTCTGGATCACGTCGATAGCGCGAACCTTAGGGGCGCCCGAGACCGTTCCGGCAGGGAAGCAGGCAGCAAGCGCGTCGAAGCGATCGAGTCCGGGGCGAAGCCTTGCCGTAAGGTCACTGACAAGGTGTTGTACGTGAGAAAACTTCTCGACGCTCATTAGATTCTCGACCTGCACGCTGCCGTATACAGCGACGCGGCCGAGGTCGTTCCGGCCGAGATCGACCAGCATTAAATGCTCCGCTACCTCTTTCCGATCGCCTCGCATTTCTTCGGCGAGACGCGAATCTTCATCACGTGTTGCTCCTCGCGGCCGGGTTCCCGCGATGGGCCGGTATTCGAGATTTCCGTCGGAACACTTGACGAGCATTTCCGGCGAAGCTCCGACTATGCACGTGTCCGGCATCTGCAGGAGGAACATATATGGCGACGGATTTACCGAGCGGAGCGCGCGATAGATCGAGACCGCATTCCCCGATGTTGGCCGGGAAAAACGCTGTGAGATGACGACCTGGTAACATTCACCGGCTCGGATCAGCTCCTGGATCTCGCGCACCGCATCCTCGAATTCTTCTTTGCTCCAGTTCGACGAAACCGTGTCATCCGTTCCGGGCGAAACATGTTCGGGTAGATCGACCGGCTCGTTCTCAAGCGTCGATCGAATCGCGGCGTTTCGCTTCGCAGCTGCGTGACTGCCATCATCAGCGTCATCCGGGAACACAAGCGTGACGATCTTCACTACTTGCTTCGCATGGTCGAACGCGATCACGGAGCGGAAAAACATAAACACCGCATCCGGCTCGTTGTCGACCGACGATCTTCGCAGCGACGGCTCGAACCATCCAGAGCAATTGAAACCAAAATATCCAATAGCACCGCCGATGAAGGCAGGCAGCTCATGTTCGGACAAGACCTCATGACCCGCGAAGTGCTCTCGCATGAAATCGAACATCGGCATCGCGCGCGTCTTTGCTCCATCCGCGTCACTGACCACCGTCTCCCGATCGTTTCCGCTTGCTATGAACTCGGGATCGACACCGACAAACGAATAACGCGCCAGCGATTCACCACCCTCGACCGATTCCAGCAAGAATGAATTGCCGCCGCCTTTAGACAATTTCAGATAGACCGCCAGTGGCGTCAGCAGATCGGCCGGCATGGTTTCTACCACCGGGACGATCTCCACTCTGGTTTGGTACTTGGTCGAATCTTTCATCACAGAATAAAAACGCCGCCCTTTGTGTGTCAGGCGGCGTTTCTAAAGACTTGAAACTCTGGAGTTCTAAAACGGTTCCTCAACCGTCATCTTCTCTCAAGTCGATCACCGCAGACAAAAGGCCAGCGCCAAGCGGACTCGGCTCGCCAACTGTTTGCTGTGATCTTTGCTTGAAAGTTCATGAACTCACTTGTAACAAAATCGGCTGCACCGTGTCAATCACATTTTGGGCGGAACCTGTATTCCCATCGTGTCGAGCGCGGCGGTCAGCGAATTTCTGACGGTGTCGGCAACGCACAGCAAAACGGCCCGTTTCTTCGGGTTCGTCTCCGGCAAGATCTTGTGATTGTGATAGAAGAGATTGAATGCTTTTGCGAGATTGAACGTGTATTTGGCCAGGATCGCGGGCTCGGTCTGCGCGGCCGCATTAGCAACCGTTTCCTCGAGCCGTGACGCCAGCATAAAGATTGACCAAATATCGTCTCCGCCTTCGCCCGCAAAGATCTCCCTGGTATTCTCGGCGTTTGCTGCCACCGCGAATGACGCGTCCAGGCCCTCGCCGCTCTCGGAAAGTTTTCGAAAGATCGAGTTAGCGCGGACGGCGGAGTACTGGCAGAAACACCCGGTTTCTCCTTCGAAAGATAACGCTTCCTTGAAATCAAAGACGATCACGGTGTTGCGTGTAAATTTCAAAAGAAAATACCGGAGTGCACCGACGGCGATCTGATGAGCGATCGAAGTTAGTTCCTCGGCTGACGCATCCGGATGACGAGATGCAACTTCAGCAAGGGCGTCCGCCTCGAGCCGATCGATCAGGTCGTCTGCCTTTACCCCGAGGCCCTTCGGAGCACTCATCTCAATAAATGTTCGACTCTTGTCCGCGTCTGAAAGTACGAAGCCAAGTTCCGCCGCCGCAGGGGGCGAGAGCGCGACCATCTCATAAGCCAAATGAAAGCTCGCCCGCTCGCCTTTATCCGGCGAGATGGCCGCGACGCCTTTCTTAACGATCTCTTGCGGGTACGATTGTCGCGAATCGATGACGTTATAGACGCGCTCGCCGTGACCAAACCCGAGGGAGTTCTCGGCAGTGCTCGGGTCGGTTGTCGTCATCCACACCATTCGCCCGTCTGCATATTCGTAGAATCGCCGGTAGAAAAAATCCATCCCGAGAATTCCGAGCTTCCACATCTGGTACGCGATATCTTTGGCGGTATAAGTTATGGTCCCGTTCGAGCGAACCAGGATCTTGTCGGCCTCGTGCTCATCGGTGCCCGAGTGCGATTCGAACGGCATTACCCAGCATCCGGCGTTCTTACCTTCATTTTCAAAATGGATGACACCAAGTTTCTTCATCTGCTCGAACGCCTTGTCCCAGAAATGAAGGTGAAGGATCTCAGACTCTCTGGGCAACAGGTCGTAGCGGATCGATAGTCGCTCCATCGTCGTAAGAATGCACTCGACGTTTCGCGTCGCGACATAATCGGCGAGCTCGGCCGTCTCATTACCTCCGGCCTCGACGAGGTGAAGTACTTCCGCTCGTTTTTCCTTAAGCTCTTCGTTTACCAAATACTCCTGGCCGACTTTCGCGTACAGGTCCCAGCAATAATAATCGAAGGTCTTGCCATCGGAGGTCAGCTCGTTGTCCAGATGTTTAATATCCTCGAGAGTTTTGTTTTCGAGATAGATGAAGCCGACGACGACATCGGCGACTTGAACGCCGGTATTGTCGATGTAGTTTTGCACCTCGACACGATTGCCGTCCGCTTTAAGGATCCGTTGAAAGGTGTCTCCCAGGACGGAGTTTCGAACATGGCCGATATGCGCGGCTTTATTCGGGTTGACCGATGTATGCTCCACGCAAACTTTTATCGCCCCGGGATCCGCGGCTCGTGCGGCCTGAGGTAGGGGAGGCGTTCGCATCCTGGTCCCGACAAACCTGGCCCGGTCAAAGAAGACATTTAGATACCCGGCTCCGGCGACCTCGACCTTTTCGACGAAATCAAACTCCTCAAGCGATACTTTAAGTATTTCAGCGATCTCACGCGGATTTCGCTTCTCACCCGTTTCCTTCTTGATCCTTTTGGCAAGCTCGAACGCGACCGGGAAGGCAACGTCGCCGAGTTCGGTCTTTGGGGGGGTCTCCGATGCCACTTGATCGAGTTCGATCTCAAGCGCTGTCTTTGACGTCGCACGAATGCGTTCACTCAGAACTTCAACTAATTCGGTAACTGTCATGCTCTTGAACAAAGGACGGATTATACAAGTCCAGAGTCCGAAGTCCCAAGTCCCATGTCGCAAGTCCCAAGTTCCGAGCCCCAAGTCGCATGTCCCAACTCCCATGTTCATGTCGAAGGCTCGGGGACTCGGGGACCCGGGACTAGGGACTAGGGACATGGAAAAGCTATACTTTTCGTCGAATGCGAACACTCTATTTCGATTGCTTCGCCGGTGTGAGCGGCAATATGATCCTCGGCGGTCTGGCTGCGCTCGGCATCGATAGGGAAGAATTGGTGCGAGAGCTTGAAACACTTTCTCCGACCGGCTTTGAGATCGAATTTACCGATGTCGATCGATCCGGCATCGCCGCGGTGCACGCCGGGGTTCGTGTGCCCGAGGAAAAAACGCATCGACATCTGAGCGACATCGAAGCGATCATCGATGCATCCAGCGTTTCCGACAGCGTCAAGCAGAGATCAAAGGCCATCTTTCGACGATTAGCGGCCGCCGAGGCGAAGGTGCATGGAATCGATATCGGCCGTGTTCATTTTCATGAAGTCGGAGCAATGGACGCGATCATCGACATTGTCGGTTCGTGTATCGGATTCGAGATGCTCGGCGTCGAGCGTTTCATCTCGTCGAAGATCCATGTCGGCAGCGGCTTTATCGATATCGCTCACGGTAAGTTTCCGGTTCCGCCTCCGGCCGTGACCGAGCTTCTAAACGGCATTCCTTTTTATTCGACGGACATCGAAGGCGAGCTCGCGACACCTACAGGTACCGCGATAATCGCGACGCTGTGCGACGAGTATGGCCCGATGCCGGCGATCACCTCCGAGCTAGTCGGGTACGGTGCGGGCACGCGCCAATATGAGAACTTTCCAAATGCGTTGAGACTAATCGTAGGTCAGTCGGCTGAAGTGGCGGCGAACGCTGAACAACTGGTCCTGCTCGAGACAAACATTGACGATCTGTCGCCGCAAATTCTTGGATTCGTCATGGAGCGTGCGTTCGAGCTCGGTGCGCTCGACTGCTGGTTTACGCCGATCCAAATGAAAAAGAACCGGCCGGCGGTGAAGCTGTCCGTACTCTGCTCCGCAGAAAAACGGGCGACGCTGACCGAGCTTATTTACACCGAGACCAGCACGCTTGGCATTCGCGTTCGGGACATCGAACGGGAATGCCTTGAGCGTGAAATTGTGCGCGTGCAAACGGCGTTCGGCGACGTAGATGTAAAGATCGGGAAGTTCGGGGGCAAGATCGTTAACGCGATGCCCGAGTACGAACAGGTGCGGCGCATCGCTTTGGAAAACCGTGTGGCCTTTCGTATCGTTAGAGATGCCGCGTTGGCCGAATTGAACAACGTTAACTCTCGCTCGGCGGCGAGCGGGTAGACACTTCGCCCTTTGCGTTATGGCAAGAAAGAAAAAGAAAAATATCGACCGCGAAAAGATCGCCGCCGGTGTGCGAATGATCCTCGATGGTATCGGGGAGGACATAACCCGCGATGGACTTTTGAAGACGCCGGAGCGCGTGGCGGACTTTTACGCGGAGCTTACTGAGGGAATGTGGATCGATCCGCGTGAGCATATCGAGGCATTGCCCGGCGACTCGCACGACGAGATGGTTTTGGTCAAGAATATTTCCATCGCGTCCGTTTGCGAGCATCACCTTGCGCCTTTTGTAGGGCAATGCCACATCGCCTACATCCCGAAGAACGGCCGCATCATCGGACTCTCGAAACTCGCTCGGATAGCCGAGATCTTTGCCCGGCGCCTGCAGGTTCAGGAACGACTGACGCAGGAGATCGCACAGACGCTGTTCGAATACCTGCAGCCGATCGGTGTCATGGTCGTGATCGAAGCCGAGCACACGTGCATGACGCTGAGAGGCGTGAAGAAACCCGGAGCGATCACCGTCACGTCGGCGGTTCTCGGAGGATTTAGAAAAGATCCGCGGACACGTGCCGAAGCGATGGCACTGATTAAGGGGTGACCCAATACTTTAAGTCACCGCGTTTTGCTTAACGTACTGCTTCATGGGTCTGCGCGCAGACCTGTAATAGATAACTTTAACTATGCGAAAAACCATTGCCTTACTGTTTCTGACCGCATGGTGTATTTCGATCGCCTTCAGTCAGGAGTATATCGATCGTTTCGACGCCGCGAAGATGCGCGACCGGGTAATCCGCCTCTCAGCCGACGACTTTGAGGGACGCGGACCCGGTACCGCCGGTGGAAAACGTGCGGCGCAATATATCGCCGATCAAATGAAGGCGAGCGGTGTGCGGCCGGCGACGAAGTCTGGATACTTTCAGAACGTCAGGCTGGTCGGGCTCAAGGCTGACCCGACGACAGTCCTGCAGGTCGGAAGCGAGTCATACAAGTTTGGCGATGAGTTTGTCGCGACTACCAGTGCTCAGCGGGCAAACGTCTCCGTCGATGCCGATCTCGTTTTCGCGGGTTACGGGATCGACGCGCCGCTCTACAATTGGAACGACTATAGCGGAGACCCGGCAGATTATCGCGGAAAGATCTTGATGATAATGGTCAACGATCCGCCCGCGACCGCGGGTGAGCCGGGTCTTTTTGGCGACAAGGCACTCACGTACTACGGCCGCTGGACATACAAATACGAAGAAGCTGCACGACGCGGTGCGGCAGGCGTGATATTGATCCACACCAACGACTCGGCTGGCTATGGATGGAATGTGGTACGCACATCGAATGGAAGCTGGCGTTACGAGATCGCCCGCACGCCGAGTGATCAGACACATTTTCTGGATCTCAAATCCTGGGTGACGAATGATGCCGCGGCTAAAATTCTGAAGGGAGCGAACCTCGATCTTGACGACCTGAAAGCGAAGGCTCGCATCCGCGGTTTCAAACCCGTCAACACAGGTTTGAAGGTAAAACTAAATTTGAAAAGTGAAACGCAGACGTTTGATTCGCCGAACGTTGTCGGCGTCGTCGAGGGTCGCGACAAAAAGCTGAAGAAAGAGTTCGTTGTTTATACCGCGCACTGGGACCACCTCGGGATCGGCGAGCCGGACGCACGCGGCGATAAGATCTACAACGGAGCGTACGACAATGCCTCGGGCGTAGCGGCGGTTCTCGGGATAGCCGAGACGTTTGCGAAAATGCGCAAAGCCGAGCGGCCGAAGCGTTCGATACTTTTCCTCTTTCCGACGGCTGAGGAACAGGGCCTGCTTGGCGCGGAATACTACTCGCTCAATCCGCTCGTTCCTCTCTCAAAGACCGCAGCGAACGTAAACATCGACGGTGTAAACTTCTTCGGCAAGACGTCGGACTTCTCAGCCTTAGGCGCCGAACGATCATCGATGGGTGCTGTAATTAATGAAGCGGCGAACGAGCGTAAGCTTACCGTCGAAGGCGACATGCGTCCCGAACAGGGTTTCTTTTTCCGGTCGGACCACTTCCCATTTGCGAAGGTAGGGGTTCCGGCAATATCGCTTCGCCACGGAGACAATTTCCTGGTACCGCTAAAAGGCGAGGCTGAGGGTTTTTTCAAGGACTATACTGCGAAGTACTATCACCAGGCCGCGGATGAGTATAGGGAATGGTGGGACACGTCGGCAATGATTCAGGAGGCCGAGCTCGGATTTGCTATAGGAATGAAGCTCGCCAATCTTCCCGGAATGCCTCGTTACAAAGACTCCGATGAATTCTCGGCCGCCGACAAGCGGCGTTTCAAATAATAAATCGATACCCGCGGCGTAAAGTGTAGCTTGTGGCGGAAACGTCCCTAACACGCTACACTTTATTTTTTTCATGCAGACGTTTTACATCACAACCCCGATCTATTACGCCAACAGCCTGCCGCACCTGGGACACCTCTACACGACTATCGTCGCCGACGTGATTCACCGGTACAAGAAACAGCGCGGCTTTGACGTGTATTTCCTGACCGGGACCGACGAGCACGGCATCAACATCCAGCGAGCGGCTGAACGCGAGGGCCGTACGCCGATCGAGCAGGCGGACTTTATTTCGGGTGAATTGAAACGGATGTTCGCCGAGTTCGGGTTGGGGCCGGAGGATGGCGGGTACGACGTTTTCATGCGCACGACTGAGCCGTTTCACTACAAGGGCGTGCAGCATTTGTGGCGCGAAATTGCTAAGAACAAAACGCCGAAAGGCAACGGCAATATTTACAAGGGCTTTTACGAAGGATGGTTTTGCGCACCGTGTGCGGCGTATAAGACCGAGGATGAATATTCCACGCCTGACGGCTCGGACGTTCCGAACTGCCTGATCCACGAACGTCCTCTTGATCGCATAGCAGAGGAAAGTTATTTCTTCCGGCTTTCCGATTACGACGAAACGCTGCTCAAGATAATCGAGGACGACTCGAACCGCATCCGTCCCGACGCTCGTCGTAACGAGGTCGTCGCATTTATCGGGCGCGGTCTGCAGGACCTTTCGATCAGCCGTCTGAAGACGTCCGTTTCGTGGGGCGTGCCCGTTCCCGATGACGAAGCTCACGTGATGTACGTCTGGCTCGACGCACTTTCGAATTACATCACGGCGATCGGATTTGGAAACGACGAACGCTCAGAAATTGGATTCGAGAGGTTCTGGCCGGCGGTGCATATTGTTGGCAAGGACATCCTCCGGTTTCATACGATCTACTGGTGGTCGTTTCTGCTCGCCGCCGGAATCGATCTGCCTCGCACGGTCTATGCTCACGGCATGTGGCTCGACGCTGACGGGCGGAAGATGGGAAAGACACTCGGCAACGTTATCGAAGTTGATGTTTTACATGAACATTTTCAGGTCGACGCCATCCGGTATTTTTTACTGCGCGACATGGTGTTCGGCCAGGACGGAAAGTTTGCTTACGAGAATCTGATGGAGCGGGCGAATGCCGATCTGGCGAGCGGGCTCGGTAATCTCGCCGCCCGGACGTTTTCGATGGTATCCAAATACCGTGACGGTAAAATTCCCGGCGGAAAGATCGCGGAAGAAAACTACCTTAACGCGCGTCGTGCCGGGCTTGATCCGGACGGCGGCGAGATCGTTTCGGTTCTCGAGCACGCCCGTGATGAATTTATCCGACGGTTTGATAGCTTCGAGTTTAGCCACGCGCTCGAGCTGCTCTGGTCGG
>JBKKAS010000152.1:0-1440 GCA_046714595.1 Pyrinomonadaceae bacterium | reverse complement strand
TTGCGAACGGCCCGGTTCGTCCCTGTCAGGGACGCGGGTGTGGTTCACAAGCGTACGTCGGGTTTCACCCGACGCTATTGAATTTGTCCCTTTCAGGGACGGCGCCATGAACGAAACCCGACGTGCGATGCGCCCGGAGCAGCACCGTCGCTGAAAGCGACGAACACAATAGATGACCTACGAAATCAACGAAACCCACGACCCGGATCTGAAGAGCTGGATCGAATCCGCCAACTCGCCCGACACCGATTTTCCGATCCAGAATTTGCCGTTGTGCGCGTACGAGGTCGGTGACATGCAGCCTGGTCTCGGGATCGGATTCGTGATCGGCGATAAGATCCTGGATATTTACGGATGCATAAGTGACGGGTTGATGCAGAACGAGGCGATCGCGCAGTTTGCGTCGTATCGGCTTTGGAGTTTGAACGCGATCGGCAGTTTCGACGCACAAGTGTTGTCGGACTTACGACGGCAAGCGATCTATCTTCTTTCGGACAAGAACGAGGCCCGCGTCGCGATCGGCGATCACCTTCTTTCAGTCACTGACGTTCGGTTCGAGCACGCTTTTAAAAGCGGCGACTATACCGATTTCTACTGTTCGATCTACCACGCAACTAACGTCGGGTCGATGTTCCGGCCGGACAATCCGCTGCTGCCGAATTACAAGTATATTCCGATCGGCTATCACGGACGGGCTTCGAGCATCGTCATCAGTGGGACAGACATCAAGCGTCCTCACGGCCAGAACCGCAGCGACGCGGAAAAGCCGCCGATGTTCATTTCGGCTAAGAATCTGGATTACGAGATGGAACTCGGGTTTTTTGTCGGACAGGGAAACGAGCTGGGATCGTCTATACCGATCGCTGAAGCCGAAAAGCACATCTTCGGCGTCTGCCTGGTAAACGATTGGTCGGCCCGCGACATACAGGCGTGGGAATATCAACCGCTCGGGCCGTTTCTTTCGAAGAACTTTGCTACGACCGTGTCACCGTTCGTCGTGACGATGGAAGCGCTCGCGCCGTTCAGAACAAAGGCATTCGAACGACCCGACGGCGATCCGCAACCGCTCGACTACTTGAGCGACGAGCAAAACAAAACACTTGGGGGGCTCGACATCAACCTCGAGGTCTTTATCCAAACGGAAAAAATGCGAAGCGAAAACATCCCGCCGCACCTGTTAAGCCGTTCGAACACGAAGGACCTTTACTGGACCATCGGCCAGATGCTGACCCACCACGCGTCAAACGGCTGCAATCTGCAGACGGGCGATCTGATGGCGACCGGCACCGTCAGCGGCAAAGAGAAAAGCGAACGTGGATGCTTGCTGGAGCTCACATGGCGCGGAACCGAGCCGCTCGAATTACCGTCCGGCGAGCAGCGACGCTTTCTCGAAGACGGCGACGAGGTCATCATGAAAGGCTTTTGCGAACGCGAAGGCTT
>JBKKAS010000151.1:0-5871 GCA_046714595.1 Pyrinomonadaceae bacterium | reverse complement strand
GATGAAACCCGTAATCGATCGCACACTTCCCCTCCGCCTTCTTATGCCACGCATCGACACCCGAGATCATCGACTCGCCCTTCGTCTGCACCGCGAAATCGATGATCGTCGTGGTCCCGCCGAACGCTGCGGCACGAGTGCCGGTAAAGAAGTCGTCACTTGATTGCGTCCCGCCAAACGGCAGCTCCATGTGCGTATGCGGATCGATCCCGCCGGGGATGACGAGCTTATTGGTTGCATCGATCGTTACATCGACTTCGATGTCGATCTTCTTGCCGATCATCGAGATGGTCTCATCTTCGATAAGAATGTCGGCGGTGTAGTCGTCGACTGCCGTAATGATGCGGCCGGATTTGATAAGTGTTTTCATATTTAATCAGTCTTTCCAGTTTCGGTAAGCCTTCGCGAAGACAGGAATGAAGACAAAGAGAATTGCGATCAAGAAAAATATCAGAGCAACGAGAGGAATATCTTTGTCGTCCATGGCATCTTTTCACACTCTCGCCGTCCGATTCCGTTCCTTTAAATCCTTGCAATGCGGCTTCCCTCAATGATGACGGTCATCCCCGCCTTTGGGGCCCGTCTCACCATGTCTACGACGGTGACATTTTTTATGACAAGTACTGTTTGTGCACGCGCGACGAAAAATACGAAAGGCAGGAGAGATAATGCGACGAAGATCTTCATAATTACCCGAACTAAAAAACCTCGCAGTTCGCACGCCGATCAGCCCCCGGCGGGATAACGCATCATCTCAGATTCCCATCTCTTGAATTCGCCGCTAAGTCGTCGGAGGATCGATGGCTGTGCGGCCTTAAAATCGGACTGCTCTCGTTCATCGACCGAAAGATCGTGAAGAAACTCCTTTTCCCCTTCAAGGATGTATTTCCACTTTCCGCTACGCATCGCACCTTGCCGTTTTGTGCGCCAGAAGAACGTTCGATCATAAAGCGGACGTTTCGACTTCAAAACATCGGTGAGTTCTTCGCCGTCCAGTGGGAATGTGGTATCGGGCTTCGCTCCTGCAGCCGCGACCATGGTCGCGGTCCAATCCATTGTGATCACCGGTTGATCGGTAACTCTGTTGGCTGTCGTAACTCCCGGCCATTTCACGATCGCCGGCACACGCACACCGCCTTCGTGCAGATCCATTTTCTGCCCGGAGAATGGCCAGTTAAATGAAAACCGCTCGCCGCCGTTGTCGCTCGTGAATATAACAAGCGTATTTTTTTCTTGCCCAGTACGTCTCAGTGCGTCGAGCACCTTCCCGATCCCAGCGTCAAGGCTTTTCATCATTTCGGCATAGATCTTCAACGAACCGCCGGCAGTAAATCCCGCGTACCCGCCTCTGAGAGTCTTGCTGATCGCGAGATCGCCTGGGCCTTCCCACGGCCAGTGAGGGGAGGTGTGGTGCAAACTCAAATAGAATGGTCTCTTGTGTGTTCGTTCTATATACTCGACAGCCCTTTCAGTAAGTAGATCGGTGATGTACCCTACTCGCTCGACCGGCACTTCGCCTTCAAAGAAATCGAGGTTGCTCGTCATGTCCTTGTGTGTGAAATGATCGACGGCGCCGCTCATGATCCCAAAGAACTCATCGTATCCGGCCTTTAACGGACCGAAATACGGCAGATAGCCGAGATGCCATTTGCCGACGAGAGCCGTGTCATAACCTTGTGCTTTTATCAATGACGAGACGGTGGGATGTTCAAGCGGAATACCAACCGTCTTGACGCGTTCACCGAGTTGGCTTCGCTGCGTGATCGGCTCTTCGAGTCCGACAGGAAGTCGCGCGGGATATCGTCCAGTCTGAAATGCGACACGCGTCGGTGTACAGACGGGTGCCGCCGAGTATGCGTTCGTAAATCGCATTCCCTGCGCCGCTAGTCGATCGAGATTCGGCGTTTGATAATCCGGCCGGCCGTAGCAGCTCAGATCGCCCCAGCCCAGGTCGTCGGCGAGAATGAACAGAATGTTGGGCGGTGGAGATGGCGGAGCCGCACCTGCAAGTGCAGCTGTCGAAGCCGCTGCCGTCACCGTCGCACCGATAAACTCGCGCCGGCTAAGATTTGAACTCTTCATAACTATAGCCTCATCATTACCCAGACAGGTTCCATTGGACTCAGTCGAGCGACGGGACCTGGACCTTGGTATCCTCACTTTTCGCCTGCTCCATCGCCTCAGGTTCCAATACTTCGGCGCTTGTGTTCATTCGGATGAAAAATCCCCAAGCGGCGAGCAGAGCTGCAGCCGCTACGCCGATCGTGGCCGCCTGCGGGAGTTTGGAGGCATCCTCGTGCACCAGGACGAAGACCGCCACCAGTGTTTCGATCGAAAGGGCGACTACGATCACCTCCATAAACCTCGATAGGAATCGCCGGACTCGCGTCGGCGAGCTAACGTGGACCGCACGCTGCACTTCCTCTTCGAGAATCGTTTGTCCAAGTTCCAGCGCCACAACCGCGATCGTCAGCAGACCGATACTTTCCAGCACCGCGTTGAACCTTTCCCGAAGGGCGACCGAAGACGTCGGGTTCACACCGTGCCAAAGCTCGAATAAGGCGAAGACGATCAGGGCAACGCCCGCGACAAAAAAGAGAAAGATAACGCTAAGATATCCGACGGTGAATAATTTTAAGAAGACTTTCAAATATAACTCCTGGGGCCGGGATCTAACGGCCGGCCATAAATCAGCCGCGCGATATAGTCCCGCCGGATGATCCGCGTCAGAACCGGCTGAAGCTCTCTTCGCGCCGCAGAATAAAGCGGTCAACCGCCGGACGCTTCGCGATATTTTCGGGGAAAGCGATGAACGGATGTTTTTTGACCCGGCCGTCCGAATATCGAAGCTCAAGCGTGTTTTGGTCAATTATATAGGTTCCGGAACCCGGCACGCCATCGTCCTGGTAATGTGATCCATCGGGCCGCACGAGCGTTCCGAAATATCGAAACACACCGCCGTCGCGAAATTGTCCGTCTGCTGTGAACGTAAGTGTTGGTTCGGTTGCGTCGCGTCGATAATTTCCTTCCAGCCTCAATCCATCAGCGTTCGGAACAGGGCGGAAAGTGCCTTTGCCCAGGGACGGCGGATTGTTCAAGCGCTCGCCGCTCCGCGTGACCACGTAAAGTGTTTTCGACGGCCCGCGCACAACGTGGATCTCGCCGTTCTTAATTGTGTAGGTTCCCCAATCATCCGGGTCGGTTCGCGCCGTGAGAGCAGCATCGAAAGATAGAAGGCCTTCGGGCGGGAGCGACCAGTATGCATTGCCACCCGGCAAAAATGTAATGTATTCGATCCAATATCCCGATTCCGAAACCGTACTATTTATGTTTATCGCACGCGGGCGGAGCATACGGTAGATCCCGGTAAATCCGTCGGCACCGACTCGCATCGCGGCTTTAGGCGCAGCCGAAGTTCCCCGATCGTTTGGGGCCGCAGTTTTCGCTCGGCCCGCCTCGTAAGCGGAAACCAGTATCCGCGACATCTCGTCGTCGGGTTCGTTTCGCAAATTTTTCAGGATTGCGGCCTGGAGCGGGCCCTTCCGAACGTCGCGTTCGTTCTGCGGCATTTGCATCAGCTTGTCGTGAATGTCGACCATGTTGCGCGTACTCTGCATTTCGGCTTCGCTGTTACTCTGCCAGCCGCGAACGATAACTTTCTGAAGTTTCGACTTGTGCTCGGTAGATATCTCGATCTCAAGAATCCATTTTAAAAGCGCGACCGTCTTATCGACCATCGACTGCGTGAGCGGCGGTTCGCCCGGCGCCAGCACTCGATCTTTTTCCTGTGCCGTCGCGATTCCGCCGAAGGCCAGGGTAACGCAGAGGATCGAACATGCCGTGAGACTAAAGATACCTTTCATAACTTCTTTCCTTCACAAATCTATTCCGTTAGGCGACCGCATTACCGTTGGGCATTTTGCACGCGATCGATCTTCCACATGCCCTCTGCTTTTCTTAGTGTGACCTTGACGCGGGGATAGCCGCCGGGAAAATCTACCACAGCCGTCGCAACGGCACCTTTCACGACGGGCTTGGAGATCGTGAACGCATTTTCCCACTTTGCTTCGTATTCCTGAGATTGCAGAAAATAGTCGGCGTCCTGACTCGCCTCGTACGCGTCGACCTGTTTCTTGATGATGTTCGCCGTCAGATATTTGCGCAGCGTCGACCTTTTGCCGAGTGGCTCGACGCCTTTCGCCGTGGCGCGGATATATCCGTTGTAAAAACTCTTGATCACACCCTCCGGTGACGTCTGGGCGTGTACGCCCGGCGCTGCCATCGCAGTCAAACAAATCAGGAACACAATGGCGAGATATGAAAATATGATTTTCGGTTTCATCTTATATTTCGCGGTCGGTACTGTTTCCGGCGACTGTCCACCGATCAAGGCACTCGCGTGAACTGCATACTGCGCACTCGCGATGCGCCGTTCGGACCGGCGAAGTGATCCTTGAAGAGCGGGCGAAGAAAATCGTTCCTGTTCGCATATTCCACTCCCTAAAGGCGGGATCCACAAAGGCTCCCCGTATCCAACGCTAAAACCGTTCATCGACTATGTTGGTTCGGCCGATCCACACTCTTCATTTCGTTTCCGAATTATATACGCGCAAGGCGAGTGCGCAATACAGTTAGTTATTCCCGGCCTTTTCGTCGGGCGCCCCGGCGCTTGACGGCGATTCTTTGGATGACTCCGATCCGGATTTCGCTTTCTCTTCCTCGATCTCTATGCCTACCTGTTCGGCGAGTACTGTGTCCGCGGCATCAGCTATGCGTTCTTCCATATTCGGGCTTGGGACATCCATCGGGTGGTCGTGTTCGCCGACGTGATAGAAGTACGACGCTTGATAAAGCTCACGGAGAAACTTGAAAAATACCTTGCCGATCGCGATTGCCGGTATCGCGAGCACCACGCCGAGCAGTCCGAAAAGTTTGCCGCCGATGAGCAAGCCCAGAAAAACGGCCATCGGGTGCAGGTTAAGGCGCCCGCCCAGGATGCGCGGCGTGAGCACGTAGCCCTCCAGGGTTTGCACGGCGATGAATACACCGAGGACTGCCGCTATGTCCCACACGCCGCCGCCGGCAGCCAGCGTGAATCCGCCCGCGAGACCGATCCCGAGGATCGTACCAACATATGGGACCACGTTCAGCAGCCCGGCGATGAGGGCAATTCCTGCCCACGCCGGAACCCCGAGGAACCAAAATCCGATGGCGTAGAAAACGGCCATGATGATGCCGATAAGCAACTGTCCGCGGACATACGACTCGAGGATCCGGCCGGATTCGTCAAACAATCGGCTAAACGGTTCCCGAAACCTCGGCGGAATCAGTTCCTCAAGTGAGTCCCGCCACTTCTGAAAATCGACAAGGATATAAAAGACGAAAAACGGGACCAGCAGCAAGTCGAGCGATGATACGACGGTCGACAAGATCGTCGAGTCATCGTCTGTCGCAGTCGTGATTTCGACTCCTTCCGGAGTGGTGGTCGTCGTAGAGACTCGACTAGATTTGAACACCGTCGTCGGATCGCTCAAAAACTTTTCTATCCGCTCACCGGCAACGCGCTCGAGCGCGGGAGAATAGCGCTTCAACACCTCACGCTGCCTGGCCGCATTTTCGGGCGAAAAATTCTCGGCGATCTTGGTCCCGGCCTTCGTGCTTTCTGCCCATAGCTCGGGGACTACGTACGCGAGAAAGGCCGCAATAACGAGCGCCACGAGCAGGATCGCGACGATTGAGGCCATGGTGCGTGACAGGCCTCGTCTCTCTGCTTGAAAAACTATCGGATTGAGCAGGTAGGCCAAGGCGAACGAAGCCAGGACCGGCACGATCGCGGCGCTGCCGACGACGTAGAGGAAGTAGAGTATAAGA
>JBKKAS010000150.1:0-8572 GCA_046714595.1 Pyrinomonadaceae bacterium | reverse complement strand
GTGCCGCTACATCCGTCAGCATGTGCCCGGCGTCGGCAACGAGCGCAAGCGAGTTCGTAAGCCAACCCCCGACCGCTTCGGCGATCATATACACGAACGTTAGGCCAAGAGCGAGCTTTAGACGCCCGAGCGCTTGTACCGACCGCCGTCCGTGACCATGTTCGTGCTGGGATCCCGTAAAACGTTACCTCTAAAATCTTCGCAAAACTTTGCCGTTTCTCAGGCTGAGAACAAAGCCGCCGCGATTCCCGCTGTCGTCACCGAGTTCGACTGCGACCTCGGAAAGCGGTGTCGCAACTTGCAACCGGAAAACACCGTCGCCGCCGGCAAACGCCTGACGTCCGAGCGCCCGGACCTGGAGTCCGGCCCGAGCCCGGCCCGAGATAATGAAGACGTTGCCACCCACCTGTTCGACCTTCCAGTCCGCGACCTCGATGGCCGGGTTCGTTTCGCGTTTGACCACATCAAACCGGTACGCCTCATTCCAGTCGCTGGTCTGCCCCGCTTTTGAAGTCGTTTTCAGACGCCAGTAATAGATACCCGGCACGAGCCCGCCGAGCCTGAAGTCGCGGCTCGTGATGGATCCCCGATCGACGAGCATTCCGTCCGAAGAAAACGTCGGTGACCGCGCGATCTGAAGATAGTAGCTGGCCACCGGAATTGCGCTCTCGTCCTGCCACGCGAACGACATCGTGATGCCGCGACCCGTGCTATCGACCACCCGTGACATGTTAGCGGGCGAAACGGGTTGGGGCGGCAGTAGAAGTTTTTCCCGCGCCGCAATGCGGCCATCACTGACCGATGCAAATTCGTTCGCGTTGAGCGTCGTCCGTTCCCCGCCGATCGAAGTTTCAACGCTGCCGCGGCTAATCCTGATCTCGCCGCCTTGCGAATACGAGTCGGCATTAAAGCTCGCGTCCGTCTGAGAACGCAGTTGCGTTTCAGAATCCATCATCTCGACGACGTTCTCGGTGTCGGCGGGCTGCTGGTCGGTACGAACGTTGATCTGCCCATCGTCGAGCGCGACACGCACATTCGTTCCGCCGAATATCGAAGAACTGTCGCGGATGACAACGGTGCTGTTCGGCCGCACGGAATACACCGACTGGTCGATCATCTGCACGACCGCCCGCCCGTCGGCCTGCGTCTGGATAGTATCGCCCGCTGCAACCCACGTTTCTTTTGTCACCAGGATCGTTTCACGGGTCGCCGCCCGCGTAATGCGTACGTCGCCTTCGAACGAGATTATCCGAGCCGCATCTTTAGGAACATCCGCGGCGGCCTGCTGGGCAAACCAATTTACCTGCAACGCCCACCACACACCCGCACCAATCGCGACCGTCACGACCACGAACGCGATGATGCCGTAGATCGTGCTTTTCCTGACCTTCCACCAGTCGACGTAAAACTTGCGGTACTTACTCTCCATCGCGGTCGCTATGGCATTTCGGGGGGCGTGCCGACTTGCGGATCTGATTCTTCAACATTACGAGCCGGGAATAGAATTGAAAAAACTATTGACAGTGCGATCGCCGCAACGACCACGCCGAGTGAGACGTTTATGACGATCTGCTCAAACTCGTGGTTATGGTATCGCTCGAGGAAGACTGCCAGGCCTGAAGTCCCTGTGCCGGTCAATTTTAGCAGACCTTCGCCAATAAGTGGTAAAAGCATTTTCACGCCTATAAACGTGAGGATAAATGCCAGTCCGATCTTCAGATAATGGAATCGGTCGGCAAGATCGGCCAAAAGAAAAAAGAACGTTCGCAGTCCGAGGATCGCGAAGATATTCGAGGTGTAGACGATAAAACGGTCGGTCGTGATCCCGAATATCGCGGGTATCGAATCGACCGCAAAGATCAGGTCGGTGAACTCGACCGTTATTAACACGAGCAGCAAGAGCGTGCCGGTCCGCACGCCGTCCTTCACGACAATGAACTTTTCGCCGTCGTAATGTTTTGAGATGCGTACGTACTTGGTCGCGAACCTGACGATCGCACTTTCATGCGGCTGGAAATTATCGTCGGTGGACCGGAACATACTGAGCCCGGTATAAAGAAGAAACGCACCGAAAACATAAATGATCCAATGAAAACGCTCGACGAGCGCGGCGCCTGCGAAGATCATGATCATCCGCATAACAAGCGCGCCCATGATGCCCCAGAACAGGACCCGGTGCTGATACTTTTTCGGTACCTTGAAGTACGTGAAGATCAGGAGGATGACGAAGAGGTTGTCGACGGAAAGCGATAGCTCGATCAGGTAGCCCGTAAAAAAAAGCTTCGCCTTGTCGATGCCGAACTGCCAGTAGAGGAAAGCATTAAAACCAAGAGCGAGTGAGACCCAGACAATGCTCCAGCCGATCGTCTCTTTTCGCGTCGGCGCGTGCGAGTGCCGGTTGACGATCCCGATATCGACAAAAAGAGCGATCAAGACGACCGCGAAGAAAAAGATCCAGACCCATAACGGGTATTCGATAGTTGTCATTCGATCTTGCCAGAGTTCGTGTGGCTCTGAATGAATCGCTCAATAACTCCAACAATGCGTGAAAGTCCTTCGCGATCGACGTCGGAAAAGTCGTCGAGTCGATCGCTGTCAATATCGAGAACTCCGAACACATCACCCGTTTCGCCGAATATCGGCGCGACGATCTCCGATCTCGCCGCCGAACTACACGCGATATGGCCCGGGAATTCATCCACATTCGGGACAATAACGGTCGCCCGCGTCGTGTATGCATGCCCGCAAACACCCTTATCAAAATCAATGCGGGTGCATGCCACCGGGCCCTGAAACGGCCCTAAGACAAGCTGCCCGTCTCGTGCAATGTAGAACCCGACCCAAAAGAATCCGAGCGATTCTTTTAGCACCGCGGCGACATTGGCGAGGTTTGCCGTCAGGTCGGTCTCGCCCGATGTAAGGGCATCGATCTGAGGTACGATCTCAGCGTAGATCACGCTACGATCCGATGTTTTTGTGAAAGCTACGCTTTCGGCCATACAAGGAAATTCTATAGTTCGAAAACCTCTACCGCAACCAATCAAAGAAAAGGGTAGTGGGTCATATGACCACTACCAGCTTTGCCACTTCTTTTTCCTCTTATTCCTCCTGTTCCGTGGTTGAATTCTTAAACCACGGAACAGGAGGAATAAGAGGAAGAAGACGACGGATCTTTTTCATCGGGCGAGAGGTGGTAGGTGTATTAGCTCGGCAGGAATGCAAGTCGCGCTCGCCGGACGAGCTCACGAGCCGTATAGACCGAATCCGCGAGAGCGGTTAAGTGCCCCATCTTACGTCCTGCTCGCGGCTCCGCCTTTCCATAGAGGTGCAGTTTCACGTCCCCGGTGCTAAGCGCTTTCGACCAGTTTGGCTCGCCGTTTAGCCAGAGATCGCCGAGCAGATTCGCCATCGCAGCCGGCTTGAAGAACTCTGTCGAGCCGAGCGGCAAACCGCAGACGGCACGAAGCTGCTGCTCGAACTGCGACGTGACGCACGCGTCGAATGTCAGATGGCCGGAGTTATGCGGCCGCGGTGCTAGCTCGTTGACCAGCAATCTGTCATCGCCGGTCAAGAAAAACTCGACGCAGAGCGTGCCGACATATTCGAGCGTCTCCGTGATACTTCTTGCGATCTCGATGGCATCGTCGGACACGGCCTTCGACACGATCGCCGGGGCGAACGACACATCGAGAATGTGATTCGTATGTTCGTTTTCTATGACCCCATAGTGAGCGAACTCGCCGTTCTGACCGCGGGCGCAGACAACTGACACTTCCTTTTCGAATTTGACAAAGCTTTCGAGGATAGCCTCTTCGCCCTTCAATTCCGAAAAGGCCGGTTCGATCTCGCCGCGCGTTTTGATCTTCACCTGGCCCTTTCCGTCGTAACCAAATCCCGCGGTTTTCAATACGGACGGCGCACCTAATCGCTCGAACGCGCTATAAAGATCTTCGACAAGCTTTACGCGTCGAAACGGCGTGACCGGAAACCCGTTATCGGCGAGAAACGTCTTTTCACGCAGACGGTTTTGTGTGGTGTGAAGAATGTCTCCGCGCGGATGAACGCCGACGAGCTCGGCTGCCGCGTCGACCGCCGACGATGGAACATTCTCAAACTCGAATGTCACGACATCGACGCTTTGCGCGAACCGGCGGACGGCGTCGAGGTCTGAGTACTCGGCACAAGTCTCGATATCGGCAACCTGCCCGGTCGGCGTGTCGCTGTCCGGTGAGAACGTATGAACGCGGTAACCCATCTTGCGGGCCTCGATGGCAAACATACGCCCGAGCTGCCCGCTGCCGAAAACACCGATGGTTGCATTTGGAGAGATTATCTTTGTCACAAGCGAAGCGATAGGTTAGCACAGGGACTGGAGCGCCCAGTCGTTTACCGACGCGCCCTCAGCCTCTCGATCACATTCTCGCTTCGCAGCTCCCGCAATGCGTCGGACGCGATCCAACGAGCCGCTATTGTATCGCGCGCCTTTATCCGCTCAGCCGCTGCGACCGCGAGTCTGTTCAAATTCACGTTTCGTTTGCCGATCTGGCGAAGAGCCCAGTTGACCGCCTTGCGAACAAAATTACGATCGTCGTCCGAGTGTTTTTCGATGATCGGAAAGAAAGCGGCGAGCTGCTCGTCGTCCGCTTTCTTATCGTGAACGGCGAGGTACGCCATCAGCGAAAACGCGGCCCGCTTAACAAACTCCTCTTTCCTGCCGGCCCACTCGAAGGCCTTTTCGTACGCGAACTTCGTTCGACAAAACAGGTAGCCGCAGGCACCGTCGACGGTTGCCCAGTTATCAAAATCGCGGGCCCACGCTTCCATCTGTTCCGGCGTCACGCGCTTCGGATCGTCGATCAGAAACGCGACAGCTCGCGCGTCGTAAATGCCGGTATCCCAAAGTTCCTGGGCCAACGCGTGTCGATCGCCCGCGCTTTTCTTGACCTCGCGCGCATATTGCTTGAGTACCGGAGCGGCGATCCCGAAAGACTTTGCTGTCGTGATACCAAACCGCTCCATCCCGGCGACGTTCTCAGGCGAGCTAAGTGATTCCAGTTTATTGAGGACTTCGGCAAGCGTCATGCAAGCTCCGGTCTAAGATCGGAGATCGGAATCGATAGCATAACCCGAGTGCCGCGGCGATTGCGAACTGGGGAAACTAAAGATGGATAATAGGCGGCTACTTACCCGACTGCATATTCGAGATCTGCTGCATCGTCTTTTGCGTGTCGTCGACGTGCTGCTGATGAGCTTTCAGCGAAGCGCTATTTGCGACCGCGTTTCCATAAGTGCCGGCCTTCTGCTGATCGTACTGAGTTCTTGAGAGCCCGGCGGCCGGTTGGACAGCCGGTTGCGACGCAACACGCTTCGCTTCCTTTGCGTTTATCTCGTCCATCGAGTCTTGTGTGCCGGAAAAAAAGTAATAGACGAGACCACCGACCGATGCGACCAGTAGTAACGACGACAGCGAAAAGCTGCGGGGCCGCTTTTCACTTTTGCTCTTCTTCACGACAGGAGCAAATTGGTGAGCGCATCGTCGACATTCTATCTCCGATGAAAAATTTGTTAAGCCGCAGTTCTGACATTTGATCGAGTTCATGGACATGACCTCTGGGTAGGATCGGGAGCCATTTAAAATTGAACCTTTTTCATACTCGCCGTGTCAACAAGTTTTTGGCTTTGTGAAGACGCCTTTGCGGACTTTGCGAGCTCTGCGTGAGATTCACAGTTTCACACAAAGCTCGCAAAGTGCGCAAAGAATACAGTACTTAACGGAGTTTAGCTTTCAGAACATCGCGGGTTTGACTCGATCGAAATGCCGCCAGCTTCTTTCTCAGGGCCGGACGCGAGTTAGCGAGGATCGAAATGGCGAGCAGCGCGGCATTCTTTGCACCGGCTTCGCCAATCGCAAGCGTACCGACGGGGATGCCGGCCGGCATCTGAGCGATCGATAGAAGCGAGTCGAGTCCTTTTAACGTTTTGCTTTCGACCGGGACGCCGAGGACAGGAAGAACAGTTTGCGATGCGCACATTCCCGGAAGGTGTGCGGCTCCGCCGGCGCCGGCGATGATGACTTCGATACCGCGGGCCTCGGCGGCTTTCGCGTATTCGAAAAGCAAATCAGGCGTGCGGTGAGCGGAGACGATCTTTGTTTCATGAGGCACGCCGAATTCGTCGAGGGTCGCAGATGCGATCTTCATTGTCGCCCAGTCCGACTTGCTGCCCATGATGATGGAGACGAGGGGATTTTGGATTTTCGATTTGCGATTTGCGATCGTTTTTCTCCTAAGCGACGAGCGCCGTTATGGGTTCTCGATAGGTTACAAAAGTTCGTGTTTTTCGTGGTTAGTCTTCCAAAAAAGATAACCACGAAATACGCGAAAAACACGAAAAGAACAAGACACTTGGTGCAACGACTCAAGAACTCAACGAACGTGGGGACACCTTTACCTACTCTTCGCAAGCTCGGCACGGACCACCGATTCAAACTTGTCCCAGGCTTTGATCGTGCTTCGCCAATAGACTATCTTGCCCTGTTTATCGATGACGATATTTTTCGGAAATCCCCTGAATGGAAATTGTGACATCGGCACTTTGGCATCCGCCGCGTTCAAATAGTTAGACGGTTCTTTTTTCAAGAACTTCGCGACATCGCTTTCCGGATCTTCGGTCATGGCAAGGAAGACGATATCTTCATTACTGGTGAAACGTTTCTTGAATTCATTCAACTGAGGTTTCATGCCTCGGCAAACGGCGCAGCCGATAAACCAGAAATTTAGCACGACGACTTTTCCGCGGAGCTCGCCAAGCGTCACAGTTTTTCCATCAATCGTCTTTACCGAAACGTCCGGCGCCGTCATGCCTTCTTGCGCGACCTTCTGCAGACGGAACTCTTTCGTTCCATCGTCGAGGATCTTGATGATCGTTGCGTCGGGATAATTGAAATTCGCCATCCGGATATCGACGAATTCATTGTTTGAGACAAGATTGCCATCCGAATCGCGGAAGACCTCCTTCGCGGTAGGTGCGGTCTGGGCGAAGGAAACCACGGTCGCGAACAAGATCGCGGCAGTGCCCATCAGAGATCCTCGTAATAGAACGCGCATTGTTGTTTGATGCATACGCCCGCTTGCGTGAGCAAGGGCGATATATTCAACGTTGAGCACATCGCCCTTGCTTACGCGCGGGCTTATGCACGACTCGCTTAGGCCGAGTAGCCTTTCACGCCGTCGAAGTTATACAGATTCTCGGTCTTAATAACGTCTAGACCCGCGGCATCGAATCGCTGAAGGAGAGAAATAAGTTGCGCATGCGTCACCGCGCTGCCTTCACCGGCGTCTGCGACAAATCTGCAGCGCCAGTGATCGACGGTGAACGTATCGGAAAATCCGCCTGGGTAAACTTTGACTCCGCGGTTCGCGATCGTCTGGAGCTTCAAAGCGTCGCCATTTACTTTTTCGACAAGAGCGCCTAGTTCGTCGGCCACGCCGTAAAACGAACCCTTCCACCAATCGAGAAATACATCGACGCCGACGAGTTCCTTCTTCTGCGGTGTTGGGGTTGAAAATATCGGCTTCGGATTTTCATCCACGACATTCGCGGTATATGTCACCGCCTTAAGCGTCTCCGGTTTCTGTCCGAGACGTGCGACGACCGCTTCGGCAAATTCGCGCGTCCCTACTTTCTCGCTCGACACGCCTTCCTTGTACATGTCGTAGGTGTGCACGCCGTCTTCGATGGTGCGAAGCCACGCGTTGTGCGCGCGTTCGGCAATATCCGGCTGGTTGATATGCACGAGCATCAGCACCGAACCCAGGAACAGCCCGGACGGATTCGCGAGATTTTGTCCGGCACGCCGCGGTGCCGAGCCATGGATCGCTTCGAACATCGCGACCTTCTCGCCGATATTCGATGAACCGGCGAGGCCGACCGAGCCCGCGATCTGCGCCGCCACGTCCGACAGAACATCACCGTACAGATTCGGCATCACGATGACGTCAAAATTCTCCGGCGTGTCGGCGAGCTTGGCCGAACCGATATCGACGATCCAGTGATCGGCTTCGATTCCGGGATACTCGGGTGCGATCTCGTCAAAGACGCGGTGGAACAGTCCGTCGGTGCGCTTCATGATGTTGTCCTTGATGAAGCACGTGACCTTTTTGCGATTGAATTTCTTCGCGTACTCGAATGCGTAGCGAACGATCTTTTCCGAGCCGGGGCGCGAGATCAGCTTCAGGCATTCCTCGACCTGATCGGTCTGTCGATACTCGATACCGGCGTACGTGTCCTCTTCATTTTCGCGGACGATCACGACGTCCATCACCGGATGCTTCGTATCGACGAACGGGTGATAAGAAACGCACGGGCGAATATTCGCGTACAGGCCGAGCGTCTTGCGGACCGAGACATTCAGACTGCTGAATCCACCGCCCTGTGGCGTTGTGATCGGAGCCTTCAGAAAAACTTTCGTCCGGCGCAGTGAGTCCCACGACTCGGGTGCGATGCCCGCGGTATTCCCGGCCAGGTAAACCTTCTCGCCGATCTCGATCGTCTCGATATCGATTCGCGCACC
>JBKKAS010000149.1:0-7553 GCA_046714595.1 Pyrinomonadaceae bacterium | reverse complement strand
AGCTAAAGATCGACTGGAGGATCGCACCGAGGATCTCGTACTTGCCGTTTCTATACGAACCGTACTCGTACTGTCGGTTATAGCCATCTTCATACCCGCGTTGAAAACCTTCGCGGAAGTAATAGTTGTACTCGTCGAGTCCGACGTAGTAGGAATCGTAACCAAAGCTCGCGTCCTCATAGCCGTACGAATTCTGATAGTCACCACCCCATCCGTCCTGACGGTCGGCCTGGCCGGCATAGAAGCCCTCTTCGTAACCGCGGTTGATCGCGCCCTGAAGCATCTGGGCCCCATACTGGCTCGTGTAGTAGTAGTTACCACCGCGATCGTAGCGATAGTTGTTGATCAGATTGTCGTAGTACCGAGCCTGCTGTAGGCGAAGCTGGTCTTGACGGATCTGATTCCAATAACGCTGCTGATAGCGGAGATACGCCTGACGACGCTCGCGTTGCAGTGACAGCTGACGCTGGCGCTCGAGCGATTGCCAGTTACTCCAGCGGCTGTTGTACTGCTGCCAACGCTGCTGTTGAAGCTGACGCTGCTGAACGCGATTGTATGTCTGATAGGACTGACTACCGTCATTCCAGGTTCCAGTGTTCCGATCCTGAATGCGACGCTGATTTTGCTGTTGCCAAACCTGCTGCTGCTGTTGTTGCTGCTGTTGTCGAGCTGCTTCCTGCTGCTTCGTCCAGGTGTCCTGTTGCTGGACCTGCCGACGACTACGTTGCTCCTGCTGCCAAACCTGCTGCTGTTGCGCAGGTTGCTGCTGTTGGATCGGACGACGTCTCTGCTGCTGCTGAAGGACCTGCTGCTGTTGCTCGGCCTGTTGCTGCTGCTGAATTTGACGACGCTGTTGCTGCTGTTGCATAACCTGCTGCTGTTGTTGATCCTGCTGCACCTGACGACGCTGCTGTTGTTGCCAGACTTGCTGTTGCTGTTGCAGTTGGCCCTGACGACGCTGTTCTTGTTGCTGTAAGACCTGCTGTTGCTGTTGCTGCTGTTGAGCCTGCCGCTGAGTTGAACGCTGCTGCCGTAGTTGCTCCTGCTGAGAAGCACGTTGCTGGCGAAGCTGCTCTGCCTGGGCGGCACGGCTGTTCTCCTGGGCTTCCTTTGTTTCCTGCTCCTGTACTACCTGCTCTTGCTGATGCTTTCCCTTTCCACGATTGCGTTGCGCATTCGCTTCAACGGTCAAACCAAACAAGAGAGCGGAGCCCAAAAGCGACGAGACACCCAACTGTTTAATGTACTTTGATTTCATATAAAACCCCTTTTTCATACTTCTCTTGGTCGACACGCGCCGCCCTCCGGGTTGATGATTTGCAATCACCGTTCCACTGTCTCTCTGCGTGACTTTCGCGTATTAACCCTCAACGGTTGGGCATTAAGGCACACGGTATCGTGCAAGAGACATGCTGCCATGCACTTTTCGGTTCCTTCGGGGAAAAAAGACCTTGCTTATTGGACCGCATTTGTTATACAAATTTATTACCAAGTCAATTTCTGTGTCGCGGGTTCGAAGCCGATGAGCTTTGGTTCGTGTAGTACTTTTCAAAATTCTAGGAGGATCGAACAATGAGAGAGAATTCCCGGCTGAGTGCTCGTTTTCACTTTAGAGCCTTTTCAGCTGTCCTTGCAGTAGTTTTTAGTTTGACACTTGCCTTTCCCTTTTCCACCCTCGCGGGTACGCGAGCCAAATACCTGGCTTTCTATGGCACTAATTCAGCTGACTGGGTCACACTCAGTGCGGCTTCGGCCACTAGTCCACTTGTTTGGAAGATTCTGAAGAACCCGTCGAGTCCGGCCCCAGGCGCTGCCCAGATCAGTATTTTCAATTGGGGTGTGGGCAGCGATTCAATTTCGGCAGGATCTTATACGGGCGACGCGTTTTTCGATCCAAATATTAATCGTGCCGGCGTTAACTGGACGTACCCCTTTCCGGCTGGCGGTGCCGGAATCGTTACACCCTGGGGCACAACCGGTGACTCTTTTGGCCGGAACGGGGATTATGACGGCGACGGTATCGAGGACTTCACGATACGTAGGAATGTGGGCACCGCAATGAATTGGTGGATCCGGCTGAGCAGCGGCGGGACGCGAGTAGTTCAGTTCGGCCAACTTGGCCCAGCGGGCACCAGTACCTTCACCTTCGAAGGCGCGGACTTTACGGGTGACGGCAGAGATGAAATCGTAATCGCTCGCGTGATAAATGCATCGGGAGCAACCACTTGGTACATTGGTGATGCAGTCACAGGCGCTCAGGTGACCCAAGCGGTTTGGGGAAATTTCATCACGCATTACATCATCAATCCAGCCGATTACACCGGCGACGGAAAAGCTGATTTTGTAACTTGGGCCGCCGGCGAAACGCTCGGGCAGCAAAAGTGGTATATCATGGACTCATCGACCGGCCAGTTGGTCGTGAGCAAGAATATTGAATTCGGCATCGGCGATCCAGCCTTTACGAATAATGATTTCCCGATTCGTGGTGATTATGACGGGGATAATATTGACGATCTTGCAGTGTGGCGTCCTGGTACCCAGACATTCTATGTCCTTAGGTCAACGAGCGGAGCTCTCGTCCAACAGCAGTGGGGCAATCCGGGCGATACCCCCCTCGGAACCTTCTTCACGTTCTAGAATGCTGGAAACGATTGACGTTTATGAAATGTGAATGGACTAAAGCCGGACGATCGTCCGGCTTTTTTATTTTGCCTTTACGAACTCGTATGCGATGCGCACATTCAGCTGGCCGTTTGCGATATCGTGCGTGAACCCGGTCGCTTTCATTATCACCCCGCTAGAATTTTTCAGCGGAAGCATGAATGAAACCTTGTCGGTCCTGACAAGCTCGATCGGATTTATCTTTTTGTCGATAGAACTCTGCACCATCCGTGCGATCACACCGCCACCGATGCCGCCCGAGCCGCTGAGCGAAACATTCTGAACGCTCGCCCGCGCGATCAATCGCTGACCCGCCTGATCGAATTCGAGATCGATGGTCGTCTGTGCCCACCCACCGAAGGCAACACACCCGATCAGCGGCGGATTATAGTTTCCGGAGAACGCAAGTGGAGCAACGATCCTGCCATCCCGAAAGCGCACAGCCGTTCGAACGCCATCATTTTCGCGCATAAGTTTGATGGATTCGTTGCACGCGAGGCCCTCCGAATCGAGACGCCTGGAGGCACCGAAATGTCGATCAAAAACTCGGCGATCATCTACGTCATTTTTCGCAAGGGAGAATTCCGGCGGTGCGGCGTGCTGGAAAACGGCATCGAGCAGCGCGTCGAAAAATTGCTCACTGAAGCTGATCGTGATCTCGGTTTTTTGCGCGGAGATATTCGCCGCGCAAAGCAGGAAAGACAACATCACCGGCAGGATTCTGGATAACTTCATAATTTTGTTACGTCAAAGTGCGGATCGTTGCGATCATGCAGGCACTTGCATTGAGATGTGATGACAAAGCCCGGTGTTGTTCGAAAGCTTCAAAGGCCACTGCGCACGATGTCATGCAGACGCAACAAGCCGACGCAGTTCCCCTTGTCGTCAGCGACAGGAAGCACCGAGATCTGCGACGGCCGGTTTTCCATCAACTGCAGAGCATCGAAGGCGAGCATTTCGGGAGTTGCGGTGATCGGGCCGCGCGTCATCATATGTTCCGCCGACAAAACTGCAAGTTTGTCAGCCGGTGTTCGCTCGATCGTCCGGCGAAGATCGCCATCGGTCACGATGCCGGCCAGTGCTCCGCTATCATCGACAACATTCACGGCTCCGAGCGAGTACTTCGAGATCGCTTTGACGACCTCGATCCAGGTTGAAGCCGTCGAGACGTTAGGACTGTCGTGCATTAAGTCGCGCACTTTCATCGTTAAGCGTTTTCCCAACCTTCCACCCGGATGATTCACCGCGAATTCCTCCGGCGTCAGTCCACGAGCCTCCATCAGCGCCATACAAATGGCGTCGCCGATGGCCAGAGCAACGGTCGTGGATGTCGTCGGTGCAAGATTCAGCGGGCATGCCTCTTTGTCGACCGAGGCGTCCAACACCACATCCGCCTTTCTCGCGAGCGTTGAGTCTGTATTACCGACGATGGCGATCAGCGGAACGCCACGATTCGCAAGGGCGGGCAATATCATCAGGATCTCATCCGTCTCGCCCGAATTACTGAGAGCGATCACCACATCACCCGAGGTAATAACTCCAAGGCCGCCATGGAGCGCGTCCGACGGATGTACGAAGATTGAGACCGTCCCGGTACTGGTCAGGGTCTGGGCTATCTTTTGCGCGATCACGCCCGATTTGCCAATCCCTATGACAACTACCTTACTCGCGCACTCCGAAATTAGTTCGATGGTTTTCTCGACACTTTCGCTGTCGAGGCGGTCCGCTGCCCGTTCGATAGCAGAGGCTTCAAGCCTCAATAATTCTATTACTTTAGGAAAATGGTCAGCCACGACTTGGAATTTTGCGGCTTTGCTAATAATTTAGCAAGGACACCGTTTCTACGCGTCATGAAAGCTATCAACTGCACTCAATGCGGAGCCACGATCAAAGATGTTTCTGAGCGTTCGCTGATAATCCACTGTAATTATTGCGGGGCCCGGATAATGCTTCAGCCTGTTCAAAACCCGGTAAAGCAAACGTTAGTTGATCCTCCTGAGTTTGAGATCGACTCCCCGCCGATACCGGCGCTGAAGCTTGCGGCGGTCGTCGTCGCGGCAGCGCTTCTAGTTCCGATCCTCATCATCGTGGTGGTTTTTGTAAACAAACCGACGCAGCCGACGCCGGCCAAGGTTTATTCTGCTCCATCTACTCCGTATACCTATCCAACCCCTTCGTCCGGGAGCGTATCGAGCGAGGTGCCCGCGAAACCCATTCCTGTCGTGAACTATCAGCCGCGAATTGCGTGGGACGGTCCAAACGATCTCGAACATTTTGATAGCCCCGAGGTCGATATATCATCGGTGTCGCACCTCACGACCGAAGAGGTCAAGAAAACCGTCTTCAAGGATCGGACAGTGAAATTGCGCGTAGTGATTAATACTGAAGGCGAGATCGACACAGTCGAAACTATCTCGGGACATCCGTTACTGGTTGAAGCGGCCTCCGCGTCGGCGAAACGGTCGATATTTCGATCCCGCGCGAAACCGACGACCCGAGTCTTGACTTACACCTTTCGGGTTCTGAAGGACTAACTTTTCGGCAGGGGGATCGGTAAGAATACATCCGCCGCGATCCGCCATCTGCCGCCGCGAAGTTTCCAAACCTGCACAAAACTTCCCCGTTCTTTTTCGATCCCGTTTTTGTCCGTCAACATGTAGCCGCTGTAAACATATGCAAGATCGCCGGCTTCGATAAACGATTTCCGCTTTGTAAAATATACCGGCAGCTTCTGGTCGTTCAGAAAATCAAGAGCTGCGTCGCGCCCGACAAATGGCAGCATGCCATCGCGGAACAGGAATATATCCTCGGCAGCATACGTCTTGTACGCTCTCGCCGCTCCGCGATCATCGGACATTTGGAAAAAGCCGAGTGACGAATCGCCCGCGAATGTTTTCTTCTCGTTCAGTTCGGCGGGTAACGCGGGGGTCGGCTTCCACTCATTCACGATAACTGCAGGCTTATCGTGATTGATCCCGATATCGAGCGCGGCGAGGTATTCTCCATTCGGCTGACGTGCCCACACCGAGAGATAGTGCCCGTATATCTCGTTCGTGTCCGTTTTTCCCTTCGGCCGGTAAATTGAATTACCGATGCTATATCCGAGTGCGCCATTCGAAGAGACTTCGATCTTCACTGGATTCCAGGTTAACGCGGCAGGTGAAGACGGTCGCTTTGACCAGACCTCTCGGCCGTTCTCCGGTCGGGGCGTGAACATCACGCCAAGCGGCGACATGAATTGAATGAACCCGGCATTGATCCCCTTTTCGGCAACCGCCCTCTCGAACGCCCGTTCGGTGTCGTAGATCTTTTGCGCAGCGTCCTGTGCGAGAGCCGGAATAGAAACAAGTATTAGTATTGCGAAGGCATAGGCAGATTTCATCGGTTTGAATTTTAGCACAGCAGAGAAGTCCCAAGTCCGCGGTTTCCAGACTTGAGACTAGGGACTAGGGACTTGAGACTTGGGACCATTCTTACTCCACTCGCACAAAGTCCGTTCCGGTCCGGCCGAACGTTTCGGGATGGTACATCTCCTCCGCCTTCGCGGGCGGAACAACGAACTGTCCGGGTGTCGTCGCACGAGCGACGTATATGTAGTTGTAAACACCTTCCCATAACAAAGCCGTGAACGCCTCGGCGCGCTCGTCGCGGAAGTTTTGATGTTCGAACCAGTGTTGCCGCCAGTAGTACGAGCCGTATCCAATTGACCGGCTGCCGTAGGTCATCACACCCGTATTGCCGCCCGCATCGGCTGGGATCGCTTCGGTAACCGCCAGCTCCGGATTCAGGATCTCTAAACCGGCCGGCAGATTATCGACCAGCGCGACATGATAGCGTCTCGCCTGTGCGACCATCGTCAAACGAACGCGAACGCGTGCGCCGGATTTGATCGTCCACGAGCCGTCGGCATTCTGTTTTACGTCTTCGCCATTATCGACCGCCTCGTACTTGCGAAGCACGGTAAAGCCGTAATCCGCAGGTTCGAGTTTCAAATTCTTCGGCGCGTATTTCATTCCGATCCGGTAGTACAACCGCCCCGCGCCTTGCCGGTCGATCAGCAAATTCGAGCTTCCACGCTGCTGCGTCAGATATGACATCGGGATGTTCAGCACATTCGAATCGATCGACCGTCCCTTGAACGTCTCCTCGCCCGCGTACGTGCCGCCGAGCCAGATTCGCGTGACAAAATCGGGAGTTACTTTTTCGAATGTATTGAAGTACCTATCGAGCGCAAGCAAGATGAAAACATTTTCCTGCGTCGATCCCCAATGCCCCTTTGTTCGGTGTGCGAGAAGACCTCGCACGAGTTTCGGGATCAGGTCGTTATTCGGCTGCGCCTTTATCAGCGCCTCCAGCAGCACGCCGTCTGCCCGGCGATTCGAGTACATGATCAACCAACCGCCGGCGCCGTAGTCGGTGACGAAGTTTGAGGTTGCCGCGGTCTCGGTCGTGCGATTCATCAGGAACCGGACGATCGTGTCGACCTCGACAGTCGATCCCGCATCGTTCGCCAGAACCGACAGTATCCACCCGAGCGCCTCGAACGGCATCTCTTTAACTCCCCTCCTGGTTTGAGACGCGGCCGAGCTCCCCTCCTGGTTTGAGGAGGGGTGGCCGAGGCTTTCGGAGGCCGGGGTGGTTCCTGACGGGGTGGTCGCGGCAGCCTCCGCCAGAAGCTTCTTCGCCTTCGCTACGTCCTTGTCGCCCATCAGATCTCGGATGTATAACGCGTAGGCCGAGATCGTCCAACGGACCTGCGGCGAGTTCTTGTACCATTCATCGTCGAAATGCTTCTCGATATTCTTGAGGTACGGCTTAGTCTTGTTCAGCATCTCGTCCGGAACTTTGTAGCCCTTTGCCTTCGCGAGCGCGAGAGCATGTGCGACGTGGAC
>JBKKAS010000148.1:0-6051 GCA_046714595.1 Pyrinomonadaceae bacterium | reverse complement strand
AGCCACTGTGCCGGGCCGGTGCGGATCTTTGTCGATGCGAAAATGGCTGGCAGCTCGAACATCAGGTTTGCGAGTACGGTTCCGAGTATCGCACCCGAAAACTGCGACGCGAGATACCACCAACATTCTCGCCATTTAAAACCGCCGGCGAACGCATCGCAAATCGAAACCGCCGGATTGAAATGTGCGCCCGAGATCGGACCAAACGTAAGAATGAGCGCGACAAGGGCGCCGCCAGTAGCGATCGTGTTTGCCAGTAAAGCAACCGCCATGTTGCCTCCGGCAAGGCGTTCGGCCATTATCCCCGAACCAACAACCGCCGTTAGCAAAAAAGCGGTGCCGGTAAACTCGGCTACACATCGTTGCGGCAGTGTATGATTCATAACCGCGAATTCATGATCAGCCGACGATCTTTTCAATTAGTAAGATGACGCCGTAGGACAATGCGGCGATCAGTGCAGCCATGGGTATCGTCAGCACCCAGGCCCAAAGAATCCGTCCGGCGACGCCCCATTTGACGGCCGAGAAACGCTTTGCCGAGCCGACACCGACGATCGATCCGGTGATGGTGTGAGTAGTAGAGACCGGACTGCCAAAGTAAGTTGCACCGAACAACGTTATCGGCGTTACCGTGAACAGGTCGAAGTAAACGTCTTCACGCGGCAATAAGCTGAATGCCATAGAGAATTATCTCCGGTGGAACAGTCAATTTGAAGTGAGTTAAATATAGCCGAGCCGGTAGGGCCTGTCTATTGAATGCTATCCATGGTTTCGCTGCAGGCACCACTGACCTCGAAGACAGTTCCGTAACCGTTTGTTAACTAAATGTTAACTTCCGGGTGTCGAGTCGGTACGATGTTACAGAATGGTAATAAACTCGTTACGATGAGATTAATTAAATCTTTATTGACGCTGCTTGTTATTTCAACCTCGGCCGCACTCGCGCAGAACACGGTTCCCGAGACCGACTTTCAGATCTGGAACGAAACAACGTTTGTTCTGCCGGTCATCAAGGCAAAAGATCCAAAGGGCAAGAGTTTCGATCGCTTGTCGCTTTTATTCATCACTTCGCTTCGTCTCGGGCAGAATCGTCTCGCGCCGGTCGACGAACGTATCGGCGGTGGGTTTGATCTTGTCCTAAACAAGAACTTCAATTTTTCGCCGACCTACCTATATATCGCCGGGCAGCCGGGCCGCGGTAGAAGAGACTTCGAACACCGGATGCGTTTCGACCTTGGGTTCTCACACAAGTTCAAGCACTTCTCGATAAAGGACCGCAACAGGATCGAATATCGGGTTCGCCACTCGCGTGCCGACTCGGTTCGCTACCGAAACAAATTCACGTTCAGTGTTCCCGTCAACCGTAATGGCAAGGAGTTGTTCACTCCGTTCATTGCGGACGAACCGTATTACGACTTCGCGGCGAAGCAATGGTCGCGCAACGACCTGTCTCCGGGCATTGCAAAGAAATTCACGGACAAACTTTCAGGTGAGTTTTTCTATCTTTGGCGGCACAACCGCACGGGCCGGCCCGCGGACGTCCACGCCCTCGGCTTTAACCTAAAGATTAAGCTGAGATAGAACGACGCGCGCTTAGTTTGAGAAAAAATTCGGACTGGACGGACGCGGTGGTGTTGATCTAAAGCTTGTACGACGAGCGTCGATGGACGACGACGCTTTCATCACCGGTTAATTCAATAGTGCTTTCCGGATCAGCTACGGATGAATGTCTAAGCAAAGTATGAAGGAGTAGGGCCCGCTCTCGATCGGTGCCGGTTTTGAAATACAGCGTTTCGTCAGGCATTGCGATACGGTCACGGCTCCCTAAGATAGAATCCCTTCCTTCGATACGGTTCACGACTTCCAGCGCATCCCCCACGCTTGAAATGGTTCCCGCGATCTGCTGCACGTTGTAATCGCGCATCGCAGCACGAAGATAGACCTTGTGGTTCGTTCCTGGCAGCAATCGAAAAGCATAGAGGGCGTACTCGTAGATCGAGTCCGGATACTCCATGGCGAGGGCTTGAATTGCCTCGCCGTACTCTTCAGCAGATTCGTACCCTACCGTGTCGGGTATCGCGTGTGCAGGCTCAATATAGTTGATCAAGTCGGGATCTGGGTGCCTTAGCGGATTAGCGACGAATCCGCTTATTCCCGAATAGATATCGCTGACGCGATTGTATGGAATTTCAGACGTGTGCGAAAGACAGTGACACATACCACTGGACGGATTGTAAAAGAAGGTCGTATCTGTACCGGACGCCACCATCCGGACAAACTCGGACAGCTCCGACTTATTGTTGATTCGAGTCGTACTGAACCACTTCGTGTTATTGAGAAGGTGGCCGTCCTCTACGTCGAGATAAACAAACATGTGAGCACGGTTGCCGGTGATCACAATCTGATCGAGCGGGAATCTCCCCCAGACATTAAGGGCTGCGGCCCATAGCATTCCAAGCCCAATACATTTCCCTGAGCGTTTGCCTTCCGGATTGACCGCTGAAAAGGCATTCATTACTTCGAGCGTTTCGTTCTTTAAGCGTGGGAACAGTCCGTGTTTGTAATAAGGTTCACCTACAATCTGGCCAAACTGAGAGTCCGGATTTTCGCCAAGAAGTCTCTCAAAGGTCTCGTGGTATTCGTGCCGTATCTTGCCTACGAATTCTTTTCCAAGGCGTCCTTCTTCATCGGTCCAGCGCAAGAGTCCCCACGGGTCTCCAGCGGGCTCGCCCTCAATATTCGTGAATGTATATTGGTGAAAGAATCGTTGAATTTGATTGAGGCGGTTCTTAGGACTATAGAGGATCCCCTTATCGCTCCCCGCCTGCTTCTCCTTCCGCCAAGCCCAAAGCGCCGGCGACATCAGGTTTGCAATCAGAAACGCAGGAATTAGCTTTCGTGGAAGGAAGTCTATCTCTAAAACGGTCAGACTGACGGCAGTCGAAAGTCTATCGAGTTTTTCGTCCATTTCAACCGGTCAGATGCGCGGCATGTGCTTGATGAAAGCGGCCTCGCGCAGATAAACATTGAGCTCGCAGATGTCCTTGACGTAGTCGCCTATGCGCTCGAGGTGCTTGGCAACGAACAAGAGGTGAGCGGCTCCGGTGGTCGCGGCCGGATTCTCGACCATCATCTGAAGAAGTTCGCCGAACACGCGATGATATGCATCGTCGATGAACTTGTCACGCTCGATGATCTGTCGCGAAAGCTCGGAATCTTCGTTCGTGAATGCATCGAGGGCGGATCGGAGCATCTCGGTCGCCGCCTGGGCCATTACCGGAAAATCGACATAGGCTTTGATGTGCGGCTCGTTGTTCAGGATTACAGCGGCCTGGGCGATGCTGCCGGCATGGTCCGCGATCCGTTCGAGGATCGGGGTGATCTTCGCGACCGAGATTACGAATCTGAGATCGTGCGCCGCCGGATGCTGAAGCGCAAGGATCTCGATACTCAGCCGGTCGATCTCCAGCTCCATTTGGTCGATGATCTCGTCTTCTTCAAGCACCTGCTTCGCAAGTTCGCTGTCGCGCTCGACGAGCGATTGCATTGCACGCTGCACCGCGGTCTCGGTCGCTCCCCCGAGAAGCAGAATCTTGTCACGTAAGTGATCTAGTTGCTGGTCAATAATTCGATGGTCCATTTCTTATTTATCCTAACACGCCCTTATTTGAGTTTCTGGTTCCTCGTTTCTGGTTTCTAGTTCACTGAAGCAAGAAACAAGAACCTAGAAGCTAGAAACTAGAAACTAACTAACCAAACCGTCCCGTTATGTAATCTTCAGTAAGTTTCTCGTCCGGGTTCTGAAACATCTTTATTGTCGGATTGAACTCGACCATCTTGCCGAGCATGAAAAATGCCGTGCGGTCCGAGACACGTGCCGCTTGCTGCATGTTGTGCGTGACGATGACGATCGTGTAATCGCGTTTGAGCTCTACAACGAGCTCTTCGATCTTCTGTGTCGCCATCGGGTCAAGCGCCGACGCCGGCTCGTCCATTAAGATCACCTCGGGTTGAACGGCCAGCGCCCGTGCAATACACAGGCGCTGCTGCTGTCCGCCGGACAAGCTAAAAGCAGAGGTGTTCAACCGGTCTTTCACCTCCGTCCACAACGCAGCGTCGCTCAATGCCTTTTCGACGCGCTCATTGAGGTCGCTCTTGCCCGAGTGAATTCCATTTATCTTGATACCATACGCCACATTCTCGAATATCGATTTCGGAAAAGGATTCGACTTCTGAAAGACCATGCCGACCTTTCGGCGGAGCGCGACGACATCGGTTCCCGGCGCGTAAATATTTTCACCATCGATAATGACGTCGCCTTCAACCCGTCCCAGCGGGATCGTGTCGTTCATCCGATTCAGGGTACGGAGAAACGTAGACTTCCCACATCCGGAAGGTCCGATAAAGGCTGTGATCTGGCGCTCGGGGATCTCGAGCGTAATGTCATGCAGGGCCTGCACCTTTCCGTAGAAGAAATTTAAATTTGAAATACTTATCTTCGCTTGCAGTGTGTGATCGCTCCTATCCAAAATGGCCCGTAATGTAGTCCTCAGTAAGTTTCTGCGCCGGACTCTGAAAGATCTTTCGCGTCGAGTCGAACTCGATAAGCTCGCCTAGATACATGAATGCAGTATTGTCGGATACGCGCGCGGCCTGCTGCATATTGTGCGTGACAATGATAACGGTCACCTGCTCTTTGAGCTTGATGATCAAGTCCTCGATCTTCTGAGTCGCGTTCGGATCAAGCGCTGACGTAGGCTCGTCGAACAGCAGAATCTCCGGCGTTGTTGCGAGGACGCGCGCGATGCAAAGTCGCTGTTGCTGTCCGCCTGAGAGGGTGTATGCCGACTTCTTTAGACGGTCTTTTACCTCGTCCCAAAGAAAAGCAGACCGCAACGCTCGCTCGACCTCTTCCTGGATGTTTTTCTCGGAATCACCATGGAGACGCAAGCCGAAAGCGACATTCTCAAAAATAGATTTCGGAAAGGTCGTCGCCTTCTGAAAGACCATCCCGACACGCATTCGCATCTCAAGCGGCGTCACGTCAGGGCCGACGATGTTCGTTCCGCTCGGATGCAAAATTATCTCGCCCTCGTACCGAATGTTGGGATAAATGTCGTGAATACGATTGAAGCATCGGAGAAGTGTCGACTTGCCACAACCCGATGGCCCGATGATCGCGGTTATTTTGTTTTCGGCAAAACTCAGATTGATCCGCTTGAGAGCCTGGACCTGCCCGTAAAAGAAACTTAGGTCGCGCACGTCCGCTTTACTTTCGGAAGGCGGAGAGCCGGCCTCTCCTTGTTGGTCGTCGACCTCAGATATCGCGGCGGGGTCAATATTTACTAAATTCACGCCTGTCACTTTATGGTCTCCTACCAGGTCACCTTCTTTCGCATTCGGTAACGGATGATAATTGCAACCGCGTTCAGGGATAGAGTCATCGCGATCAAGACGAGACCGGCAGCTGCGGCGTTAACGATGAAGTCCTGGTCCGGGCGTGATACCCAATTGAACATTTGTATCGGCAGCACCGAGAAAGGCGACCAGAGCCACTCACCATTAACAAACGGCGGATCTGACTGAATCGGCGACGGCGGCAGAAATGCTATGAATGTAAGCGCTCCGATCGTTATAAGCGGTGCGGTTTCACCGATGGCTCTTGAAAGGGCGATGATTATTCCGGTCAGGATCCCGCCGGTCGAATAAGGCAGCAGGTGATACCGGACAACTTGCCATTGCGTCGAGCCGACCGCTAACGCAGCTTCGCGAATACCCTGCGGGATTGAGCGGAGCGCTTCACGCGTTGCAACAATAACGATCGGTAAGATAAGGAATGCGAGAGTGATTCCACCGGTCAAAACGCTCTGCCCGAGATGAAACTGATACACGAGCAGACCGAGAGCCATCAAACCGTAGATGATCGAAGGAACGCCGGCTAGATTTGCGATGTTCGTTTCGATCAAACTGGTTATCCAATTCTTGCGAGCGTATTCCTCGAGATATACCCCGGCCGCGATTCCGAGCGGAACCCCCGTCGCCGCAGTAACC